>NZ_SMKO01000160.1 GCF_004348685.1 Nonomuraea deserti | reverse complement strand
CGCCCGCCCTTGCCCTCCGCCTGCGCCACCAGCGGGAACGCGCCTGATTTGAGCGTGACGACGAAGTCGTAACGCTCGCCCATGCCGATGATGAACGTGTCCACGGTGACGGGCGAGCACGGGAATCCGTCGGTGTGGGTGATGGTCATGCGATGATCGCCGAGCGCGACCCGGAAGGCGGTGTCGGCGGCCGCGTTGATGACCCGGAACCTGACGCGCCGCCTGGGAGAGGCGGCGAACGTCCTGGGGGCGGCCGGCGGGCGGCCGTTGATCAGGTAGAGCGGGTGGCGCAGCTCCGCGGACACGCCGCCCAGCGCCTCGCTGCGCAGCGTGTCGTCGTGCTCGGTGGAGGAGTTCAGCCGGCGCAGGGCGTCGTCGGGGGTGCCGTTGATGCCGTCGAGCCAGTCGTCGAGCACGACCGTGAACTCCTCGTCGTACCGGAGCGGCTCGCGCGGGTCGGCCACGACCAGCGGGCCGTACAGCCCGCGGTCGAGCTGGGTGCCGACGTGCGAGTGGTAGAAGTGCGTGCCGGGGTCGGGCACCCGGAAGACGTAGTCGAACGTGCCGCCGGGCCGGGTGGGAGTCTGGGAGAAGCCGGGCGCGCCGTCCATGGGGAAGTCGATCCTGATGCCGTGCCAGTGCACGGTGGTCGGCGCGGGCAGGTCGTTGACCAGCCGGACGGCGACCGTCTCGCCGGCCGTGGCCTTGATGAGCGGGCCGGGGAGCACGCCGTTGTAGGTCCAGGTGGAGACGGTGCGCTTGCCCAGCTTCACCTTGGCGGGCCTGGCCCGCAGCACCGTCCCGCGCGGCCGGGCCGCGACACCGCCCGCCGGCGTCTCCAGGGCCGCGCCGAGCCCCAGAGCCGCGAACGTACCGGTGACGAACACCCGGCGCGACACCCGCCCGATTGCCAGATTGTCCACAGATCCTCCCCCGTTCACCAGGAAAGGTAACGGAGAGTGACAGAGAACGCCTTCCGCCACGCTGGGGGATCGGGCAGGGGCCTGGAACTCCGGGCGCGCCCGCCTATTGATCGGGCGGGTGGCGCGAAATATGGTGTTAATCGATTCACACGCCTGAGGTGCCAAAGCGTGAACCTCTCCCTATGTCTGCCCTGATCGCGATGTTCTCCCAAAAAGATTCCCCATATCCCTGTCGGGAATGCTACGTTATTCGACTAACATGAGACCTACCGCACGACAAGTGGCCGAGCTGGCGAACGTCTCCGTGGCGACCGTCTCCTACGTGCTCAGCGGCCGGGACCGCCCCGTCGCCGCCGAGACGAGGCAGCGGGTGCTCGACGCCGCCAGGCAGCTCGGCTACACCCCCAACCAGGCCGCCAGGAGCCTGCGCAAGCGCCGCACGCAGCGGGTCTGCCTGGTGCTGAGCTCGCTCGGCGGCGTGCCCAGCGACGAGCGGCTGGCCACCGACCTGCACGAGATGGCCGACGCCCGCGGCTATTCCGTGGTCACGCTCACCGTCTATTCGGAGGCGCGCGCGACCGCGGCCATCGACGTGCTGCGCGGCGGCATCGCCGACGGCGCGCTGGTCAACGTCGTCGGCGACCACTTCACCCACGATCTGCTCACCGGGCTCGCCGCCACCGGCCTGCCGATGGTGGTGCTGAGCAACGAGAGCGGCCTCGAGGGCTGCGACGTCGTCCGCACCCCCGAGACCGAGGCGTGCGCGCAGGCGGTCGAGCACCTGCTGGCGGAGGGCAGGCGCCGCATCGCGTTCATGGCGCACCGTTTCGAGCTCTACCGCGACAAGCCCGCGGGACGGTTGCTCGGCTACACCACCGCCCTCGAACGACACGGTGTCGACCAGCGGATCGTCACCTCCGGCGCGGACGACCGGGTCTCGGCCTACCAGACGGCCGCCGAGCTCCTGAGCTCCCCCGACCGTCCTGACGCGATCTTCGCCGCCTCCGACCGGGCCGCGATCAGCGTGATCTGGGCCGCCAGGGACGCCGGGCTGCGCGTGCCCGACGACGTGGCCGTCGTCGGCGTCGGCAACATCGACGAGGGCCTCATCAGCAATCCGCAGCTCAGCACCGTCGGCCCGCTCCGCCACGACTACACCGACGTCGTACGCCTGCTCTTCGACCGCCTCCAGGCCGAGGAGCCGCCGCCCGCCCGCGAGATCGTCCGCTCCTGGACGTTCCTGCGGCGGGGCTCCTCCTAGAAGGGAATCCGAGATGTCTTCCCACGCCCCCCACATGACCCGCCGCGACCTGCTCCGCCTGGCCGGCGCAGCCGCCGCGGTGCCGGTGCTGTCGTCCTGCGCGGGAGCACCGCCCGCGCAGACCGCCGCCCCGGGCACCTTCACCGTCTACTGGAACGCCGGCCACGACTACCAGGCCTACCGCAAGGTGATCGCCGAGTTCGAGCAGGCCAACAAGGTCAAGGTCAACCTGCAGAAGTACCAGTGGCCCGACCTGCGCACGAGGCTCCTGGCCGACTTCGCCTCCGGCACGGTGCCCGACGTGGTCGAGGAGCCCGGCGGGTGGGTGCAGGAGTTCGCCATCTCCGGCAACGCCCGCTCGCTGCAGGACTACGTCGACCGCGACGGCGAGGCGATGGGCTTCCCCTCCGACTGGCAGCCGGTCACCGTCGAGCGCAACTCCTACCAGGGCAAGGTGTACGGCGTTCAGCTCCACCTGACCTGCAACACGCTGCTCTACAACAAGGGCATGCTCAGCGAGGCCGGGCTGGAGCCGCCGACCACCTGGGAGGAGTTCCTCGCCGCGGCCAAGAAGCTGACCAAGGACGGCGTGCACGGCGTCGCGCTCAACCAGGACCACGGCTACATCTGGCCGTGGATGATGCAGGCCGGCGTCACCCCCTTCGACCCGGAGACCGGCAAGGTCATGACGCCGATCGAGGACGCGATCGCCGCCCTGCAGTTCCAGGCCGACCTGATCCACAAGCACAAGGTGGCCCCGGTGCCGGTGTCCAGCACCGACTACTCCGGCCCGCAGAAGTTGTTCTCCGCCAAGCGCGCCGCGATGATCCTCACCGGCCCCTGGGACCTCGAACCGATCAAGAAGACCAGCGCCGACATCGACCTCGGCGTCGCGCCGCCGCTGAAGAACAAGGTGCAGGTCACCCAGGCGGCCGGCACCAGCATGCTGGTGCCCGCCAAGGCCGCCAGGCCCGACCTGTCATGGGACTTCATCAAGCGCATCACCGCGCTCGAGGTCGAGCAGGCCGCCACGAAGGAGACCGGCATGCTGATGCCGCGCGTCTCCTGGGCCAAGCTGCCCGAGGTGCAGCAGGACGAGGCCATCAAGGTGTTCGCCGAGGCGCTGCCGATCGCCCAGGACTCCACCCAGGAGGTGCGGCTGACCGGCCAGCTCGGCAAGTGGGACGAGCGGCTCAAGGTCGTCTACCAGCAGGTCATCATCCAGAACGAACCGGCCGCCGACGCCCTGCGCACGTTCGCCGAGGCCGCGGAGGGCTTCCTGCGATGACGATGTTGCGGCCTCGCACCCTCTCCGGCCGCTACGCCAGGACCGCCTACCTGTTCCTGATCCCGGCCATCCTGTTCTTCGCGGCCTTCTTCTACCTGCCGATCGGCAACGTGACGGCCACCAGCCTGCGCACAGGACCGCAGGCCGACCAGTGGGCCGGGCTGGGCAACTACACGCAGGCCCTGGCCGACCCCGCGGTGCGGCACTCGTTCCTGGTCACGGTGATCTTCTCGGTGCTCGTGGTGATCGGCTCGATCGTGCTCGGGCTGGCGCTGGCGCTGGCGCTCGACCAGCCGCTCAAGGGCCGGGTGGTGTTCCGGGTGCTGCTGCTGGTGCCGTACCTGACCTCGGTGGCGATCGTCGGGCTGCTGTGGCGCAACATCCTCGACCCCGAGCTCGGGGTGCTCAACCGGGTGCTGGGCGCGGCCGGGCTGCCCGAGCAGACGTGGCTCAACACCTCCCCGCTGCTCACGATCGCCGCCGTCACGCTCTGGCAGAGCGTCGGCTACACGATGGTGTTGTTCCTGGCCGGGCTGCAGGGCATTCCGGAGACCTACCACGAGGCCGCGAAGATCGACGGGGCGGACCCGTGGCACCGCTTCTGGCGGATCACGCTGCCGCTGCTCGCGCCGACGACGTTGTTCGTCTCGGTGATGGCGGTCATCTCGGGGCTGCAGGCGTTCGGGCAGGCGTACATCATCACCAACGGCGGTCCGGGCGACGCCACCGACCTGTCCGTCTTCCACATCTTCAACGTCGCCTTCCGCGCCAGGGACTTCGGTTACTCCTCGGCGCAGTCGGTGCTGCTGCTCGTCGTCATCGTGGCGTTCACGCTGGTGCAACTGCGGGCCGGGCGGCGCGGGGAGGTCACGTACTGATGCGCAAGCCGCTGCTCTACATCCTGCTCGGGCTGGCCTCGCTCGCGACCGTGGTGCCGCTGCTCTACATGGTGTCGCTGTCGCTGCAGACCGAGGCGGAGACGCTGTCGGCGGACGCGGTCCTCGTGCCGGACTCGCCCCAGTGGGGCAACTACGCGGAGCTGTTCACCCGCGCGCCGTTCGGCAACTTCATCGTCAACAGCCTCGTCGTGGCGGGCGCGATCACGCTCGCGCACCTGCTGTTCGACCCGCTCGTCGGTTACGTCTTCGCGAAGTTCCGCTTCCCGCTGCGCAACACGCTGTTCGTGGCGCTGCTGGCCACGCTCATGGTGCCGTTCTTCGTGCGGATGATCCCGTTGTACGTGCTGATGGCCACCATGGGATGGCTCGACACGTACCAGGGGTTGATCACGCCGTTCCTCATGGACGCGTTCGGGATCTTCCTCATGCGGCAGTTCATCCAGCCCATCCCCGACGACCTGATCAGCGCGGCGCGCATCGACGGCGCCTCCGAGCTGCGGATCTACCGGAGCGTCATCCTGCCGCAGACGCGGCCCGCGCTGGCCGTGCTCGGGTTGTTCACGTTCGTCTTCCAGTGGAACGAGTTCCTCTGGCCGCTGGTGGCCACCACGACGCCCGAGATGCGTACCATCCCGGTCGGGCTCACCCTGTTCAACCAGGAGTACTTCACGTTGTGGCATCTCACGGCCGCGGGCTCGGTGATCCTCTTCGTGCCCACCGCCGTCCTGTTCGTCTTCACGCAGCGATACTTCGTGCGTGGCATCGCGCTGACCGGCATCAAATAGTCAGTCCGTTAGGAGAGTATCTTTTGCGCCCGAACGTGCCCCCGAACGTGATCGTCGTCTTCACCGACCAGCAGCGGTGGGACACCGTCGGCCCCTTCACCCCCAACCTCGACAGAATGGCCAGGCACGGCACGCACGCCACGGTCGCGCTCACCCCCCAGCCGGTGTGCGCGCCCGCCCGTTCGGCGTTGCAGACGGGGCGCTACCCGACCACGACGGGCGTCTACCGCAACGGCCGCGTCCTGCCGGCCGCGGAGCGCACGCTGGCGCACCACTTCGGGGACGCCGGCTACGCCACCGGCTACATCGGCAAGTGGCACCTGGCAGGCAGCGAGCCGGTGCCCGAGGAGGAGCGCGGCGGATACCGGTCGTGGCTGGCGGCGAACGCGCTGGAGCACACCTCCGACGCCTACCGCACGATCGTGTACGACGAGGCGAACGAGCCCGTCCTGCTGCCCGGCTACCGCTCCGACGCCCTCGTGGACGCGGCCGTGCGGTTCGCCGCCGACCACCACGACGAGCCGTTCTACCTGTTCCTGTCGTTCCTGGAGCCGCACCACCAGAACGAGGTCGACGACTATCCCGCCCCCGACGGCTACGAGGAGCGCTATCAGGGCCGCTGGATGCCGCAGGACCTGGCCGCGCTCGGCGGCACGGCCCACCGGCACATGGGCGGCTATCTCGGCCAGGTCAAGCGCCTGGACGAAGGGCTCGGCCGGCTGCTCGACGCGCTGCGCAGCATGGACCTGCTGGACGACACGATCGTGGCGTACACCTCCGACCACGGCAACCACTTCAAGACCCGCAACGGCGAGTACAAACGGTCCTGCCACGACGCGTCGCTGCGGGTGCCGCTCGCGCTGCGCGGGCCGGGCTTCGACGGGGGCGGCGCGATCTCCCGTCCCGTCAGCACCGTCGACCTGCCGCCGACGCTGCTGGAGGCCGCCGGGCTGCCGGTGCCCGCGTCCATGCAGGGCCGCTCGTTCCTGCCCCTGGTGCGCGATCCGCGCGCGCCGTGGCCTGAGGAAGTGTTCTTCCAGGTGAGCGAGTCGGAGGTGGGGCGCGGCATCCGCACGTCGCGGTGGAAGTACTACGCCGTCGCGGAGGACGCCGACCCGTGGAACGTCCCTGCCGCCGCCCGCTACCGCGAGCAGGCCCTGTACGACCTGGACCACGACCCGCACGAACTGGTCAACCTGGCGGGGCACGCGTCGCACGCGGAGGTCGCCGCGGGGCTGCGGGAGCGGCTGGTACGGCGGATCGTGGCGGCGGGGGAGGCGGAGCCGGTCATCGAGCCGGCCGCCGAGCTGGCCGGGCCCCGCCAGGGCATGACCGACCCCGCCGTCCGCCTCCACGGCCCCAAACCCGTCCGCTTCGGCCACCAGCCCCGCCCCTGACGGTTCCAGGCGCGCCTTCGGCCACCCTCCCCGCCTTCTCCGACGGTCCTGCGGGCGGCGGCGGGCCTGGGGTGCGGGTGAGACCGGCTCCGCGGGCGGCGGGCCGGTCCCGTGGCGTCGTCAGCTGGGGGAGTCGGCGGGCCGGTGCCCGTGGCCGGTGGCGCTGCGGGCGCCGGTCTGCGGTGCCGGCGGGGCGTCGCCGATGCCGCCGGTGTCGTACGCGTACGTGCCCGCCAGGGTGGCGATCGCGTCGGGTTTCACGTCGAGCGCCCCGTCGTTGATGTTGCTGATGTCGTCGCACGCGCTGTGTTGACGCGCTCCCCGGCTTGTGAAGGCCGGGGATTCAGCCCGTGCCGCTTCATCCGGCACCTCTGAGGCTTCCTGCTTCCTCGCGCTGTGCCAGGGCAGACCTCGGTCTTACCTGCGCTCTACAGGCGTTTAGCCTGTCCGCCCGTCCGGCGGCCAGCGACTTGGCAAGGCGGGTGCGCCCGAGGCCGGACACGGCAAGGTTCTCCACGTACTCCGCTTGGTTATCGCGGATGATCTGGGTGGAGAGCTTGTGTGCCCAGTCCCGGCGCGCGTCGGCCACCCTGGCGTGCGCCTTGGCGACCTTGGCCTTGGCCTTGTGACGATTGGCTGAACCTTTCTCCTTACGGGAAAGTTCCTGCTGCGCCTTGCGCAGGCGTCGCTCGGCACGGCGGAGGAAACGCGGGTTGTTCACCTTCCGGCCGTCGGAGGTGACCGCGAAGTAGGACAGGCCCAAGTCGATCCCCACTTCGGCGGCCGACTCCGCAAGCGGGGCCTGGTTGGTCTCGATGACGAACGAGGCGAAGTACCTGCCGGCCGCGTCCTTGACCACCGTCACGCTGGACGGTTCGGCGGGCAGGTCCCGTGACCAGCGGACCGGAACGTCACCGATCTTCGGCAGGCGTAGCTTCCCGCCGGAGGTCACGCAGAACCGGGCGTTCTTGGTGAAGCGGATCGCCTGCCGGTTGTCCCTGCGTGAACGGAAGCGGGGCGGGGCGAGCTTCGGCCCCTTCCGCTTGACCGTCAGGGAGGCGAAGAAGTTGCGGTAGGCGACATTCAGATCCGCCAGCGCCTGCTGTAACACGACTGCTGAGACCTCTGCCAGCCAGGAGCGTTCCGGAGTCTTCTTCGCTTCGGTGATGACCCGCTTGGACAACTGTCCGTCGCAGATGTACGGCATGCCTTGTTCCCAAGCGTCCTGTCGTGCGCGCAGCCCGTCGTTGAACACCACCCGGGCGCACCCGAACGCACTGGCCAGAGCGGCACGCTGGCCCGGGTCGGATAGAGGCGGAAGTTGTACCTGAGCCGCACACCATGATCCTACCCATGGTTTATGGCCGAACATGGAGACAACAGAACCGGCAGGCACTGTGTTTCCGTCCTGCACGCTCACTTGGTTTTCGTGAAGAAGTTTCGGTATCCGGTATTCGCCGGGCCGCACCTGGAACGCATGGAGCGGATCATGCGGGACGTCTGCGCCGACTTCGAGACCTAACTGGCCGAGTTCGATGGCGAGGCCAACCACGTTCACCTCCTGGTGAACTTCCCGCCCAAGATAGCCCTGCCCCGGCTCGTCAACAGCCCCCACGGGGTTCTCCTCCCGCCGGATATGAACCGAGTTCTCCGAATTGGCCCGCCACTACTATGGCGAACAAGCTGTGGTCAGGCTCCTAATTCGCTGGAAGCGTGGGCGGCGCACCGATCAGCGTCCTGTGCCAGTACATCGAGCAGCACAACCGCCCCGTCTGAGCCCGCCTGGACGCGGATCCGCCTTGGCGGCGGAATGACCGAAACGTATGCAGACGGGTCATAGGAAGATGGGCCTGGTATCCGTTGAAATCACGGACTTGGAACGTCGCACTTAGGGAGTCCTGATGTCCTATTCGCCCGGCACGTTCACCATTGGCGGCAAGACCGTCCGCCGCCTCGGCTTCGGCGCCATGAGCCTGACGGGTCCGGGCGTCTGGGGGCCGCCGCGCGACCACGACGAGGCCATCCGGGTGCTGCGCAGGGCCGTCGACCTGGGGGTCGAGCTCATCGACACCGCCGACTCCTACGGGCCGTACGTCAACGAGGAGCTCATCCGGGAGGCGCTGCACCCGTACCCCGAGCGGCTGCTGATCGCCACCAAGGCCGGGTTCGTACGCCCGCGGCCGGGCCAGTGGGAGGCCGTGGGGCGGCCCGCGTACCTGCGGCAGGAGGTCGAGATGAGCCTGCGCAGGCTGGGGCTGGACCGGATCGACCTGCTCCAGCTGCACCGCATCGACCCGGCCGTGCCGCTGGAGGACCAGGTGGGCGAGCTCAGCGCGCTGCGGGACGAAGGCAAGATCGGCAGCGTCGGCCTGTCCGAGGTGAGCGTCGAGGAGCTGGAGCGGGCGCGGCGCGTCGTCGAGATCGCCACCGTGCAGAACCGCTACAACCTCACCCTCAGGGTTTCCGAGGGAGTGCTGGAGCACTGCGAGAAGGAGGGCATCGGGTTCATCCCCTACAGCCCCATCGCCAAGGGCCGGCTGGCGGAGCCCGGCGGCCCCGTGGACCACGTCGCCCAGGCCGTCGGCGCCACGCCCGCGCAGGTCAGCCTGGCCTGGCTGCTGGCCCGCTCCCCGGTCACGATGCCGATCCCCGGCACGTCGACGGTCGCCCACCTGGAGGAGAACCTCGCGGCCTCGGCCGTGTCGCTGACGGCCGAGCAGCTGCGCGAGCTGGGCTGAGCTCGAAGGGCCGGCCCGAGGCGGGCCGGCCCTTGACGGTCAGGTCAGCCCAGGCCGTTCCTCATGGCCGTGAGCAGCTCGGCGTTGGACGTGTCGCCGCTGAGCTCCCAGAAGAACGCGCCGCCGAGGCCCTGGTTCTTCGAATAGCTCATCTTGCCGCCGATCGTGGCCGGCGTGTCGTAGCTCCACCACTGGTTGCCGCAGTGCGCGTAGGCGGTGCCCGCGACGGTCCCCGTGGCGGGGCAGCGGGTCTTGAGCACCTTGTAGTCCTCGATGCCCGCTTCGTACGTGCCGGGCGCCGCTCCGCTCGCCGTGCCGCCCGGCGCGGCCTGCGTGACGCCGGTCCAGCCGCGCCCGTAGAAGCCGATGCCGAGCAGCAGCTTGCCCGCCGGGATGCCCTTGGCCTTCAGCTTCTGGATCGCGGCGTCGGAGTGGAACCCGGGCGTCGGGATGCCGTTGTAGGAGGTGAGCGGTGAGTGCGGGGCGGTCGGGCCCTGCGGGGCGAAGGCGCCGAAGTAGTCGTAGGTCATGACGTTGTACCAGTCGACGTACTGCGCGGCGCCGGCGTAGTCGGCCGCGTCGATCTTGCCGCCGTTGGTGCCGTCGGCCGTGATGGCGGCCGTCACCAGGTTGCCGGAGCCGAACCGGGCGCGCAGCGCCTGCATCAGGTTCCGGTACGCGGCAGGGCCGCTGCTGTCGCAGGACAGGCCGCAGGCGTTCGGGTATTCCCAGTCGATGTCGATGCCGTCGAACACGTCCGCCCAGCGCGGGTCCTCGACCAGGCGGTAGCAGGACTCGGCGAACGCGGCCGGGTTCTGCGCGGCCTGGGTGAAGCCGCCGGACCAGGTCCAGCCGCCGAACGAGAACAGCACCTTCAGGTGCGGGTGCTTCTGCTTGAGCTTGCGCAGCTGGTTGAAGCTGCCGCGCAGCGCGCCGGCGTCCCAGGTGTCGGCGACGCCGTCCACGCTCTCGTTCGCCTGGTAGAAGCGGTCGTAGTCGGCGTAGCTGTCGCCGATCGTGCACTGGCCGTTCTGCACGTTGCCGAAGGCGTAGTTGATGTGCGTCAGCTTGGCCGCGGAGCCGCTGGTGTCGATGTTCTTGACGTGGTATCCGCGCTGGTAGACGCCCCACTGCACGAAGTAGCCGAGCACCTTGTTCCCGCCGTCGCCTGGCTCGCCGGGGTCGCCGTCGTCGCCCTCGGCGGTGGTGGCGTTGACGGTGTTGCCGGCGGCCGAGCGGTTGCCCGCGGCGTCGCGGGCCCTGACGGTGTAGGCGTAGCCGGTCTCGGGGCTGAGGCCGGTGTCGGTGTGGGTGGTGCCGGTGACCGTGGCGACCAGAGTGCCGTTCCGGTAGACCTCGTAGCCGGTGACGCCGACGTTGTCGGTGGAGGCGTTCCAGGCGAGGGAGACGCTGCGGTCGGTGACGCCGGTCGTGCGGAGGTTGCCGGGGACGCTCGGGGCGCTGGTGTCGTCGCCGCCGCCACCGTCGTCGACGGGCTTCCACAGTGCGGGGACGTTCGGTGGCTCCCAGCCGGGCTGGGAGGTGTGGCTCTGGACGCACTCGTACGTCACGCCGTTGAAGGTGACGCGCGCGCCCGCCGTGTAGGCCGTCCACGCGGACCAGTCCGCCATGGCGGCGGCGGAGGAGGAGGCGGCGGCCCATGAGGGGGCGGCGACCAGGACGGTGAGCGGCAGCAGTAACGCCGCCAGCCCGGCGAGGGCCTTGCGCAGGATGGTGTGTCTCATGATGCTCCGACATCCGGTTGGGGGGTGTACGGGATGGGATGCCACAGAAACTATTAGTAAAGTTTCCTTATAAAATGACGTTAGACGCAGCCTGGGGAGGCGTCAATACGCGATGGCTCAGATGGTGAAATCTCGCCACAATCCGCAGTGACGCCGCGGCCGCGAGTGGCGTACTCGCCGGGGTCGTGAACGGCGTTCTCACCGCGGTGGCGACCGGCGTACTCGTCGGCGGCGGCGACCGGCGTCCTTGCCGGGGTCGCGACCGGCGCATTCGCCGGGGTGGCGACCGGTCCCTTCGCCGGGTCGCGACGGGCCTGCTCGCCGGGGCCGGTCGCGCGCCGCCGGTGATCACACCCTGCGGGTAGATAACGGTTGCGGAACGGTCGCTGACGTGGAGGTGTACCGTGCCTCAGCATTGAGGCGTGGCAGGGATTACCGCCTGGCGGCGGACCGCTGAACGCCACGGACCCTACGTGGCCCGTGCGGTGGCCGAATTCCGATCCTGGCCGGCGCTGGCGGTGAGCGACACCCGGCGCGGCCCCAAGTTCGCCGTACACGGCACCGAGATCCTGCGACTGACCGGCGCCGACGAGGTGCAAGTGCGCCTGACGGCGCCGGCGATCGACCGGCTGGCCCCGTACCTGCGCGAGTGCGGCCAGGTGCAGGCGTGCCCCGATCGGGCCTGGGTGGCGGTGCAGGTCGACGCGGAGCCCGACCTCGACCTGCTGTTCGCCCTGACCAGCGTGGCGATCAAAGAGCACGTGGCGTAGCCGCCGCGCCGATTGTCGACACTTTCATCGCCAATCGCCGGGAGAGCCGGGCGATCATGATCGTCTCGGCGAGGCCATCGGTCAGCCGCCGGAAACTTCCAGGGCCTTGGCGACGCTGCGCAGGTGCTGCTGCATCGCCGTCTGGGCGGCCTCAGGGTCGCCGGCGACGATGGCCGCCACGATGAGCTCGTGCTGCGGCAGCGACACCGAGGCCCGTCCCGGCTGCCGGGCGAGACGGAACTTGTGCCGCACCACCTGCGCCCCCAGCCGTTCGATGATCACCGCCGAGGTGCGGTGGCCGGCGATCTCGCGGATCTCGGCGTGCAGGGTCGCGTTCAGCTCGGAATAGCGGTCGAGGTCATTGGACTCCACGGCCGTGCGCATCGCCGCGACGATCTCCCGCAGCCGCGCACCCTGCCCGGGGGTGACCCGTTCGGCGGCCTTGGCGGCCGACAGGCCCTCGAGCACCATCCGCACCTCGGTGATCTCGATGGCCTCCGCCTTGGAGACCGCCCGCACGCGGGCGCCCTTGTTCTTGAGGATCTCGACCAGACCCTCGGCGGCCAGCTCTTTGAAGGTCTCGCGCACCGCGGCCCGGGTGGCGCCGAACTGCTCGCACACGTCGGCCTCGACGAGCCGCTGGTTGGGCACGAAGTCCCCGCTGAGCACGGCCGCCCTGACCCGGCCGGTCAGCGTCTCCTTCTGCGGGGACCCTGGGGCCACGCGATCCTCCCGATGCCGTACGAACCCGTCCTGGTCAGCAATATTATCGACAACTTGCCCGTCCCGTGGGGCGTGCTGCGGCATCCCAGCCTCTGATCGTTTCGACTCCGTTCTGTCGGTCGTGTGGGGTAAGTTCCCGGACCATGATCAGCCGTTCGCGACGGCGTGGGCACTCCCGCCTGCGCCCGCGCACCGGCTGGGGCGGGAGGTTCTGAGGTCGTGGACGCGGACGAAACCGCGTGGGAGCGGCGCAGCGTGGTGCACGTGGTGCCGCCTGTCGCGCCGCGCAAACTGGCGAAGGTGCCCTTCGTCGAGCTGGCCGACGGGCGGCTGCAGGGGGTCGTGTCGAGCGGATCCGACATCGAGCGGGTCTACGTCTCCTCGATCACCGCCGGCACCCATGCGCTGAGCTGCAGCACCAACAACAACCGGCCGTGCGGCGCGCTGCACGGCTACGCCTGCAAGCACGTCCGCATGCTGGCCGACGAGGCGGTCGTGCAGTACGGCCTCGACCGGGTGGCCCGCTACCTGCGGGTCGAGGTGCCGCCGGGCGGTCAGCTGATGAGCTGCCTCCACGGGCAGCCCGAGCGCACCCCGGCGGCCGTGGTGTTCAGCAGGTTCCTGCGCCATCTGGCCTATCTCGAGGTGCCCGACAGCACCGACCCGCTGGTCGAGCTGCACTGGTTCCCCTCGACCGCGGCGGAGACGGGAGCGGTGCGCTGATGCTGGACGTACAGCTGGGGGAGGTGCTCGCCGGCGCTCCCGAGGGGGCGGACGAGGCGCTCGGCCTGGTGGCGGGGTTCGACGACGCGCTCGCGCTCGGGTTTGCCAGGGTCGGCGAGGAGGCGGCCGGGGCGCTGGCCGCCCTGGCGGGCGCGCTGGCGGTCAGCCCGATCGGCGAGCGGGTGAGCGAGGCGGCGGACAAGGTGGCCGCGGGATCGGTCGGCGACGAGCACCTGGCGGCGCTGGCCGGTGGGCGCGCCGCACTGTCCGGCGCGGTCCACGACGCCCTGCTCGGCCGTCTCGACACGGCGCTGGGCAGGTCCCGCGCCGCCTGGGAGCCGTCGCGAGACGGTCACGTGGCGCCGGGTGATCGGCCTGGCGGTCAGGAGGCTTCGGGTGATCCGGGTGGTGGGCGGCCGGCATTCGGCAACCTCCTCGACGGCTGCCGGGTCTGGTTGCGCGAGCTGGCCATCGTCGGGTGGCGTGGCGTCGACCACGACCTTGCCGGCTCGGCCGACCAGACGATCGAGGCGCTGCTCGCCGTGCCGGAGTTGCGCGGGCTCGCGGTGCTGCTCGACGGCCTGGCGGCGGAGCTGCGGGCGTCGAGCCCGGTCGCGACGATGGACCGCCTGCCCGCGCGCAGGTGGGCCGACCTGTGGGCGCGCGGCCTGCTGCTGGCGCAGCGGGGTCCGTGGCACGGTGGCGCCGAGCCGGTGTCGGGGCGGCTGCTGATCCTCGGCGCCGACGTGCACGAGCACGCCACCGTGGTGCGGGCGCAGGTGCACGGCGTCCTGGAGCCCGCGGGAGGCGGCCCCGCCCGGCTGGTACGCACCAGCGTGGCGGCCGCCAAGGTCGACACGATCGTCGGCCCTGCCGTGTGGCGGCTGATGGGCGGCCATCCGGTGCTGCTGGGCGCGCTGGCCGGTCACCACAGCCTGGAGATCACGGACATGCCGTTGCTGCCGGGTGGCGACCTCGTGTGGCACGACGACCGGGCCGCCGCGGGCGAGCCCGCCGACCCGTTCACGACGGCGCGGGTGGCGCTGTCCGGGACGAGCGCCCCGGCGGTCCCGCCGCTCGACCGCCACCCCGTGCGCATCGCCGAGCCCGTCTTCCTGGAGGGCTACTCCGCCGGCGACGGGTCGTTCGACCTGGGCGGCCACGCGCTGCCGCTCGACCTCGACCGCCTGCCGCGCGGCGGCCCGCTCACCCCGGAGCTCGTGGCCGCCTCCTCGGCGTGCATCGGCCTGATGCGCTGGGACGGCCGCTGGCTGCTGCAACCGCTGGCCGTCCAGGCCACGGTGAAGAAGAAGCCGGTCGCCGTGCACAACGGTGACTGGGCCATGGGCCCCACCGACCCCAAGGTGGTCAAGGCCGAGGCCAAGGCCGGCGACGTGGTCGCCGTGCTGCGCGAACGAGCGGGACGGCTGCTGCGGAAATGACCGACATCCTGGAAGACGCCGACATGACCCGGCGCCAGGTGCTCTACTGGCGCCTGCTGTCCCGGCTGTTCGGCCCCGACGAGCAGCCCGCGCTCGAGACGGCCAGCATGGCCATCGTCGAAGACCTCGGCCTGCCGCCCGCGCTGCTCGACCCCGGGGTGTCGGTCGACAACCTGGTGCAGCGCTTCCCCACCCTGGGCGACGAGCTGCAGGACCTGATGGCGGAGAAGGAGCACGAGCAGGGCGCCGAGGTGCGCCGCGCGGCCCTGGTCTCCAAACTGCTGCTCAACGTCTTCTCCACCGGCACGGGCAACATCACCGCGAGCCGGCTGGAGAGCTGGAAGAACGACGCGGGCTGGTTCGAGAAGGGCATGGGCTGCGAGCCCGGCGGGCTGCGCCACCGCGTGGGCGACGAAGAGCTGGCCGCCGTGCTCGCCGGCATCGAGGGCGACCTGGTCAAACGCATGCACCTGCGCGAGGTGCTGGCCGACCCGGTCCTGTCCAAGCAGCTGACGCCCAGCATGTCGCTCATCGAGCAGCTGCTGCACGACAAGCACAACCTGTCGGGGGTCGCGCTGGCCAACGCCAAGGCGCTGATCCGCAGGTTCGTCGACGAGGTCGCCGAGGTGCTGCGCACCCAGGTCGAGAAGGCCAGCGTCGGCGAGATCGACCGGACGGTGCCGCCGAAGCGGGTCTTCCGCAACCTCGACGTCGAGCGCACCATCTGGAAAAACCTCACCAACTGGAGCCCGGAGGACGAACGCCTCTACGTCGACCGGCTCTACTACAAGCAGACCGCCCGCCGTACCACGCCCGCCCGCATGATCGTGGTCGTCGACCAGTCGGGGTCGATGGTGGACGCGATGGTCAACTGCACCATCCTGGCGTCGATCTTCGCCGGCCTGCCCAAGGTCGACGTGCACCTGGTGGCCTACGACACCCGGGCGCTCGACCTGACCCCGTGGGTGCACGACCCGTTCGAGGTGCTGCTGCGCACCACGCTCGGCGGCGGCACCGACGGCACGGCAGCGATGGCCATCGCCAGGCCGAAGATCTCCGATCCGCGCAACACCGTGATGGTGTGGATCTCCGACTTCTACGACAACCGTTCGCTGATCACCGACTTCGAGGCGGTGCACCGCTCGGGGGTGAAGTTCATCCCCGTCGGCTCGGTCAACAGCTCGGGATCCCAGAGCGTCGATCCGTGGTACCGCCAGAAACTCAAGGACCTGGGCACCCCGGTGCTCTCGGGCCATATCCGCAAGCTCGTGTCCGAGCTCAAGAACTTCCTCACCTAGGAGACCCCCGAATGAGTGACGATATGCTGCGCGCCCCCGCAGAGGTGAAATACGCCGAGGAGCTCGACTGGCTGGAGTCGATCGACGACGGCCCCAAGCCGTTCTCGTGGCGGCTGAGCCCTCGCATGATCCGGCTGTTCGTCCTCGGCTCCGAGCGCTCCGACGGGCTCGACCGGGAGATCGCGCAGAAGTGGTTCGGCGACCGCAGCTTCGTCGAGCGCAGCATCGTGACCCTGGCCTCCGACCGGGGCCTGCTGCTGATCGGCGACCCGGGCACGGGCAAGAGCTGGCTGGCCGAGCTGCTGTCGGCGGCCATCTGCCGCAACTCCACGCTCGTGGTCCAGGGCACCGCCGGCACCACCGAAGACCACATCAAATACTCGTGGAACGTGTCCATGGTCATCGCCAAGGGGCAGTCCCGCGACTCGATGATCCCCTCGCCGATCATGACGGCGATGGAGCAGGGCGTGATCGGCCGCTTCGAGGAGCTCACCCGCTCCACCAGCGACGTGCAGGACGCGCTCATCTCGATCCTGTCGGAGAAATACGTCTCCATCCCCGAGCTCGACGACGACAACATCGTCTTCGCCCAGCCCGGCTTCTCCATCATCGCCACCGCCAACAGCCGCGACCGGGGCGTCAACGACCTGTCGTCCGCGCTCAAGCGCCGCTTCAACTTCGTCCGCATCCCCGTCGTGACGAACAAGAAGAGCGAGGCGGAGATCGTCCGCTTCCGCACAGAAGAGCTGCTGCGCCGCCACCGGATCGAGCTGGACCTGCCGCCCACGCTGCTCGACATCCTGCTGCAGAGCTTCGCCGACCTGCGCTCCGCCGCCGCCTCGGCCACCAGCGACGACGAGAAGCTGGAGTCGGCGCTGTCGACGGCCGAGCAGATCGGCGTGCTGGAGGACGCCATCCTCCACAGCCACTTCTTCGGCGACCGCACCCTGCGGGCGCAGACGCTGGCCGGCTCGCTGGTCGGCTCGCTGGCCCGGCGCAGCCCCGAAGACCTGGCGATCCTGAACAAGTACTGGCACGGCGTGGTCGAGCCCCGCAGCAAGAAGGACGGCGGGGAGTGGCCGGAGTTCCTCGAGGGCGGCCGCGAGGCCATCGCCACGCTCTCATGATCGACCAGACGAGCACGTTCGGCTCGCTCCGCGAGCAGCTGCTCGAGGCCGCCGCGGCGTTCGCCGACAGCCCCGTCGCCGTGCCCGGCATCCTGGCGGGGCTGGTCGACGACGTCGACAGGGCGCTGCGCGAGAAGCTGGAGATCTTCCCGGTCTGCCACCACTCGCCGGCCTCGGCGCTGGCGATGGTGCGGCGGCTGCGCGAGAAGCAGCCGAAGGTCATCTACCTGGAGCTGTGCGAAGACCTGCAGCCGCTGCTGACCGAGCTGCGCAACTGCCGGCTGCCGGTGGCGGCGCAGGCGTTCGCGACCGACCTCGACGGCTTCCCGAAGTCGTGGGCGCCGCTCAGCGTGGTGGCGCCGATCACCGAGGCGTCGGCCGAATACCAGGCCATCGCCTACGCCCTCGAAACGCCCGGGGTCGAGCTGGTGCTGGTCGACCGCTCTACTGACCATGTCTTCCAGTGGGCCCCGAAGGAGGAGGCCAAGGAGCGCAAGGAAGAGGCCGGCCTGCACGGCGACGCGGTGGGCGTCGAGATCGGCGACCTGCGCCCGCGCTTCGCCGAGCTGGAGGAGCACCTGCTGCACCACGGCAAGGTGCGCCACTGGTCGGAGTGGTGGGACCAATACGTCGAGCAGCCGCTCTCGGGGGCCGACTACGACACCTACCGCCAGGTCATGGTGCTGATCGGCAGCCTGTTCCGCCGGCTCACCCCCGACGGGGACCGGCTGGCCGTCGACGAGGACCGCGAGCGCTACATGTGGACCCGCATGCGCGAGCACCTGGCCGCCGGCGGCGCCGACCCCGGCGACTGCCTCTACGTCTGCGGCGCCTTCCACGCCGCCAGCCGCGTCGAGCAGTTCGGCCTCGACTCCACGGCCACGTTCGAGATCAGCCCGCGCACCGGCACGAAATGGCTGTACGGGCTCATCCCGTCCAGCCACTCCGCCATCGAGGCGCAGTTCGGGCTGGCCCCGGGGTCGGTGTCGATCGCGGCGGCGACCTGGGCCAAGGCGGTCAACCGCACCAAGCTGGCCCCGTTCCAGCTGACCGGTCAGAAGGGCACGCGCAAACGCGCCGGAGCTCGCGGAGCTCGCGGAGCTCGCGGAAAGCCGCTGCCGCAGAAGGCCGACGCCGCGCCCGCCGACCGGCTGACCGGGTTCCTGTCCCGGCCGCCCGCCCTCGACGCGCTCGACGAGGCCGAGCTGCTCGGCTGGTGCGTCGACATCGTCCGGCTGGCCCGGCGCAACGGCTACCTGGCCAGCACCGCCGACGCCATCGCCGTGTTCGAGACGTCGATCCTGCTGGCCGGGCTGCGCAACAGGGCCAGGCCCACCCCCTACGACTTCCAGGACGCGGCCGTCACCTGCATCGAGAAGGACGTCGTGCCGGGCCGCCGCGACGTGCGCCGCCTGTGCGAGATCCTGCTCGGCGGCGACCGCGTCGGGGAGGTCGGCTACGACGCCCTGCCGCCACTGGCCAGGAATGTCTACGACCGGCTCGCGCCGCTCGGCCTCGACCTGGACAAACGGACGATCCAGCGGGCGCTGATCGACCTCAACGCCCACCCCGAGCTGGTGCCCTGCTCCGACCTGCTCTGGATGTTGCGCTATCTCCTCCCGGACGACGCCGTACGGCCCATCATGGGCGAGCGCAGGCTGGGGGAGCGCTCGATCCAGGAGAGCTGGGACCTCGCGTTCGGCAAGCACCAGCGCTCCGTCATCGAGCTCGGCTACGAGGGCGTCACCATCGAGCAGGTGCTGGAGCAGCGGCTGCGGCGCTCCGTGTGGGACCCCAAGGCCACCGCGGCCGTCGCGCTGGCGGCGGTCGAGGACGCGGTGCTCTTCCTGGGCAGCCGGCGCTTCGCCGACGAGCTGGGGGCGCGCGCCGTCGAGCTGCTCGCGGCCGAGCGCGGCGTCGACGACGCGCCGGAGGTGCTGCGCAGGATCCGGCGGCTGCTGGCGTACTACCGCGCCAACGAACCCGAGCTGCCGGCCTGGTGCGAGGCGTTCGTGACCGCCGGCTACGCGCACTACTGCACGCTGCTGCCGACGGCCTTCGTGGACGACGACACCGGCGTGCGGCAGGTGGGCGCCATGCTGGGGTTCCTGTTCACGATGGAGAGCCTCGCGCTGGCGCTCGGCTGCGACCGGGCGCAGCTGGAGCTGGCCGTGCAGCAGTCGCATCCGGAGGCTCCGGCCAAGGTGGCGCTGCTGTGGGCGGCGCACACGCAGCTCGGGCTGCTCACGATGGCCGACCTTCGGGCTCGCTGCGACGAACTGCTCGCCAACCCGCTGGTCGTCCCGTCGGTCCCGCAGTACATCATGGGGTTCGTGCAGGCGATGGAGCCCGCTCCCGCGCTGTCCGGGTTCGTGGTCGAGATGATCTCCAAGGCGTTCGGGCGGCTGCCCGACAGCGTGCTGCTGCCGTGGCTGCCCAAGCTGATCACCACGCTGCGCGCCGGGGCGGCCGAGCTGGTGCCGGTGCTCGTCCGGGAGGCCGGCCGTACGTTCCCCGGCTCGCTGCCGGCGGTGGACTCCTGGGTGCCGCCGTGGTCGGCCCGTCCCAAGCCCGCCGCCGCCATTGGCGCGCCCGTGGCGTCCGGGCCGGTGGCGGAGCTTCTCCTGGGGCATCCGGCGGCCTGCGACGGGGTGGCGGGGCTGCTCGGGTGCGAGGGCGAGTGGCGCGACCCCGCCTCGGGCGGCGGTGCGGGTGGTGGTCGCCCGGCCCGGGAGGTGACCGCCCTCCTGACCGCTCACCCCGGACCCGCCCTGGCGCTCGCCGGGCTGCTCGCCTGACGAGCCGATTTCCGCCTCAGGGGGCGGGCTTCCCATGAAGGAACGGCCCGCCGCCGCGACCAGGGCCCGGCCGCCTCACCGAAGGTGGTCGGGCCCTGCGTTTCGTCTCGGCGGGATGTTGTCTCTCGTCTGAAGGGCTGTCCGCCGGTGGTTGGCGGGGTGCCGGTCGGTTCTGAGGGGTGGTTCGCCGCTGGTTCGGCTCCCGTCTCGGGGGTTGGTTCGGTCATGGCTCAGAAGCCGAACGGCCTCGTCGTGCGGTGAGGCCGGTCAGGTGGGGTGGCTGCGACGCTGGGGTTACGGCTTGGGCGGGCGGCAGGTGGTGCCGGGTGCGGGGAGGCGGAGGTCGGTGAGGTAGGCGTTGGCGTGGGCGATGACGCAGGCGTTGCCCGTGAGGTAGAGCCCGTGGCCGTGCCCGTCGAAGCGGACCGTCGCCGACCCCGGCACCCTGCGGACGATGTCGGCCGTGTCGTCGTGGTCGGTCCACGTGCCCGCGCCGAGGAACGGCGGCAGCCCGGACGGCAGCGGCTCGGAGGGGTTGGTCACCGGCACGGGCCAGCCCGTGCACCCGAGGCGGTGCCACAGTCCCATGCCGGCGAGGTTAGGCGAGACACGCTCGCCCATCGCCCGCACGGCCCGGTATTCGCGGTAGCCGCTGAAGCGCAGCCCGTCGGCGCACTGGGTGGCGTTCATGCCCACGAACGACGGCGGCTTCAGGCTTCCGACCCCGGCGTCGACATAGCTCGCGAACCCGGCGGCGTCCCCGCGCTCGGCCTGCCGTACGGCCGCGGCGAGCTGCCGCCAGCGCGGATACTCGGGCGCGGGTCCCGGCCCGACCAGGTTCGGCATCGCGGCCACCTGCAGGTCGAACCCGCTGTACGCGACCGCCTCGCCGTCCGGCCGGCCTTTGACGGGGATCGGCGTACGGTCCGCGCTCGCGACCAGCGTCCGCCAGCGCTTGCCCATGTCCTTGCCGCACACGTCCACCGTCTGGCACCACGTCAGGAAGCGCCCGAACTGCGCCTCGTACGTGCGATACCGCACGCGGGCATCCGTCGCCGCGTCCCGTAGCTGGTTGACCGCCCCGTCCAGGTACATGGCCCGGACCCGTTGAGGGAACAGCCGGGCGTAGGCGACGGCGGGCACCCCTCCGTACGAGGTGGCGACGAAGCTCAACCGCTTCTCTCCGAGCGCGGCGCGGACGGCGTCGATGTCCCGCGCCACGGAAGCCGAGTCCAGATGGTCGAAGAAGGCGGGGTCGAGCTTCCTGCACTCCTGCGCGCTGCGCCGCACCTTCACCCCGAGCCGCGCGTACGCGCCGGGGCTGTCCGGCCGGGTGAGCCACGGCCCGGTGCCGAAGCACCTGACCGGCAGCCTGCCGTAGGTGGTGGCGTTGCGCGGCTCGAAGCTGACCACGTCGAAGCGTTCGCGCAGGGCGGAGAAGTTCCCGCCCCGGTACGTGAGATCGTCGATGCCCGACCCGCCGGGCCCGCCGGGGATGCTGAAGACCGTCCCCGAGCTGCTGCCGGTCGCGGGCAGCCGGGCGATCCACAGCGTCAGTGAGCGGCCCCCCGGCTTCTTCCAGTCGAGCGGCACCCGGATGGAGGCACACTCCATGTCCTCGGGTCGCTCGTCGCCCGGGCACGTCCCCCATTCGAGAGTCGGGGAGGAGGGAACGACGGCGAGCGAGCCGAGCAGGAGGAGGCTGGTGGCTGTCAGATGCATGCCTCCCAGGCTGGCCGCCGCACCGCCGGATCTCGATCGTGCAGTGGCCCGTTCCCGAGGTAGTGCCAGGACTACCGTCTACGGGTCGATCTCGCGGAGCAACGTGGCGAGGCTCGAAGGGAGCGAGCCGGGGCGCTGACGAGCGTCGGGTGCAGATTCACCTGGACCGCTCTGGTGATCTGCACGTGCGGCGGGGTCGCCGGGCGGTTGACCGCGGCGTCGAGGCTGCCCTTCAGCATGGAGAGGTAGGGGAACTCGTCGAGCAGTTCCGGCTTCGTGCAGGGGGAATCGAGCGCGGGGGCGAACCCGGCCTGCCTGAACATCAGGGCCTATTTCCGGATGGGTCCTTGACGTCCGGGCGTGGTAAGCGATCAACCGAATACGCGCGCGGCCGCAGGGATCCGGCGCAGCACCAGCCAGTCCAGCAGCAGCACCGCCGCCATCGTGATCCCCGCCAGCGGGAACAGCAGGCCGAGCAGCGCCATGATGGTCATCACGCCGTACGCCGTGCGCCGGTCCGTGGCGCGGGCGGGGGCGCCGGCCCGGCCGCGCGGGCGGCGCTTCCACCACATCCACGCCCCGGTGACCACCAGCGTGATCAGGGCCAGGCAGGCGCCGAGCATGACGATCAGGTTGGCGGTGCCGTACCTGCGGCCCTCGTGCAGCGCGATGCCCTGCTCGACGGCCTTGGCCATGACGCCGTACTCGGCCCAGCCGTACGAGACGAGCACGCGGCCGCTGTACTGGTCGACGTGCAGGGTCTGCGCGGCCGACGGGTCGCGGCGGTGGCCGGTCACGATCGTGTAGACGCCGCGCGGCCCGTCGGGGAGCAGCACCTTGACGTCGCACGCGGCGGCCGGGCACTGCCTGATGCGCGGCTTGGCGGCGGCCAGGGCAGCCTCGACAGGCAGGGCGCCGGGCTGCAGCACGCCGGCCGAGCTCCCGTGCCCGGCGTGCTCGTCGCCGGACGGCGGTACGGGAAGGCGTTCGGCGGACCAGGGCACCTTGGCGTCCGGGTGGTCGGACAGGTCCCCGGACAGGGGAGGGGTGGAGGTGTTCGGGTAGTCGTCCGCGCTCGGAGCCGTGGAACCCGTGCTGCCCTGGATGCGCTGCAGGCCGTCGCCCCACACGCCCGACCACGGCAGCCCGGACAGGACGAGGAACACCACCACCGCGCCTCCGCCGACGCCGGTCATGAGGTGCAGGCGGCGCAGCCGGCCGCGGCCCGACCGGGCGGACTTCCCACGGGTACGCCGGCCGCTCCACCACAGGTAGGTGCCGGTGGCGACGAGGATCAGCGCCCAGCACGCGGCGATCTCCACGACCCGGTCGCCGGCCGTGCCGGACATCAGTTCCCCGTGGATGGTGCGTACGACGCGCATGAACGTGGCCGAGTCGTCGATCTGGCCCATGACCTCGGCGGTGCCGGGATCGACGTACACCGAGATGCCCTCGGCGAACGGGCCCGACTCGGAGCCCTGGAGGATGACGCGGGTGGTGCGGTCGGGGGACGTGGGCGGGATGACGGACATGACGGGCGTGCCGGGGCGTGCGCTCTGGGCGGCCGCGATCTGCTCGGACAAGGGGCGCGGCGCGGTGACGGGTTCGGCGAGCGTGCGCACGTCCTGGTAGCGCCACGCCTCGAACGGTTCCTTGAACAGGTAGATCGAGCCGGTGACGGCGAGGACCAGCAGGACGGGCGCCACGAACAGGCCGGCGTAGAAGTGCCAGCGCCAGACGACCCGGTACCGCTGGGAGGAGGCGGAAGACGGTGCGGCGGCGGGCCGGGCGGTTTCCGGCCGCGCTTGGACAGAAGTCATGGGTCTCCGTTCCGGAGTGCGCGCACGCGGGGGAGGCGGGCGCGCGAAAGCAGGGGGAGCGTGCCGGTGCATGCGGGGGCTCGGCGGAACGTCTGGTGAGTGCGGGCTCCCGCGCGACATCCCCGTGTACGCCCGCCTGGCGCTCAGCGGCGGGAACGGAACGTTCCGGTGGTGCGGGTCCCGAAGCGGTCGTTAGCGAGGCGGCCCCCGCCGGCACACCGTCCAGGCCAGCACGTGTGAGGCGGCGACGCGGTCCGGCGCCGCGGGGACGAGCCCCGGAAGCGGCATGCGGGGCGGCGCGAGGCGGGTGGTCAGCCGGTCCCACAGGCCGCGCAGCGAGCAGGCCAGCAGGGACAGCAACGTGAGCAGCGCCGTCTCGCCGCGCCGCAGCCACCACGCCGACACCGTCGCGACTAGCACGTGGGCCAGCACCATCCCGGCCCCGGCGTGGAGCCCGCTCCCATGATGGCTGGAGAAGGCGGCGCCGCCGGAGCTGAAAAGCTGGTGCATTCCGTACTGCGCGGCGAAGGAGGCGGCGAGCAGCGTGCCCAAGGACCGCTGCCGGCGGGCGAGCACGAACGCGCCCGCGCCCGTCGCCAGGGTCGCGGCGACGACGGTTCCCAGTCGGGCGTCCGGGCCTCCGGCCAGCACGTGCATGCCCAGCGCGGCGAACACGCAGACGACCGCGAACACCGCCGCCCGCAGCCCGCGCGGGCCGGCCCGGCCGGCCCGCGCGGTGTCCCTGCTGCCGGTGCCGCTTCCTTCCTGCTCGGCGTTCACGCGCGATCACCGCTCACACGAGGACATACGGCGGATGCCCGGCGGCGGTTCAGCGAACGGCCGGTGGGTTTGCGGGGGTCAGCGGGAGCGGGGACGGTGGG
>NZ_SMKO01000015.1 GCF_004348685.1 Nonomuraea deserti | reverse complement strand
TCCCACCCTGTGAAGGGGTAAGGCTCCCGGTAGACGACCGGGTTGATAGGCCGGGTGTGGAAGCACGGTAACGTGTGGAGCTGACCGGTACTAATAGGCCGAGGACTTGACCACAAAGCATACTTTCTTGGTGTGTGCTGCGCTCTGTTACCTTCGCTGGGTCCGGAGCCGCGCCGCATCAGGGATTGGTTTCTTGCTCGCGTCCACTAGGCAATTCTGAGGCAGCAAACGGTGTCGTTTGGTGTTTCATGGGGTTACGGCGGTTATGGCGGGAAGGAAACACCCGGTTACATTCCGAACCCGGAAGTTAAGCTTCTCTGCGCCGATGGTACTGCACTCGGGAGGGTGTGGGAGAGTAGGTCACCGCCGGACAATTTTTGGAGGGGGTTTCGACGCTGAGCGCGTCGAAACCCCCCCTTTTTGTTTTCCGGGGTCAGGTGACGGCGTCTGCCAGGAGCGGTTCGATCCGGTGGGGGACCTGGGTGGACAGGGCGATGGTGGAGTCCGTGCGTTGCACCGCGGGAGACGTCAGGATGTGGGCGATGATCTCCTGGAGGTGTTCCGTGGTTCTGGCGACGACCCGGCACAGCAGATCGTGCTGTCCGCTCGTCCCGTGCACCTCCAGGATGTGCGGTACAGCGCGTAGCGCTTCCACCGCCTCCCCCAGGCGTCCCTGCGCGATCTGCAGCCAGACGAACGCCAGGATCGGATAGCCGACGCCGGCCGGTGAGACGGTGGGGCCGAAGTCCTCGATGACGCCTCTGGCGGTCAGTTTCTCGACCCGGGCCTGGACCGTGCCCCTGGCCACCCCGAGCAGGCGGGCGAGTTCGGTCAGGCCGATGCGGGGGTGGGCTCGCATGGTCACGAGCAGGCGGGCGTCTAGATCGTCCACGAGGGCGTCCTCCGCGACTGTGCGATTCGTCCAGGAAACGCATGGTTTGGCGTGCGGGAACTAGCGTATCGCTCAGTCAAGTTGGTCGCTCTTGCCAGTGAAAGCGGGACTTGTTGTCATGTGGGGCATGTTTGAGGAAGCGCAGTACTTCGCCCCAGTTGCGGCTCAAGCGGACGGCTCCGTTGTGGTCGAGCTGTCCGCCTCGCACCCGGGGTTCGCGGATCCGGTGTATCGGGCACGGCGCAACGCCATCGCGGGGCTGGCTGTCAACTACCAGCCTGGGACGCCCATTCCGATCGCCGAGTACACCGAGCAGGAGCACGAGGTGTGGGCGACGGTCACCAGGGAGCTGGGGATCAAGCACGCCAAGTACGCCACGGCGGAATATCTCGACGGCACCGCCAGGCTGGGGCTGCCTCAGGAGAGGATCCCGCAACTGGAGGAGGTCTCCCAGCTCCTGGAGCCGCTGACCGGTTTCCGCTATCTGCCGGCGGCCGGGCTGGTGCCGCTGCGAGAGTTCTACGGCGTGCTCGCGGACGGGCTTTTCCACTCGACGCAGTACATCCGGCATCACTCCGTGCCCTTCTACACGCCGGAGCCCGACGTCATCCACGAGGTGATCGGGCATGCCAACGCGCTCGCCAACCCCCGGTACGCCGCCCTCTACCGCCTGGCGGGCCAGGCCGCACGGCGCGTCGAGGGGGAGGAGGCGCTGGAGTTCCTGTCGAAGGTGTTCTGGTTCACCATGGAGTTCGGGGTCATGCAGGAGGCCAACGAGCTCAAGGCGTACGGGGCGGGGATCTTGTCGTCGTACGGGGAGATCGAGGAGTTCCGTGGCATGGACATCAGGCCGCTGGACCTGTCCGCCATGGGCACCACGCATTACGACATCACGAAATATCAGGATGTATTGTTCCGGGCCGAGACGGTCCAGCACTTGGAGGACGTCGTCGGGGACTTCTGGGACACGTGTGACGACGACTCCATCGCGAAACTGGTCGCCGCTCGCGTCTAGCGCGCTGACCGGAACGATCACCGGGTTGGGTGGTGCTCGGGCATCGCTGGTTGAGGTCGCTCGGTGACCGTAGTGGCTGATGCTTTCTCGCTGTCGCTGTCGCTGTCGCTGTCGCTGCCGCCAGCGCGGTGCGGTGCGGTGCTGCTAGTGCCGCTGCTGCCTATGTGGCGGTGCCGGTAGAGGTGCTGCCGCTGGCGCCAGTACTGCTGGTGCTGGCGCCGATGCTGGTGCTGCCGGTGATTGCGGTGCTGATGCCGAGGGCGGGGTGCGTCGTGGCTGTGGATGCGTCTGCGTTTATGGCCGGTGCGGGGGCGGACCTGAGTCCGGCGCGGACGGCACCCGGCGGGGGCCGCCGACCCTGGCCGGGGCGGTGGTGGCCGTGTGCACGGCTGGGCCGGGTCAGGGCAGAGCGGTGTCGCCTGCAGCTGAGGGCTCCGGTACTGGTGCTAGGTCGACGACATCACCTAGCGGAGACGAGCTCCGCCAGGTGGTGCAGCGAGTTGGTGAGGTGCTCGGGGCCGAACGGCGGGAACTGGATGTACTCCCGGATGGACGGCGGCACCGCCGACCAGTCGTAGGTGAGCGTGACCTCGGTCTCGGACGGACCGAGCGGCGCAAGGTCGTAACGCCAGATCCAGCCGCCGAACTCCACCTGGCCGTCGCCCTTCTCCTCCCCCGTCAGCCAGCCGATCGCGCGCGGCGGGTCGAGCACCTGGACCTGGTTCGCCACCTGGTAGTCCCCGTCTGGGTGGTTGGGGTGATACATGTCCATCCGGAAGATCTGCCCCACCTCGGTCAGCGGCGCCTGGTTGACCGCTTCGTTCACCCAGCCGGTGCCGTCGATCGCGGAATGGGTTGTCGGGTCCGCCAGCGCCGCGAACACGTTCGCGACCGGCATGGCGACGGTCAGGGTGGCGCTCACGTTCTCCTGGTTCGTGTGCACGCTCGCTCCTTGTCATCCTCCTAGAGGCCAGGAAGGTCCCAACATGCAGACGACGCGGCGTGGCGGAACTCATCGGTCGTGTGGGCGGAGCTTGCACCCATGCCGCCGATGGCGGGCTGGTGCGGGTCACGTGGCAAAGGGCCGGGGCTGAGCAGGCGCGGACGGTCCCTGCCGCAGGGGGTCCAGGCGGGCCTGCCCGGTCGCGTGGAATGGAGGGATCACTCTCCGCGTACGGTGTCCTCACCGGGACCGTGACCCCCGCCGGCGGAGAGCGGCGGCCTCATGCCCCGCCGGTGCTCGCGGAACGTGGGCTGCGGGCGGTCCGGTGATCGGGTTCGGTCGCGGCACTAGCGGCGAGTTGTGAAATGTCGTGATAATGCTCGGATGATCGCGCTTGGGGCGAGAGCGATACCACGACTGGTCATCATCCTCGCCCTGCTCCTGCCGCTGGTCCCGATGCCCCGGCCCGTGCCCGCGAAGATGCACGCCGCTATGCCGGCCGTGGTGGACGTGACCACGTCTTCCGAGGTGCACAGGGAACCGCGAGGAAGGATCGAGCAGAGCGCGCGCGAGGAGACGCTGCCGCCGATCCCGGCCAAGAAGATCACCGAACGCCTCGACCGTTATCTGCGGGGCCGTCCAGGGCCGGTCACGGCCATGGTCAAGGAGCTGGAGACGGGGCGGGTCTACCGCTACCGTCCCCGCGAGCGGCTGATCACGGCGAGCACCGCCAAGGTCCAGATCCTCATGGCGCTCCTGCTCGACACCCCCTGGAAGAAGCTTCCCGCGGCCGTCAGACACGACGCCGACGTGATGATCCGCTACAGCGACAACCACGCCGCCGACCGTCTCTGGCTGCGCATCGGCGGGGCGGCCGGCTTCACCAGGGCGGGAGAGAAGCTGGGCCTGAAACACACGCAGGGCGTTCCGGGGGACTGCCTCGACCTCTATTGCTGGGGAATCACCCGAACGTCCGTCGAGGACCAGATCCGCCTCATGCAGGCACTGGTGTCCGGCAAGAGCCCGCTCGGGGCCAAGGACCGCGAGCAGGTGCTCGGCCTCATGGGCCGGGTCGTCGACGGTCAGGAGTGGGGGATCAGCGCCGCGACGTGCCGGGGCGAGCGCGCGGCGCTGAAGAACGGGTGGCTCAGGCGTGTCTCGACCAAACGCTGGGCCACCATCAGCGTGGGGCTGATCAGGGGCGACGGCCGCGACTACGCCGTTGCCGTGCTCACCGAGGGAAGCCCGGAGGTGTGGCACGGCATAGCGACCGTCGAAGGCGTGACCGAGCGCATCATGCGGGATTTCCGGAAATGCTCGGAGTGACGAGCCGGTAGCCCACGCCGCGTACGGTCTGGATGAGCTGGTCGTCCTCGTCGCCCAGGCGCGCACGCAGGCGTTTGACGTGCACCGCGATCGTGTTCGTCGACGTGGTCGCCGCAGCGTTCCACACGTGACGCATGATCTGCTCGCGGGTGACCGTACGGTCGGCGTTGCGCATTAGATACTGCAGCAGCTCGAACTCCCGCAGCGGCAGGTGCACGGTCCGTCCGCCCACGCGCACCTGGTAGGCCTGTACGTCCAGCTCGACCCCGCCCACCGCCAGCACCTTGTGCGAATCGGGGGAGGCCGCCTGGATGAACGGCAGCAGTTCGGGCACCCGGTAGGGCCTGGCCACGCAGGCCGCCGCCCCTGCCGCGAGCGCGCGTACGGCCTGCTCGGCGTGGCCCTCCCCGACGCCGAGCAGCACCGGTACGGCCCGCGCGAGGCGTACCGCGCGGACGAAGTCCACGGCGTCGATGACCGGGAGCGTGGCCGAGACGAGCACCACGTCGGGCTGCAGGGCACCGGCCTGCAGCAGCCCCTGAGCGCCGTCGGGCGCGCCCGTGACGGCCACGCCCTCACGTTCGAGGGCGGCCGCCAGGGCGTCCACGACGGCGCCGTCAGGGTCGGCGATGAGCAGTACGGGTTTGGTCCTCGTGTCCCCGTTCATCGTGGATGCCGTCTGCTGTCGGGTCATCAACCGAAGCGTCCCGTGATGTAGTCCTCGGTGGCCTTGTGGGACGGGTTGGTGAACATGCGGGACGTCTCGTCCATCTCGATGACCTTGCCGGGCTTGCCCTGCTCGGCCAGGTTGAAGAAGGCGGTCCTGTCGCTGACCCGGGCGGCCTGCTGCATGTTGTGGGTGACGATGACGATCGTGTAGTCGTCCTTCAGCTTGGCCATGAGGTCTTCGATGGCCAGCGTCGAGATGGGGTCGAGCGCCGAGCACGGCTCGTCCATCAGCAGCACCTGGGGTTTGACCGCGATGGCCCGCGCGATGCAGAGCCGCTGCTGTTGCCCGCCGGACAGGCCCGCGCCGGGTTTGCTGAGGCGGTCCTTGACCTCGTTCCAGAGGTTGGCGCCCTTCAGCGACTCCTCCACGGTGTCGTCGAGTCGCGACTTGCTGATGCGACCGTTGAGCCGCAGGCCGGCGGCGACGTTGTCGTAGATCGACATCGTGGGGAACGGGTTGGGGCGCTGGAAGACCATGCCGATCATCCGGCGTACGGAGACGGGTTCGACGTTGCCGCCGTACAGGTCGTCGCCGTCGAGCAGGACCTTGCCCTCGACCCGGGCGCCGGGGATCACCTCGTGCATGCGGTTGAGCGTGCGCAGGAACGTCGACTTGCCGCACCCGGACGGGCCGATGAACGCGGTGATCGAGCGCGGCTCGATGGTCATCGACACGTCCTCGATCGCCTTGTGCGACCCGTAGTACGCGTCGAGGCCCGAGACCTGGATCTGCTTGGACATATCTGCGGTTACCCCCTATCGGCCCCTGGCGGGTGAACGCCACCAGGCGATCAGACGCGCCACCAGGTTGAGCAGCATGACGATCAGGATGAGCGTGAGGGCTCCGGTCCACGCCCGGTCGATGGCGGTGTCGTTGGGACGCGCCGCCTGGTCGAAGACGTAGAGGGGCAGGCCCATCTGCGGCCCGGAGAACGGGTCGTTGTTGATGGAGTCGGTGAAGAACACCGTCAGGAGCAGCGGCGCCGTCTCGCCCGCGACTCTGGCCACGGCCAGCATGACGCCCGTCACGATGCCGGTGAACGCGGTCGGCAGCACGACCTTGAGGATCGTGCGCCACTTGGCCACGCCCAGCGCGTACGACGCCTCGCGGAGGTCGTCGGGGACCAGTCGGAGCATCTCCTCGGCGGATCTGACCACGGTCGGCATCATGAGGATCGACAGCGCCATCGCGCCGGCGAATCCGGAGTAGGGCATGCCCAGGAACAGGATCCAGAAAGCCAGCACGAACAGGCCGGCGACCACCGAGGGGATGCCGGTCATGACGTCGACGAAGAAGCTGATGGCCCGGCTCAGCCGGCCGCCGTTGCCGTATTCGACCAGGTAGATCGCGGTGAGCAAGCCGATGGGGACCGAGATGAGCGAGGAGAGCAGGACCTGTTCCAGGGTGCCGATGATGGCGTGGTAGGCGCCGCCGCCCACGTCGCGCGCGCCGATTCCCCGCATCGAATGGGTGAGGAATGTCATGTCGAAGCGCGCCAGGCCGTTGGAGATCACCAGCCAGAGCACGGACACGAGCGGCACCACGGCCAGCGCGAACGCCAGATAGACCAGCCCCTGGACCATGCGGTCCTTGAGCCGGCGGCCGGTCGAGATGTGCTGGATCGTGGTCATGTGTCGGCCTTCATGAGCTCTTTGCGCCGGTTGATGATCATGCGGGCGGCCATGTTGACGAGCAGGGTGATGATGAACAGCACCAGGCCCGAGGCGATAAGCGCGCCACGGCCGATGTCGCCGGCCTCGCCGAACCCGTTGGCGATGTTGGCGGCGATGCTGTTGCCCTGCGGGGTGAGGATCTGGAAGCTGATGCCGAACGTCGCCGGGAAGATCAGCGCGACCGCGATGGTCTCACCCATCGCCCGGCCCAGGCCGAGCATCGCGGCGCTGATCACGCCGGGGCGGCCGAACGGCAGCACCGCCATGCGGATCATCTCCCAGCGGGTCGCGCCGAGGGCCAGCGCGGCTTCCTCGTTCATCTTCGGCACTTGCAGGAACACCTCGCGCGAGATGGCCGCGATGATCGGCAGGATCATGATCGCCAGCACGATGCCGCCGGCGAGCATGGTCTTGCCGCCGATCGCGCCCTCGCCGGCGAACAGCGGGAACCAGCCGAAGGTGTCGTTGAGCCACTGCGACGGCTCCCTGAGCAGCGGCACCAGGAAGGCCACGCCCCACAGGCCGTAGATCACGCTGGGCACCGCGGCGAGCAGGTCGATCAGGTAGCCGAGCGGCCCGGCCAGGCGGCGCGGCGCGTAGTGGGAGATGAACAGCGCCACGCCCACCGCGATGGGCATGGCGATGACGAGTGCGAGTGCCGAGCTGAGCACGGTGCCGAACGCCAGCGCGCCGATGCCGAACACCTGGCTGCTGTTCGGGTCCCAGGTCAGCTCGGTGAGGAAGTTGCCCTTGTCGGCCCGCAGCGCGGGGATGGCCTCGCCGATGAGGAAGACGGCGATGGCCGCCATGATCCCCAGCAGGAGGACGCCGGCCCCGGTGGACAGGAAGCGGAAGGGCGCTTCACCATGGCTGCGCCGCGAGGCGGACCGGCTCGTGGCCGGTCCACCTTCACGGATTTCCGTTTTGATCGTCATCAGCTCTTAGGAGATCGCCTCGACAGTGGAGCGCACCTTGGTGAGCAGCTCTCCGGACAGCGGGGCGTAGCCCAGGTCCTTCAGCGCCGCCTGACCCTCGTCACTGGCGGTGTAGGTGAGGAACGACTTGACCAGCTTCGACTCCTCGGCCGGCAGGCCCTTCTCGCAGGTGATCTCGTACGTCACCAGCACGATCGGGTAGGCGCCCGGCGTCTTGGTGGCGTAGTCGATCGACAGGGCCAGGTCGTTGCCGGTGCCCTTGACCTCGGCGGTCTCGACGGTCTTGGCCGCGCTCTCCGGGGTCAGCTCGACGAACTCGCCGGAGCCGTTGGCGACCTTGGCCTTCTGGAGCTGGGAGTTGTCGGCGTACGACATCTCGACGTAGCTGATCGCGCCCTCGGTGTCCTTGACCGAGGAGGCGATGCCGTCGGAGCCCTTGGCGCCCTGGCCCTTGGCCTCGGCGGGCCACGCCTTGGCGGCCTCGTACGGCCAGCCGGCGGTGGCCTCGAGGAACTTGGTGAAGTTGTCGCTGGTCCCCGACTCGTCGGCCCGGTGGAAGGCCTGGATCGGCGTGGACGGGAGCGTGGCGTTGGGGTTGTCGGCCTTGATGGCCGGGTCGTCCCACTTGGTGATCTTGCTGTTGAAGATGCCGCCGAGCGTCTTGGGGGACAGCTGGAGGCCCTCGACGCCGGGCAGGTTGTACACGACCGCGACAGGGCCGGTCACCATGGGGATGTTGACGGCCTTGCCGGTCTTGCACCGGGCGTCCGCCTTGGCGGGCTCGTCCTCCTTCAGGGCCGAGTCGGAACCCGCGAGCGCGACCGTGCCCTGGATGAACGCCTGGATGCCCGCACCAGAGCCGCTGGGCTGGTAGTTGATGCTCACCCCGGGGTTCTTGGCCTGGAACTCCTTCTTCCACTGGTCGATCGCGTTGGCCTGGGCAGAGGAGCCTGCGGCGTTGATCGTGCCGCTCAGACCGCTGTCTGCCGCGGCCTCGGTGGCGGCGGTGGTGCCGCTGGCCCCGGTGTTGTTGTCTGTGCCGCACGCAGCGAGCGAGAGCGCGCCGACGAAGGCGACGGCGGCGAGCCGGCCTGCATACCTCACGGTTGGGTTCCTCCCACTTGGTCCTTAGTCGCCATGAAGCTATGCAGCGAAGGTGACTCAGACCCCTAACAAGGGTGAACGTTCGGTGAACGCACCAGGTCACCCTCATGATGGGTGCTATGACTTATCGCGTATGCCTCGTATGCATGGGGAACATCTGCCGCTCCCCGATGGCGGAGGTGGTGCTCCGCCAGACGCTCGCCGGCCGCGGGCTGGGCGACCGGGTCACCGTCGAGAGCGCCGGGACCGGCGAATGGCACGTGGGGGACCCCATGGACGAGCGGGCCCTCGACATCCTGGCCCGGCACGGGTATGACGGCTCGGTGCACCGGGCACGGCAGTTCGCGGGCGACTGGTTTGCCCGCTATGACCTAGTTTTGGCCATGGATCGGGACAACCTGGCCACCCTGCGGCGGATGGCTCCGTATGAGGTGGAGGTGCGGCTGTTCCGGTCGTTCGACCCCGCCGCGCCGGAGGGGGCCGAGGTGCCCGATCCGTACTACGGAGGCACCGAAGGGTTCGAGGAGGTGCTCGCGCTGGTCAGGGCGGCATCCGAGGGCGTGGCCAAGCACATCGCCGATGAGATCGACTGAGGACCTCGGCTCGTCGCACGGCCGGCGGCTCCAGCGGGGCGTGCTGGACGACGGGCGCGAGGTGTTCGTGAAGAGCGGCCAGGGCGCCCGGCATCGCTCCGAGGTGTTCGCGTCCGAGGCCGCCGGGCTGTGCTGGCTGGGCGAGGCGATCGCGGTGCCCGAGGTGATCGAGGCCGGTCCGGACCGGCTCGTGCTGTCGTGGGTGCGGCAGGAGCCGCCCGGCGCCGCGGCGGCCGAGCGGTTCGGGCGTGCGCTGGCCCGGCTGCACCGCGAGGGGGCGGACGCCTTCGGCGCGCCGTGGCCGGGGTTCATCGCCGAGCTGCCGATGGACAACGCGCCCGCGGCCGACTGGCCGTCCTTCTACGCCTCGCGGCGGGTGCTTCCGTTCCTGCGGCAGGCCCGGCTGCCGGCGCGGGACGCCTCCCTGGTCGAGCGGGCGGTGGACCGGATCGCCGAGGTGGCGGGACCGGCCGGGCCGCCCGCGCGCATCCACGGTGACCTGTGGAGCGGGAACGTGCTGTGGTCGGGCGGGTCGGGGGTGCTGATCGATCCGGCCGCCCATGGCGGGCACAGGGAGACCGATCTGGCCATGCTCGACCTGTTCGGGCTGCCGTACCTCGATCGGGTGCTGGGTGCGTACCGGGAGGAGTGGCCGCTCGCGGCGGGGTGGCGGGAGCGGGTGCCGCTGCACCAGCTGCATCCGCTGCTCGTGCACGTGGTGCTGTTCGGGGGCGGCTACCGGGACGCCCTGATGAACGCGGTGCGGCGGGTGCTGGCGCTCTAACCGTTCCTGCGTCTGCGGTAGGCGCGCTGCTGGCAGGCGCGTGAGCAGTAGACGCGGGGACGGCCGGACGGAGCCGGTTCCAGCGGGCCGCCGCATTCCGCGCACATTTCATCACGAATTTCGTCACGCTGTCGGACGAGGACCTCGACGCCGTCGAGCAGCCGGCGCAGGCCGAAGTCGAAGGAGTCCTCAGGGTGGTCCCAGCCGCCCGCGGTCCACAGGTGGGAGAGCGTCGGATAGCGGTCGAGGCGTTCGTAGAGCGAGTCGCGCGAGCCCCACCACTCCTCCTCCGACACCCCGCTGCGCCGCTCCTCCCGCCGGGTCTCGACCAGGACCAGGGCCTCCGCGTCGACGAACCGGCCGACCATGCCCACGACCGCGATGACCTCCGAGGGGCGCAGCGCCGTGCCGGCGAGCGTGCTCAGCATGTAGTCGTAGTGGGCGACGGCGTTGGGGCCGGGGACGTGGCGGCTGCCGCGCACCTCGGCCAGCCACGGATGCCGCTTGCGGATCTCCCACGCGTGCCTGGCCACGGCCTCCAGGCGGGCCCGCCAGCCTCCCGTCTCCGGAGCCTGCGGGTGCTCGCCGAGCACCTCGTCGAGCATCAGGTCGACGAGCTGGCCGCGGCCCGGCACGTGGCGGTAGAGCGACATGGTCGTGAAGCCGAGCCGGTCGGCGACCTTGCGCATCGACAGGCCCGCCAGCCCTTCGTCGTCGGCGAGCTCGACGGCGGCGCGCACGATCCTGGGCAGGCTGAGGCCCTGCCTCGGCTCGCGGTCGCCGGCCCGCCACAGCAGCTCGACACCGTGGTCGGGATCGTCGGCCCGGCCCCTCGCCATGCGCGCCCTCCTCGTTTATGGTGTACTACTATGTGTACGGCATAAACAGCAAAGGTGGTTCAGATGTTCCAGTTCCACGTCGCGCCCTCCGGCGACGACTCCTGGCCGGGATCGGCCGGGCGCCCCTTCGCCACCCTCGACCGCGCCAGGGCCGCGGCCCGCGAGACCGGCGGCGACGCCGTCGTACACCTTAGGGGTGGCGTGCACGCGCTCGCGCGGCCGTTCGAGCTCACTGAGGCCGATTCGGGGATCGTCTTCCAGGCGTACGGCTACGGCACCCACGAGCAGGAGGAGCCCGTGATCAGCGGCGGCCGGGTCGTCACGGGGTGGCGGGAACGCGACGGCGTCTGGGTGGCCGAGGTCGGCGAGCTCGACACCCGCCAGCTCTACGTCGACGGGCGCCGGGCCGAGCGGGCCGCCGTCCCCGGGTTGCCCGGCGAGGCCCGCGCGACCGCCACCGGCTACGTCACCGACGGCGGCGAGCCGCTCGGCTGGCGCAGCCCTGGGGACGTCGAGTTCGTCTTCCGGGGCGTCTACCCCTGGACGGAGGCCCGCTGCGGGGTCGCCGGCGTCTCCCGCGACGGGGACGCGACCGTGATCACCATGGCGCAGCCCGCCTTCGGGTGGGCCGGCGAGCTGTACAACTCCACGTGGGAGGGTCAGTCGTCGAGCGGGCCCGGCCTGCCCACCCGCATCGAGAACGACGCCGCCTTCCTGGCCGAGCCGGGCACCTTCGTGCTCGACCGGTCGCGTCCGGGGCGGCACGTGCTGATGTACCTGCCCCGCCCGGGGGAGCACCCATCACGTACGCGGGTCGTCGCGCCCGTCCTGGAGCGCCTGGTGAGCGTCACAGGGGCACGGGACGTGTCGTTCAAAGGCCTGGTGTTCGCCGAGGCCACCTGGCTGCGTCCGAGCGCGCCAGAGGGGTTCCTGCACTACCACGGCACCGGCTACTACGAGGGCGGCGGCGTCGAGACGGCGGTCATCGGGGAAGGGGCGTCCGTGACGTATCCCTCCACTTCCGTCACGATCCCCGCCTGCGTCACCTTTGACGCCGCCGAGAACGCGACGATCGAGGGGTGCCGGTTCACCCGGCTCGGCGCCTCCGGGCTGGGCGTCACCGGCGGCGCCGGTCTCGCGGTGCGCCGCTGCGCGTTCGACACGTTGTCGGGCGCCGGCGTCGAGGTCTCCGGCAGCCGGGAGACCTCGATCGAGGACAACCGCGTGCACCGCATCGGGCTCGAGTTCAGCGGCGCGCCCGGCATCTCCGTGGCGGGCACGCGTGACTGCGTGGTCGCGCACAACGAGGTGTCCCACGTGCCCCACTGCGGGATCGTCGTGGGTACCGGGCAGGGCGCCCGCATCCTGCGCAACCTCACGGCGGACACCATGGAGGTGCTGGCGGACGGGGGCGGCGTCTACCTGTCGGGGCCGCAGGGCGACTCCCCGGACAACCAGGCGCTCGTCCAGGGGAACGTCATCAAGGACACGCGCACGCCGTACAACTTCGGGCTCTACACCGACTACGGGGCCTCGTGGGTGACCGTGGAGGGCAACGTCGTCCTGCGGGCGGACAACACGGCAGTCCTCGAGGTGGGGCCGCCGCTGGAGAACGTGGTCTACCGGGGGAACTTCTGGGACCAGGATCCGCTGGGACACGACAATCCGCCCAGCGGGGTCACGTATGGGGGAAATGTGACGTACAAGGATGAACGGGAGCTGAACGCCGCAACCGCCGGCATCCAGTCCGAGGCCGGGCCTAGGCGTTGAGCCGGCGGATCACCTCGTCGTGGAGGGTGCCGTTGGTGCAGACGAGGCTGCCGCCCTCCAGGCCCTTCACGCCCGCCACGTCGGTCCAGACGCCGCCGGCCTCCTCGACGATCACGGTGAGCGCCGCCATGTCCCACGGCGACAACTCGGGCTCCGCGGACACCTCCACCGATCCCTCCGCGACCATCATGTGCGACCAGAAGTCGCCGTACGCCCTCGTGCGCCAGCAGGCGCGGCCGAGGTCGAGGAAGTTGTCGAGGCGGCCCGTCTTCTCCCAGCCGTCGAAGCTGGAGTAGGAGAGCGACGCGTCCTCCAGATTCGAGACCGACGACACGGTCATCCTGGACGCCTTGGTCAGGCTCTTGCCGGTCCACGCGCCGCCCTCGGTGGCCGCCCACCAGCGCCTGCCGAGCGCGGGGGCCGACACGAGGCCGACGACGACCTGGCCGTACTCCATGAGCGCGATCAGGGTCGCCCACACGGGCACGCCGCGCACGTAGTTCTTGGTGCCGTCGATGGGGTCGATGATCCACGACCGGGCGCCCCACCCGGTCTTGCCGAACTCCTCTCCCACGACCGCGTCGCGCGGCCTGGCACGGCGCAGCGTGCCCCTGATGGCCTCCTCCACAGCGCGGTCGGCGTCGCTGACCGGCGTCAGATCGGGCTTGGTGTCGACCTTCAGGTCGACCGCCTTGAACCGCCGCATGGTCAGGTCATCGGCGGCGTCCGCCATGACATGCGCGAGGCGAAGATCATCGTTGTAACCCTGCACGGTCGCCCACGCTACCGTGAGTCGTATACCGAACATCAGTCACCAACGTCTCTTTTCTGGTAACCGGTATCCCTTTTCCCTGTCAGTGGTAAGTACGTCATGTCAAGAGAGATCACTGATCTTTCCTGGCATTCCGTCCCCTTTTGCCCAACCCATCGACCGCCGGAAAGGCAGCGCGTACGAGCGCGCCATGACGGCACGTAAGGGCACCTGAAAGGGTCAGGCAGAGTCGTCGGGCGAGCCCTCGCGGCTGGACAGGAGACGGCGGAGCGACTCCAGGCGGGCGGGGTCGGCGTTGCCGGCGGCCGCCCAGGCGTCGAGGGCGCAGCCGTCGCCCAGGTGGGTGCAGCCCTTCGGGCAGTCGACCGTGCCCTCCACCAGGTCGGGGAACCCGGCCAGCACCGTCTCCACCGACACGTGGGCCAGCCCGAAGCTGCGCACGCCCGGGGTGTCGATGATCCAGCCGCCCTCCGGCAGCTCCAGGGCGACGGCCGAGGTGGAGGTGTGGCGGCCGCGGCCCGTGACGGCGTTGACCTGGGAGACGGCGCGGTTGGCGTCGGGGACCAGGGCGTTGACCAGGGTGGACTTGCCGACCCCCGAGTGGCCGACCAGGACGCTGATGCGCCCGGTCAGGTGGTCGCGCAGCTCGTCGAGCGAGCCGCCCTTGCGCACGACGACGTGCGAGACGCCCAGCGGTTCGTACAGGGCGACCAGGGAGTCGGGCGGGGCGAGGTCGGACTTGGTGAGGCAGAGCAGAGCCTCGATCTCGGCGTCGAACGCGGCCACCAGCATGCGGTCGATCATGCGGGGGCGGGGCGGCGGATCGGCCAGGGCGGTCACGATGACGAGCTGGTCGGCGTTGGCGACGACCGGGCGTTCGATGCCGTCGGTGTCATCGGTGTCGTCGGCCGAGCGGCGCAACATCGAGCTGCGCGGCTCCACGCGGACGACCCTCGCCAGGGTGTCGGGACGGCCGGAGACGTCGCCGACCAGCGCGACCCGGTCGCCCACGACGATGCCCTTGCGGCCGAGCTCGCGGGCCTTCATGGCGACCACCAGGCGGCGCTGCGCCTGCTGCCGGCGTTTCTGGACCGAGCCCTTCGGGCGTTCCGGCTCGACCAGGACGGTGTAGCGGCCCCGGTCGACGGCGACCACGAAACCTCCGACGGCGTCCTCGTGCGCAGGACGGATCCGGGTGCGCGGCCGTGACCCCTTGCCCGGCCTGACCCGTACGTCGTCCTCGTCGTACTCCCGCTTCCTCAGCGGTCCGCTCCCATACGCTCGCTTCCCCTCTGTGGTCGGTGACAGGGTGCTCGGTGACGCGGGCCGGGTGCGGCGGGCAGGTGCGGGCAGCGCGCAGTCACGTGTCGCCCATCTCCCACGTGCCCGGGGTTTCCCCCGCGAAACCAGCGGCGGGCAGCGGCCGGATCTCCGTCGTCATCGAGTGTCCAGCATCGCCGCCCACATTTGGACGAACTCCGGCAGGGTCTTGGCGGTCGTCGCGACGTTCTCCACCCGCACGCCCGGCACCGCGAGCCCGATCACCGCGCCAGCGGTGGCCATGCGGTGGTCGTCGTAGCTGTGGAAGGTGCCGCCGCGCAGCGGGCGCGGGCGGATGACCAGGCCGTCCTCCGTCTCCTCGGCGTCGCCGCCGAGGCGGTTGATCTCGGTGGCCAGCGCGGCCAGGCGGTCGGTCTCGTGGCCGCGCAGGTGGCTCACGCCCCGGATGCGGCTCGGGGTGCGCGCGAGCGCGGCCAGCGCGGCGATCGTCGGGGTCAGCTCGCCGACCTCGTGCAGGTCGGCGTCGATGCCGGTGATCTCGCCCGTGCCCGTGACGGCCAGATCGGCCGTGCGGGTGACCGTGGCGCCCATGGAGGTGAGCAGGCCCCGCAGGGCGTCGCCGGGCTGGGTGGTCTCGGCGGGCCATGCCGGGATGGTGACCGTGCCGCCCGTGACCAGCGCGGCGGCCAGGAACGGGGCCGCGTTGGACAGGTCGGGCTCGACCGTGACGTCTCTCGCCGCGATCGGGCCGGGCTCGACGCGCCACACGTCGCGCTCGCCGTCGTCGACCGTGACGCCGGCCGCCCTGAGCATCTGCACCGTCATCTCGATGTGCGGTTGCGAGGGCACCGGCGGGCCCACGTGGCGGATCGTGACGCCCTTCTCGAAACGCGCGGCCGCCAGCAGCAACCCCGAGACGAACTGCGACGAACCCGACGCGTCCAGCGTCACCTCGCCGCCCGTGACGGGCCCGGTGATCGTGAACGGCAGCGCGTCGTTGTCGACCCGCGCCTCCAGCGAGCGCAGCGCGTCGAGGATGGGCCCCATCGGGCGCTTGCGCGCGTGCGGGTCGCCGTCGAAGTGGACCGGGCCGTCGGCCAGCGCGGCCATCGGCGGGACGAAGCGCATGACCGTGCCCGCCAGGCCGGCGTCGATGCTGACGCCGCCGCGGACCGGGCCGGGCGTCACGTGCCAGTCGACCCCCGCGGCGCTCTCGCCGCCGGCCACCAGCGTGGTGCCGAGCGCCCGCAGCGCGGCCGCCATCAGGTCCGCGTCGCGGCTGCGCAGCGCACCGCGCACGACGCCGGGACCGTCGGCGAGCGCGGCGAGCAGCAGCGCGCGGTTGGTCACCGACTTGGAGCCGGGCAGCGAGACGGTGGCGCTGACGGGGGTCGTCGCCGTCGGTGCGGGCCAGAGCGGAGCGGGCATGGTCAAAGAGTACTGGGAGTGGCAGGACGCGGTCGAAGTCCGCGCGCCGCCGCCGGGCGGGCACGCGAGTGAGGGAAGGACATGGCAGTGTGGTGACATGTGCGGTAGATACGCCTCGGCGCGCAAGAAGCACGAGCTGCTCGAGGAGTTCCAGATCGAGCAGGACGGCGACCCCGAGAAGGAGCTCGGCGCCGACTACAACGTGGCGCCGACCAAGAACGTCTACGCCGTCCTGAGCCGCGTGCCCCACGAGGCCGAGCGGGCGGTCCGCCAGCTCAGGATCGTCAAGTGGGGTCTGGTCCCCGCCTGGGCGAAGGACCCGTCGATCGGCTCGCGGCTGATCAACGCCAGGGCCGAGACGCTGGCGGAGAAGCCGTCCTACCGCAGGGCGTTCGCCAAGCGCAGATGCCTGCTCCCGGCCGACGGCTATTTCGAGTGGATGCCGGTTGAAGGCGAGAAGAAGAAACAGCCGTACTTCATCCATCCCGCGGACGGCGGGGTGCTGGCCATGGCCGGCCTGTACGAGTTCTGGAAGGATCCCTCGCGCGCCGACGACGACCCGCTCAAATGGCTCGTCAGCTGCACCGTCATCACCACCGACGCCGAGGACCACCTGGGCCGCATCCACGACAGGATGCCCATGATGATCGAGCGCGACCGCTGGGCCGAATGGCTCGATCCCAAGCTCACCGACACCGGGCGGGCCTCGGAGCTGCTGGTGCCCGCCGAGTCGGGGCGGCTCACGGCGTACGCGGTCGCCACGGAGGTGAACAACGTCAGGAACAACGGTCCCGACCTCATCAAACCGCTCCCCGAGGCGGGGGAGCCCGCGCTGTTCTAAAGGTGTAAGAAGCGCGGTAAGTGGGCATTCGGTGAGGAAAGCGATGCAACCGTTCACTCGGTGTCACCGCCACATAGGCCCCCATTGATCGCGCCGGCGGGGACATCCGGGGAGTCCCTGGCCGCAGGCTTCCCTCATTCACCCGGAGGTGCGGATTCGTGGACGTCACGACCGCTCGTGAGCGGCTGAAAGACATGCTCGCCGAACTGGACCGCTCGATCGGGGTCCTCAAAGGCGACCCCGTCGCCGTGCGGGAATACTCCGCGGCCGACGCGGGCTCCGACCTCACCGACGCCGACCGCGCGCAGGCCATGCTGACCGTGGCCACCGCGCAGCGCCGCGCGGTGGTGGAGGCGATCGAGCGCATCGACGAAGGCGCCTACGGCAGGTGCGTCGACTGCGGCAAGCCCGTGCCCGAAGGCCGGCTGGAGGCCCGCCCCGAGGCCGCGCGGTGCGTGCAGTGCCAGGGGAAGCGGGAGCGCCGCCGCTGACCGCGCCGGGGCCGCCGGCCACGAAGAACGGCGGCCCGCTCGGCCGGCAGGGCCCGTCAGAAGAGCCCGCCGGCAGGCCGTCAGCGCTTGCGGGCGCTGGCCACCAGGTGGATCCCGACGGTGTCGTCGTCGTCGGGATGGGCCTCGAGCTCCGTGCGCACCAGATAGGACAGGGCGCGCGCGTCGGACGACAGCACGTGGTCGACCGTGGACGGCGACAACACCGTGCGCGGCCGCATCCACTCCACCTCCAGCCCGGCGCCCACCAGCAGCTCGCGCAGCTGCCCGCTGCTGAAGCAGCGCGTGATGCTGCCGTCGGGCCACGGCACGAGCATCACCTCGCCGGTCTGGCGCAGGTGCTGCCACTGGCCCTGCTCGGCCAGGATCGCCATGCCCAGCACGAGCGAGTCGACGCACACCAGCGCCCGGCCGCCGGGGCGCAACACCCTGGCCACGTCGCTCATCGCCGACTCGGCCATCAGCTCGACCGACATCGCGCGCTCTTCGGCGAGGACGGCGTCCACGCTCTCGTCGGGCAGGAACGACAGATCGTCGGCGCGTACGTGACGGACGCGGTCGGCATCGCGCAATCGGGACTGCGCGTCGACCGTGCGGCGGAAGTCGAGCACCTCGATCACCCGGTGCCCCGCCCTGGCCGCCTGGCCGGACCACCGGCCGCGGCCGCCGGACAGGTCGAGGATCACGGAGGGCTGGCCGGGAAGCCATCGGTTCAGTTGCTCGGCGGCGACGGCGCGATAGAAGGTCCAGTACGGCCCGAGCGTCCCTGAGCCGTTCAGTTCCTCGGCCGGAATGGGCAGCACACGCGACTCCTGGGTTACGGAAAAAGGGCTACCAGCCGGTACGTTATGACGTTCCCCGCACCGGGTCCTTCGTACCTTCTATCTTGCGGGAACAGACGAGGGCGCGGGTGTGTTGCGACGAGCATGCTCACATTGCTCAGCCCCCAACCCGCCGACCAGGAGGTCATGGGCCAGCGGGTATCCTCCCCTGAGTACGGTGTTCCGCCACGGTCGGCCACCGGTGATCTTAGGGGGGTGGGTCCGGTGCCCGCGACAGGCGCGGAGACGCTGGAGCAGCGAAGCGAGCGATTCGAGCGCGACGTCATGCCGTATCTCGAGCAGCTCTACTCCGCCGCGCTCCGGATGACCCGAAATCCCGCGGACGCGGAGGACCTGCTGCAGGAGACCTTCGCCAAGGCGTTCGCGTCGTTCCACCAGTTCCAGCAGGGCACCAACCTCAAGGCGTGGCTCTACCGGATCCTGACCAACACCTTCATCAACAGCTACCGCAAGAAGCAGCGCGAGCCGAAGCAGTCGGGCGCCGAGGAGATCGAGGACTGGCAGCTCGCGCGGGCCGAGTCCCACACCTCGAGCGGGCTGAAGTCGGCCGAGGTCGAGGCGCTCGAGCACCTGCCCGACGGCGACATCAAGCAGGCTCTGGCGGCCCTGCCCGAGGAGTTCAGGATCGCCGTCTACCTGGCTGACGTCGAGGGCTTCCCCTACAAGGAGATCGCCGACATCATGGGCACTCCGATCGGCACCGTGATGTCGAGGCTGCACAGGGGACGCAGGCAGTTGCGGGGCCTCCTTGAGGACTATGCTCGCGAGCGTGGCCTGGTCCCGGCGGAGGGATCGAAATGAGCTGTGGCAACCCGCATGACACCGACTGTCGCGAGGTGCTCGACAAGGTCTACGCCTATCTCGACGGCGAGCTGACCGAAAGCGACGTCGCCGACATCCGCGTGCATCTCGACGAGTGCAGCCCGTGCCTGCAGGAATATGATCTGGACAAAGCGGTCAAGGCGCTCGTGCACAAACACTGCGGCTGCGACCCGGTCCCGGCCGACCTGCGTTCCAAGGTCCTGGCCCGCATCGCGCAAGTGAGGTCGGAGCTGGCCGACTAGGATCGACCGCATGCGCGCGTTGGTCACCGGGGGTGCCGGGTTCATCGGTTCGAATCTCGTCGATCGCCTGTTGGCCGACGGGCACGAGGTCGACGTGGTCGACGACCTGTCCTCAGGGCGCCGGGGCAACCTGGCGCAGGCGGCCGGGAGCGACCGCTTCCGGCTGCACGAGATCGACGTGCGCGATCCCGCGCTGATCGGGCTGGTCGCCGACCTCCAACCCGAGGTCATCTGCCACCTGGCCGCGCAGATCAGCGTGCGCAAGAGCGTCGCCGACCCGGTGCACGACGCGGGCGTCAACGTCGCGGGCACGGCGTCCGTGCTGGCCGCGGCCCACGAGGGGCGCACCCGCAAGGTGGTGTTCGCCTCGTCGGTGGCGGTCTACGGCAGGCCCTCGACGATCCCGGTGCCCGGTGACGCGCCGACCGACCCGCGTTCTCCTTACGCCGCCTCCAAGCTGAGCGGCGAGACCTACCTAGCCACGTTCCGGGCCCTCTACGGTCTCGAATACACCACGCTGGTGCTCTCCAACGTCTACGGCCCGCGCCAGTCGCCCGAGGGCGAGGCCGGCGTGGTCGCCATCTTCACCGACGCGCTGCTGTCGGGCACGCCCACGGTCCTCTACGGCGACGGCACCCAGACCCGCGACTACATCTACGTCGACGACGTGGTCGACGGCTTCGTCAGGGCGTGCGGGGCGGAGGGCAACGGCCGCAGGTTCAACCTCGGCACCGGCATCCAGACCAGCGACCGCCGGCTGCACTCGCTCATCGCCGACGCGGCGGGCGCCCAGGACAAGCCGGGGTTCGCGCAGCCGCGCGTGGGCGACCTGCCGGCGATGGCGGTCGACCCGGTGCCCGCCCACGACGGGCTCGGCTGGCAGCCGCGCACCGACCTGTCGACCGGCGTGAAGAGGACCGTGGAGTGGGCCGCCGCACATCGCGTCTCGTAGTTGCTTGATTACGCTTTGCTTGCTATTTCACACTCGGCCGGTGCGACCACGTCCTCTTCTGTAGCGTGAAACTCCACAAGTCGACCGTGGAGGCATGCGTATGTTGAAGGCTATGGTCGCCCGGCTGCTCATGGCCGCCGTGCTGGCCGCTCCGATGGTCATGGTGTTCGGGGGAGCGATCCCACCCGGGGTCTCCTGGACCTGACCGCCGTAGGGGGCCGCAATGCGTGATCTGCCGTGGCCCGCAAGGGCCTATCTGGTCGCTGTGATCGGGGTGGCGGCCGCTCTCATCGTTCGCGGCGTCGTGGTCTCCGGTGCCCCCGTGGCTCCGGAGGACCTCGACATCCTGCTCGTGCTCGCGCTGCTGTTCCTGGTCTGCGAGTCGATGCCGACGCTGCTCAACGTGGAGCAGTTCGCCGTCTCGGTGAGCTTCTCGGCCTCGCTGGCCGCCGTGGTGCTGCTCGGTCCCGAGGGGGCGGCGCTGGTGGGGCTGACCGCGTTCGTGAGCGTGCGGCCGGGACTGCCGCTGATCAAACGCCTGTTCAACGGCGCCCAGTTCGCCATCTGCGGCTTCGCGGCCGGGTGGGTCTACGTCGCGCTCGACGGGCAGGTCGGCGTGCCTCAGGTCAACGCGTTCGACGACCTGATCGGCCCCTACGTCGCGGCCACGGCGGTTTTCGTGCCGCTCAACATCGTCCTCACCCTCACCGTGATCGCACTGGCCACGGGGTCGCGCGCCACCGAGGTGCCGATGCGCGGCATGGTCCAGTTCCTGCTGTCCTATCTGGGCTACGGCACGTTCGGGCTGCTGGTGGCGGGGTTGTGGGCCACCGTGGCGTCGATCTCGGCGGTGCTGGTGCTGGTGCCGCTCTTCGTGGCGCGGTGGGCGTTCGGCCAATATCACGCGCAGCAGCGCTCCTACGACGCCACCATCGCCGCGCTCTGCCAGGCGGTGGAGACGAAAGACTATTACACGCGCGGCCACTGCACGCGGGTCTCGCACGCCTCCTCCATGATCGCTCAGGAGATCGGCATGGGGGTCGAGCGGGTGCGGGCGATCCGCTACGCCGGCATGCTCCACGACGTGGGCAAGCTCGGCGTGCCGACCAAGGTGCTGCAGAAGGACGGGCCGCTCACCGAGGAGGAGTTCGCCGCGATCCAGCTGCACCCGATGCGCGGGCTGGAGATCGTACGCGGCATCGGGTTCCTCGACGAGGCCTACGCCGGCATCATGCACCACCACGAGCGCCACGACGGCACCGGCTACCCGATGGGGCTGGCCGGTGAGGAGATCCCCGAGTTCGCGAAGGTCATCGCGGTGGCCGACGCGTTCGACTCGATGACCTCCGACCGTTCCTACCGCGGCGCCAGGCCGGTGCCGGTGGCCGTGGAAGAGCTGCGCAAGTGCGCCGGCACCCATTTCGACCCGGTCATGGTCGCGGCCTTCATCAGGGCGCTCGAGCGCGAGCCGTGGCAGCCGCCGCGCCGCGTCGATCCGCCGCCTCCCGAGGCCGCCGAGTCCCCGATCAAGGACCACGACGACCCGACCATGCCCATCGAGGTCGTGACCGGTCAATGATCACCACAGCGCGTCCCCGGAGGCGGGCCGAGCGGTCCGTGAGCACGGTCCTGCGCCGGCTCGACTCGGGGCAGCTCCTGCTCATCTGCGCGGCCGGGCTGGTCGCGGTGGCGGGGGTCGGCTACACCGCCGCCGCCGGGCTCGAACGCCCGGAGATCGCGGTCGGGTTCGGCGCGCTGATCGCGGTCGGCGAGCTGGCCAGGCTCACCATGCCGGGCAACAGGGAGGTCGCGCCCATCGGGGCCGCGGCGGCGCTCGGCTACACGTTGCTGCTCGACCTCAGCCAGAATCCGCTGCGCCACCCCGCGCTGCAGGTGGTCGCCGTGATCGCGGTCGGCATGACCGCGGGAGCGCTGCCGCACCTGGCCGTCGGCCGCCCGCCGCGGCTCGACGCGATGGCCAGGCGGCTGCTCACCGGCGCGTTGCCGGCGTTCGCGTTCCGGCCCCTGGCCGACCCGCTCTACGAGCTCACCAAGCCGCCGACCAGCACGTGGTGGCCGGCGCTCGCGGCGATGGCCACGCTCATCACGATCACCTTGCTGATCGACGTGCTGATCGCGGCGCTGCTCAGGGCGGAGCAGCTGCGCACCGCGTTCCGGGTGGCGGTGCGCGACGAGATCAACATGGCGTTCCCGCTGGGCGCCGCCGTGGGCTCGTCGGGCGTGCTGCTCGCGCTGGCCACGCACAGCATGGACCTGGTGGCGCTGCTGGTGTTCGCCGCCCCGCTGCTGGTCACCCAGGTCGCCTTCAGGAAATACGCCGGCATCCGCGCCACCTACCTGCAGACCGTGCGCGCCCTGTCCCGGGTGACGGAGGTCGGCGGCTACGTCGAGCCCGGCCACTCGCGCCGGGTGAGCCGGCTGGCCGTGGCCATCGGCAGAGAGCTGGGCATGGCCGAGCCCGAGCTGCTGGAGCTGGAATACGCGGCACTGATGCACGACATCGGCCAGCTGTCGTTGCGCGACCCGATCCCCGGCGGCGCCACCGTGCTCACCGAGCCCGAGCAGGCCCGCCGCATCGCCGAGCTGGGCGCCGAGGTGATCCGGCAGACGGGCGTGCTCGACCGCGTGGCCGAGGTGGTCAGGCGGCAGTGCGACCCGATCACCGAGGACCCGCCGCTGTCGAGTCGCATCATCAAGGTCGCCAACGCCTACGACGACCTGGTGGGGCCCTCGACCGACCGCGACCGCGCCGGGGCGGCGCTGGAGCGCGTCCGGCTGTCCCCCGGCGGCTCCTACGACCCCCACGCGATCGAGGCGCTCGGGCGTGTGATCGACCGTGGCCGCGTCTGAGCTGTTGTCGCCCGCACGCAGTCACCGGCCCGTGGAGCGCTCCTTATTGTGGGGTTCCTACAGATCGTGCTCGCCGCTTCGGTGGTTTCGGGGGAAAGGGGTCAAGCCGGTGGCGGTCATAAAGTGGTCGGCGTGCTTACTGAGACGCTCGGCCCTGTTCTGGTCGCCAACCGAGGTGAGATCGCGCGGCGGATCATCCGCACGGTCAAACGGATGGGCCTGCGTGCCGTCGCCGTGCACTCGGAGGCCGACGCCGACCTGCCGTTCGTCCGCGAGGCCGACGAGGCGGTGCTGATCGGCCCGGCCAACCCCGCGCAGAGCTACCTCGACGCCGGCAAGGTGCTGGAGGCGGCGCGCGCGGCGGGCGCGCGGTCCGTGCACCCGGGCTACGGGTTCCTCGCGGAGAACGCCGCGTTCGCCCGGGCCGTGATCGAGGCGGGGATGGTGTGGATCGGTCCCGCGCCCGAGGCCATCGACAGGATGGGCGACAAGATCAACGCCAGGAACCTCATGGAGGCGGCGGGCGTTCCGGTCGCGGCGGGCACTCGCGAGCCGGTCACCGACCTGTCGCTGGCGCTGCGGGCCGCGGAGTCCATCGGCTACCCGGTCATGGTCAAGACCGCGGCCGGCGGCGGTGGCATCGGCATGAGCGTGGCCTACGACGACGAGGGCCTGGGCAAGGCTTACGACCAGGCGGCCAGGGCGGCGGCGAGGTTCGCCGGGAGCGCGGGTGACGCGCTCGACGGGCCCGCCGTGCTGCTCGAGCGCTATATCGAGCGGGCCCGCCACGTCGAGGTGCAGATCCTCGGCCTGCCCGACGGCAGGGTCGTGGCGCTGGGCGAGCGCGACTGCTCGGTGCAGCGCCGCCACCAGAAGGTCGTCGAGGAGTCGCCGTCCCCCGGCATCACGCCGGAGCTGCGCGAGCGCATGCTCGCCGCCGCCGTGCGGGCCGGAGAGGCCGTCGGCTATGCCGGCGCGGGCACCGTCGAGTGCCTGGTCGACGCCGACCGGCAGGATTTCGTGTTCCTGGAGATGAACACCAGGCTGCAGGTGGAGCACCCGGTCACCGAGCTGGTCACCGGCGTCGACCTGGTCGAGCTGCAGCTGCGCGTCGCGGCGGGCGAGAGCCCCGAGGTGCCGGCCGAGCCGGCCGGGCACGCGATAGAGTTCCGCGTCTACGCGGAGGACCCGAAGCGGTTCTTCCCCGGCCCTGGCACGATCACGGTGTGGGAAGAGCCGACGGCCGACGGCGTGCGGGTGGACTCCGGCTATGAGGTGGGAAACACGGTCACCCCGTTCTACGACCCGCTCATGGCCAAGCTCTGCGTCCGCGGCGAGAGTCGCGCCGACGCGCTGGAGAAGGGCCGCAAGGCGGTTGCGGCGTTCACCGTAGAGGGACCCAAGAACAATCTGCCATTCTGTGCGGAGCTGCTGGAGAACGCGGAGTTCGTCGCCGGCGACTACGACACCGGTCTGGTCGCGCGCATGCGCGCCTAGATCGCGAACATTATTCGATCATGGGAAGAGGGGAGTCGCGGTGGCTGAGGTACGCGCCGAGATGGTGGCCAACGTGTGGAAGGTCGTCGTCCGCGAGGGCGACACCGTCTCCGAGGGTGACACGCTCGTCATCCTCGAGTCGATGAAGATGGAGATCCCGGTGCTCGCCGAGGACGACGGCACGGTGGCCCAGCTCAAGGTGGCCGAGGGCGACGTGATCCAGGAAGGCGACCTGATCGCCGTCATCGACGACTAGCGGCCCCTCAGGTCGTGCGCCGTTCGCTCGCGGCCAGGAATCTGGCGCGGTCGACGAGGACGCGCTCGATCGTGCCCTGGCCCACGACGGAGTGCTCGTCGTGGGCCTCGAAGGCGAAGGTCAGGCGACGGCCGTCGACCCGGGTCAGCTCGACGCCGATCTGCACGCGCGTGCCGAGCGGGCTGGCGGCCACGTGCTCCAGCTCGACCCGGGTGCCCACGGACGTCTGGCCCGGCGCGAGGTGCCGCTCGACGGCGCGCACGGTCGCCGCCTCGGCCAGCGCGAGCAGCCGGGGCGTGGCCAGCACGGGCACGTCTCCGCTGCCCACGCTCTTGGCGGTGTCGTCCATCTCGACCACCATGAGCGACTGGGCGCGAAGACCAGGAGCGAGCGTCATGGGATCAGCCTAGCGATCCGGCCGTCGAGTTCCGCGAAACGCGGACAAGGCCCGCCGTGAGGCCGCAGGATAGAGTTTGTACGGCTTGAGGCATTTGAGTGGCATGTGGGACAGGTGAGTCGTACACTCTCTGACTTCCGTGACCACTGTGTTACCTTACCGCGATAAAAGTTCGCTTTGTTGGAGACTCGCGGGGTGGGAGAGGTTACCGAAGTAGGGGGGTAACGGGGGCGTCATGGTGGCACAAGGGACGACGCTGGCGGGGCGGTATCGGTTGGATACTCGCATCGGCGCCGGCGGCATGGGCGAGGTGTGGCGGGGCGAGGATATCGTCCTGGCCCGCACCGTCGCCGTCAAGGTGCTGCTGCCAGGCCGTATGGAGGACCCGGGGTTCGTCGCTCGCTTCCAGGGGGAGGCGCGGGCGATGGCCACCATCAACCACTCCGGCGTGGTCGACGTCTACGACTACGGCGTCAGCGGCGACACCGTCTACCTGGTGATGAAGTTCGTCGACGGCGAGCCGCTCGACCGCTTACTGTCCAGGCTGGGCCGGATCGCGCCGCAGCAGGCCATGGAGCTGATCGCGCAGGCCGCCTCGGCGTTGCAGGCCGTGCACGACCAGGGCATCGTGCACCGCGACGTCAAGCCGGGCAACCTCCTCGTGCAGCGCGACGGCACGCTGGTGCTGACCGACTTCGGCATCGCCAGAGCCGATCTGGCCAACCGGCTCACCGACGCCGGCATGGTGCTCGGCACGGCCGCCTACTGCGCCCCCGAGCAGGCCGAGGGCGCGCCGGTCACGCCCGCGGTCGACATCTACGCGCTCGGCGTGGTCGCGTACGAGTGCCTGATGGGGCAGCGTCCGTTCGACGGCGACAGCGCGGTCACGATCGCGCTCAAGCACATCCGCGAGGCCCCGCCGCCACTGCCCGCCGAGATCCCCCCGGCGGTGCGCACGCTGGTCGAGGTCGCGCTGTCGAAAGACCCGACCAGGCGCTACCCGTCGGCCAGGGCCATGAGCGAGGCGGCCCGCGCGGCCGCCAGCGGGCAGCCATCGCCCGTGCCGGAGCCGGTGCAGGCGCCCCCCACCGGGACGGGCGCGGCCGCTCCGCCGATGGAGGCGTACCAGACCGGTGCGCACCAGCAGGCGTCGCAGGACACCAACGTGTCCGAGCGCCGCGGGGGCAGCCGTCGGGCGGCGAAGGCGCCGCGCAGGACCGGCCTGATCGCGGGCATCGCGGTCGCGGTGGTGCTCGGCGCGGGCGCCGGCGCGGTCGCCCTGACGGGCATGACCCCCGGCGAGCCGAAGGTCACCAAGACCGCCGTCCCCGAGGGCAACGAGTCGCCGCTCGACCCCTCTCCCACCAAGACCACCAGACTGCACAGGCCCGATCCGACGACCTCGGAGCCCAGGCCGACCACCAGGCCACCCAGGCCCGACCCGACGACCTCGGAGCCCAAGCCGACCAGGACGCCCACCCGCACTCCGACGCCCACTCCGACGCCCACCACCACGCCGTCGGGCTCTCCCACGCCCACCGCGGGCCAGAAGCGCGTGCCCAAGGTGGTCGGGATGAGGTTCCTCGACGCGCAGGAAATCATCCTGGCGATGGGCTTCGAGGTGGGCCTCGACGACCAGACCACCACCACCGACGGTCTGCGCTGCGGCACGGTCAAGGCCACGACGCCCAAGGGCGGCACCGTGGCGGACGAAGGCGACAAGGTCACGCTGGTCGTCGTCGACAGCCCCTGCACGAGCGGCAGCCCCAGCCCCACCCCGTCGGCCACCCCGAAACGGTGAGGCGATCTCCGGCGTGACCCCGGCACCCGGCCTGGAACCGCGGGCCGGGGCAGCCTGGACGTGGCCTCACACCCCCGTCGTGTTGCGGGGGTAGGCGATCTGCGGGTCGGTGGCGATGTTCACCATGTAGGGGATGCCCGAGTCGAACGCCCTGCGCAGCGCCGGCCCGATCTCCGACGGCTTGGTGACGAGCTCGCCGCCGCCGCCGAGCGCGGTCACGACCTGGTCGTAGCGGCACTGGGGCTGCAGCTCGGCCGCCACGTCGTAGCCGTACAACATCTGCATGGGGTGCTTCTCCAGGCCCCAGATGCCGTTGTTGCCGCAGACCATGACGACCGGCAGCCGGTGGCGTACGAGGGTGTCGACGTCCATCAGGGAGAACCCGGCGGCGCCGTCGCCGAGCAGCAGCACGACCTGTGAGGACGGCCTGGCCAGGCGGGCGGCGATGGAGTAGCCGAGGCCGGTGCCGAGGCAGCCGTACGGGCCCGGGTCGAGCCAGTTGCCCGGTTGCCGGGGCTCGACGTACTTGCCCGCGTAGGAGACGAAGTCGCCGCCGTCGCCGATGACCACGGCGTCGTCGGCCAGGATCTTGCCCAGCTCGCCGTAGATGCGCATGGGGTGGATCGGGTCGGAGTCGGAGGCCAGCAACTCGGCGTCGCCGGCGATGGCCGCGGCGGCCGTGTCGGACAGCTTCGTCACCCAGGGGGCGTAGCCGTCGGGTTTGACGCCCGCGTCGCCACAGGCGGCGCCGAGGCTCCAGAACACCACCGACAGGTCGCCGGCGGCGGACGCGGCCGGCTGCATGTGCGTGGCCAGCTGGGACGGCGCGTCGGCGATGTGGACCACGCGGGCCAGCGGCGCGCCGTCCTTGCCGCCGAACCAGCCGTAGCCCAGGCGGAAGTCGAGCGGGGTGCCGACCACGATCACCAGGTCGGCCTGGGAGAAGGCGAGCCCGCGCGCCCGGGTGACGAGCAGCTCGTGCCCGGACGGCAGGATGCCGCGGCCCTGGCCGTTGGGGATGACCGGCAGCCGCCACGTCTCGGCGAAGTCGCGGGCGGCCTCCTCGGCGCGCTCCATCCACACGTCGGACCCGTACACCAGCACGGGCCGCTCGGCCTCGGCCAGCAGCCGTGCGATGCCGGCCAGGTCGCCGGGGTCGGGCTCCAGCGGCGAGGGCGTCTGCGTCTGCACGTCGTGCACAGGCGACGGCGAGAACAGGTGGTCCATGTAGAAGTCGAGGAACACCGGGCCGCGATGGGAGGCGACCGCCGTGCGGAAGGCCATCTCGACCTCGTGGCCGACCGACTCGGCGGCGCTCGCGGTGAACGACAGCTTGGTGATCGGGTCGAGCAGCGGCGGGTGGTCCATCTCCTGCAGCGCGCCGCTGCCCCAGCGCGACTGGGGCGCCCGGCCGCCCATGACGACCACGGGAGAGCCGTTGAAGTGGGCGGTCGCGACGCCGCTGACGCCGTTGGTGATGCCGGGGCCGGCGGTCAGCACGGCCAGGCCGGGCTTCCTGGTCAGCCGGGCCGTCGCCTCGGCGGCGAAGACCGCGCTCTGCTCGTGGCGTACGTCGAGGATGCGCATCTCCTCGTGCACGGCGCCGTCGTAGAGCGGAAAGACGTGCCCTCCCGACAGGGTGAACATGGTCTCGACGCCATAGGCCTTGGACACGGCGACGGCGGCGTCACCGGCGTGCTTCGCAGACTCCATGCCGGGAACTTACCAACCAGTCACAGGAGTAAACAGACCTTAAGGCCCGTACACAAATGATCTTCACCGGCAGCACAGGTTGACGTTGCCGTCCGGCGCCGTCGCGGTGATCTTCCTCGGCGAGCCGGGGTCCTTGCCGATGTCCAGGGTGGTGTTGCGGCCGACCACCGAAACGTCGTAGGAGCCGCCGCGTACGTGCACGTCCACGTCACCGGACGTCCTGACGACGGCTCTCACGTCCGCCGGCGGGCTGACGAAGCTGATGTGCACGTTGCCCGCCCCGACCTCCACATCGGCCTTCTCGGCGTCGAGCCCGTCGGCGTTGATGTCGCCCGTGCCGACCCTGGCCCACAAGGAGCCGGCGAGGTCGTTGACGCGCACGTCGCCGGAGACGGAATTGAGGCGCACGTCGCCGAACACGTCGCCGACGCTGAGCCCGCCACGGGTCGTGCCGGCCTCGATGTCGGTCTCGGGCGGCACGAAAAGGAGGTATTCGGCCATGCAGCGGGGCCCTTCCGGCTGGTCGGCCTCGGGGCAGACCGCGTCGAGCCGGAGGGTGCTCGTACGCGCGTCCCAGTCTTCCGTGACGGTGGGCCGGTCACGCGTCCACCGCAGGGACCTGTGGATGAACACCTCGCCGGCCTTGCCCGGCAGGATGGACACGCGCACGTCACCCTTGGAAGCGCTGACCTTGATCTTGGGCGCGTCGAACGGGATGGACCGCTGCTTGGTGTCCTCGGGCATCCTGGTCGTGGCGAACCCCTGCCACAGCGCGGTCGTGGACAACAGCAGCGCCACCGCGGTGGTCAGCGCGCCCACGATCAGCCAGACCGCTCTCATGGCAGGCTCCTGATCCTGAGGAACCGCAGCACGGCGAGCACACGCCGGTGGTCGCCCTCGGCGGGTGACAGGTCGAGTTTGGTGAAGATGTTGCCGATGTGCTTGCCGACCGCCCCTTCGCTGAGCACCAGCGCCTGGCCGATGCCGGCGTTGGACCGGCCTTCCGCCATCAGCTGGAGCACCTCGTGCTCGCGCGGCGTCAGGCGCTCCAGCGGGTCGCTGTTGCCGCGCAGCAGCAGCTGGGCGACCACCTCGGGGTCGAGGGCGGTGCCGCCGGAGGCCACCCTGCGCAGCGCGTCGATGAACTCGGCCACGTCGGCCACCCGGTCTTTGAGCAGGTAGCCGACACCGCCGGTCGCGGCCGAGGCCAGCAGTTGGGCGGCGTAGCGCTCCTCGACGTACTGGGAGAGCACGAGGACCGCGAGGCCCGGCTGCTGGCGGCGCAGCAGGAGCGCGGCCCGCAGCCCCTCGTCGGTGTGCGTGGGCGGCATCCTGACGTCGGTGATGACCAGTTCGGGCCGGTGCTCCTCGGCCGCCCGCAGCAGCCCCTCGGCCTCGTCCACGGCCGCCACCACCTCCATGCCGGAGGCGTCCAGGAGCCGGATCAGGCCCTCTCGCAGGAGCACGGAGTCCTCGGCCAGCACTACTCGCACGGCAGTTCCACCTCGATCGTCGTCGGGCCGCCCAGCGGGCTGGACAGCCGGAGAGACCCGTCGACCGCGTCGATCCGCTGGGCCAGGCCGCGCAGCCCGGTGCCGCCGTCCAGCGCGGCGCCGCCGCAGCCGTCGTCGTACACCTCCACGTGCAGGCGGTCGCGCTCTCGCCGCACGTTCACCTCGGCCCTGGTGGCCGAGGCGTGTTTGGCGATGTTGGTCAGTGCTTCGGACACGATGAAGAACGCCACCGCCTCGATGGTCGGACTGGTACGCCGCTCGATGTCGACCCGGAGCCTGACCGGGACGGGCGCGCGGGCGGCGACGCCGGACAGCGCCGCGTCCAGGCCCTGGTCGTTGAGCACGGCCGGGTGCAGGCCCCTGACGAAGTCGCGCAGCTCCTTGAGCGCCTGCTTGGCCTCCTCGTGGGCCTGCTCGATCGCCACGCGCGCCGGCTCGGGCAGGTCGGTCAGGGTGGCCCTGGCCAGGCCGAGGTTCATGGCGAGGGAGACGAGCCGCTGCTGCGCGCCGTCGTGCAGATCACGCTCGATCCTACGGCGCTCGGCGTCGGCCGCGTCGATCACACCGGCCCGGCTCTCGGTCAGCGTCTCGATCCGCTGCCCCAGCTCCGAGCGGCTGGGCCCGAGGAGCGTACGCGCCACCAGCAGGTCGAGCGCCGCCATGCCGCGCGCCAGGAAGGGGGCGAGTATGAGCAGCACGAGTCCCACCCCCATGAAGATCCCGAGCACGCGCCCGTCGCGCAGGTTGTACTCGAACACCATGGGCGGGGGCTCCAGCCGCGGCGGCAGGAACGACAGCAGCCCCACGAATGATCCGCCCCAGGCCGTGGCCACCAGGAACGCCGCGGCGGCGCCCACGAACGGCGACAGCAGGTGGTAGGCGAGCTGCCGCCACGCCGCGGGGCTCCGCCATCCCGCCGGCGGCGGTGTGGGCGGGATGCGCACCCCCTGGAACGCCGCGAACCGGGAGCACTGCACCCGGGTGAACCACGGCAGGGCCCGCCACAGCAGGCGGGGGACCACGGCCAGCAGGACCGTCAGCCCGCCGAGCAGCACGGCGACCGGCAGGCCGGTCATGACGTGAGCCGTGTCGAGCCAGGCCCGTGCCGACCACGGACGGGGGACTGTCATGCCCCAACGGTATTGACCGGCGGGGGAGCCGCGAAATAGGCCTGGTGTGCTGGTGGATGGTGGGGCTAGCCCCACCATCGGGTCAGAGCCTGTTTCAGCGGACCTCCCGCCGGAAGGCGGCAGGGTCGAACGTGCCGCCCAGCGTGGCGCCCAGCCCTTTGCGCGCCACCTCGGCGAACGCCTGCCTGTCCAGGTCGCCCGCGCCGTCGGGCAGCGCCCCTGCCAGCGGCCGCGCGGCCAGCATCTCCAGGTCGGCCACGCCGCTGCGCGCGGCCGTCCCCGGCCGCCGCGGCCACCGGCCGATGACCAGACCGGCCAGGTCGAGCCCGCGATGGGCCAGCGCCTCCAAGGTGAGCGCGGTGTGGTTGACCGCGGCACCGCCGGCCCCGGCCACGACGAGCACCTGAGCGTTCAGGGCGCGCGCGAGGTCGGCGACGGTGGCGCCGTCCTCGTCGAAGCGCTCCAGCAGCCCTCCAGTGCCCTCCACGACCACCAGGCGGTTGCTCTCACCCAGCTCCCGCACCAGCTTGGCGGCCCCGGCCAGCGACACGGGCGGCATGCCCGCGGCCCTGGCCGCGGCGGCGGGGGAGAGCGGGTCGGTGAACCGGCGCAGCTCGAAGGTGGTGGCCACCCCGGACAGCCGGATCACGTGGTCGACGTCGCCCGGCGCGCCGGGCGCCACCCCGGTCTGGGCGGGCTTGACCACGGCGGTCGCCGCCCCGCGCGCCAGCGACAGCACGGCCACGGCCGCCGTCACCACGGTCTTGCCCACCCCGGCTCCGGTGCCGGTGACGACGAGAATGCTCATGGACGTCAGCCTAGGAGTCAGCGAAGAACACGGCCCGCGGCGCGCTCGTCACGGCGAGTGCCCCGTGAGCCCTCACGACCGGCGCTCGACGGAGCCGAGCCGGCGTCGGCGGGTCCGGGCAAGGTGGCCTGCCGTAACGCATGATGTCCGTCACGGACGGCGCAGGCGCGTGACGAACTTGTACCGGTCGCCGCGATAGAGCGACTGGGCCCACTCGACGGGGTTGCCGTCGGCGTCGAAGGCGTGGCGCGTGAGCAGCAGCATCGGCAGGCCGACGTCGACGCCCAGGGCCTTGGCGTCGTACGGCGTGGCCAGCACCGTCTCGATGATCTCCTCGGCGTCGGTGAGCCGCACGTTGTAGGCGTTGTGCAGGGTCTCGTACAGCGACGCGTGCACCTCCAGCTCGCGCCGCAGCCGGGGGAAGCGGCGGGCGGACAGGTGGGTCGTGTCGATGGAGACCGGCTCGCCGTTGGCCAGCCTGAGGCGGTGGATGCGCAGCACGCGCCCGCCGGGGTTGATGGCCAGGCGCCGGGCCAGCGCCTCGTCGGCGGTGATGTAGCCGATCTCCAGGATCTTGGTGTCCGGCTCCAGGCCGGCGGTGCGCAGGTCGCCGATGTAGGAGGTGAGCTGGAGGACCTGGGCCACCTTCGGCTGGGCCACGAACGTGCCCTTGCCCTGGATGCGCAGCAGCCTGCCCTCCACCACCAGCTCGGTCAGCGCCTGCCGGACCGTGGTGCGGGAGGTCTCGAAACGTACGGCGAGCGTGCGCTCGGGCGGCAGCGCGGTGCCGGGCGCGAGGCTCTTGGTGAGCTCGAGCAGGCTCCGTTTCACGTCGTAGTACTTCGGAACGCGGGGGCTGTCGTCAGTCACGCTCTCACCTTCACTTCTGCCACGGCGGTGAGGGCGTGTCTGGTCACCGCGAGATCATCGGAACTCACTTCGGCCCGAGCGGTCAACCGCGGGCCGGAGCCGCCGACCGGCGCCGAGCGCGTACGACAGCTGGCACGCACGGATCCGGGCTGCTCAGGTTGATGGTGAAGGATATCCACAGCGATGTGCGCGATCGCAACCGAGGCCGGTCCGCGAGCCGTGTCGCGGAGGGTCCACCCGCCCGTGCAGATCACCTCCGGCTGGTGGCGCGCAGCCCTTTTCCTGGAGCTGAGCGGTGTCGGCTGTGTGATGCTTCTCACCATATGAGATTTCATGAAAGGGGCATCATGGGGCACAATGCCGCATCTGTCGGCACTGTACGAGGATGAGGGCGTACGCCCGCACACGTTCGGAGTTGTTGCCGCGTACCGGCTCTGCGGTCAAACGCCCACCTCAGCGGGCCCGGCACCCGGTTGCCGGTTTGGCTGTTGCGGGGGAAAGCACGCATGATGCACTCGTGCCGACACTGAGCGACCTCGTAGCCCGCCACACCGCGCTGGACGAGGCGGATCTCGACTGGCTGCACTCGCTGGTCTCCGACTGGCAGTTGCTGGCCGACCTGTCCTTCGCCGACCTCATCCTGTGGGCGCCGCTGCTGGCGGAGAACGGCTGGATCGCGATCGCCCAGATGCGGCCGACGACCGGCCCGACCGTCTACCACGACGACATCGTCGGCACCGTGGCCGCCAAGGGCGAGCGCCAGCTCATCGACACCGCGTGGAACGAACGCCGCATCTGCCGCGAGGGCGACCCCGACTGGTCCACCGGCGTGCCCGTCCGGGAGGAGACGATCCCCGTGCGGCGCGCCGTCGAGGGCGGCGAGGCCCGCTTCCTCGCGGTGATCCAGCGCTCCACCAACCTCTCCTCGGCCCGCACGCCCTCCCGGCTGGAGCTGACCTACCTGCAGAGCGCCTCCGACCTGGCGCAGATGGTGGCGGAGGGCCGGTTCCCGTTCTCCGGCGAGGAGCCGATCCTGGTCCGTTCGCCGCGCGTGGGTGACGGACTGCTCCGGCTCGACCGGGCGGGGCGCGTCACGTACGCCTCGCCCAACGCCCTGTCCGCCTACCGGCGGCTGGGCCTGCACGCCGACCTGGTGGGGGCGGAGCTGGGGCGGGTCACCGCGCAGCTGTGCTATTCCGACGAGCCCATCAACGAAGACCTCATGATCGTGGCCAGCGGGCGGGCGGCGAAGGAGACCGAGGTCGAGTCCGGCGGCACGATCGTGCAGCTCAGGGCCATCCCGCTGATCGTCGGCGGCGGCCGCATCGGCGCCCTGGTGCTCATCAGGGACGTCACGGAGCTGCGCCGGCGCGAGCGCGAGCTGATGACCAAGGACGCCACGATCCGCGAGATCCACCACCGGGTGAAGAACAACCTGCAGACCGTCGCCGCCCTGCTCCGGCTGCAGGCCAGGCGGCTGCAGGTGCCGGAGGGCAGGGAGGCGCTCGAGGAGGCGGTGCGCAGGGTCGGGTCGATCGCGATCGTGCACGAGACGCTCTCTCATGCGCCGGAGGAGTTCGTCGACTTCGACGAGATCGCCGACCGGGTGATCGCGATGGCGGGTGAGGTGTCGTCGGCGGAGGTGGCCGTGACACCGCGGCGCGTCGGCGGCTTCGGCGTGCTGCCGTCGCTCATCGCCACGCCGCTGGCCATGGCGCTGACCGAGTTGTTGCAGAACGCGTTGCAGCACGGGAGGCCCAAGCGACTGGAGGTGGTGGTGGAGCCGGGGCCCGACCGGCTCAACCTCACGGTCTGGGACGACGGGGGCGGGCTGCCCAGCGGCTTCGACCTTGACAGCTCCACCAGCCTGGGGCTGCAGATCGTGCGCACGCTGGTGGTGGGAGAGCTGTCGGGCCGGCTGTCGATCCAGCCGCGGCTGGAAGGCGGCACGGAGGTGGTGATGTCGATCCCGCTCCCGCCGGCCTGACCCGGGCGAATCCGTGTCCGAGCCGCCGGCGGGCACATCCTGTGCGGACGCACCGGAGCAGGGGGTGTGACTGGGTCAGGCGGAGAGCCGGGTGCGGGCGCGGGCGGAGCGGCGCTTGAGGGCGCGGCGCTCGTCCTCGCTCAGCCCGCCCCAGACGCCGGCGTCCTGTCCGGACTCCAGCGCCCACTTCAGGCAGGCCTCCACGGCCGAGCAGGACCGGCAGACCTGCTTGGCCTCTTCGATCTGCAGGAGGGCGGGGCCGGTGTTGCCGATCGGGAAGAACAGCTCGGGGTCCACGTCACGGCAGGCAGCTCGGTGGCGCCAGTCCATGCGTCACTCCTTAGTAGATGGAGCCTCTAGGTCGGCTCCGTGCGGCTACTACTTTGTGAAGAGTTTCACTAACTCGCGCGAACGATCACCCGGGATCCTGTTGAGGACCGGGGTCACTCGCTTGACGCCTGGAGGACCTCGGGGTTGCGAAAGGTCCTACGTTCCGACGTCAGTGTTGAGCCTTTCAGTCACTTTGAGTGCACGCAAGAGGGTTGACGCGAAGTTTTGGCTGTTATGGATGTCGGATGCGTCACACAATGACCGAATGTAACCATCTAGACCAGAACCTGTAATGCGTTCGGCGTAGACCGAAATGTCACGGTTTCGCGTTCGCCCAGGTAGTCGCCGTCCAGCTCGAAGGCCACCGGGCGGCCCGCGGTGAGCGTGAACTCGGGCTCGTCGTGCAACTGGACGAGGTGCCGGCCCGACGGAAGTACGTCACTCTCCGTGAGGATCTGCCGGATCACCGGCGCGAGCGCGACCGGACTCATGCGCCGCAGCCCGAGCAGATCGAGCCCGGTCTCGAAGGAGGCCCACGGGGTGGGCGTCACGGGTCGCGTGCCGACGTACGTCCACGGCGAGGTGTTGGAGATGATCGCCATGAACACCCCCTCGGCGGTGGGGATCCCGGGGCCGGTCAGCGTCATCGCTGGATGCCGCTTGTCCGTGGCCAGATAGTGCCGCAGAGCCGTGTTCACATACCGCGTGGGGGTAGCCTTCCTGCCGGCGCCTCTCAGGCCCTCCACGGCCCGCACAACCTCCGCGTCATATCCCATGCCCGAGCAGAAGGTGAAGTAGCGGCTCTGCCCCTCCCAGAGGGCCTGCCCCAGCCCCACGGTCCTGCGCCGCCCCTCCCTGAGCGCCTCCAGCACCGCGCCCGTCGACTCGACCGGATCGTTCGGCAGGCCCAGGGCACGGGCGAAGACGTTCGCGCTGCCGCCGGGGATGACGATCAGGCCGGGGCGGCCCGCGCTCGGGTCGTCCCGCGCGGGCTCGCCGTCCACCGGGTTCAGCAGGCCGTTGACGGTCTCGTTGATCGTGCCGTCGCCTCCGAGCACCGCCACCAGGTCATATCCCTTGGCCCGTGCCGTGGACGCCAGCGAAGCGGCGTGGCCGCGGTAGCGGGTCTCCTCGACGGCGAGGTCGACGGCCGCGCCGAGCGCGCGGATCAGCACGTCACGCGTGCGAGCGTTGGTGGTGGTGGCCTTGGGGTTGACCAGCAGCATGGCGCGCATATCGCCAGCGTAGCCGGTTAAGCTCGTCCGCTTTGTGGGCCTAACGTCCTATTTCTCAGACCGTACGGCCCTGGCGGTAGGGTACGGGCGTGAACGGTCGCCCGCTTACCCTTCTCATCGCCGTGGTCGTCGTCGCCCTGGAAGGGCTCGTCGCGCTGGGGCTCGGCGTGCTCGTCGCGGTGCAGACGCTGACGGGAGCGCCGGACAACGTGACGACCGCCCTGGCGGAGTCGGGATTCGCGCTGCTGGTGGCCGCAGGGCTGCTCTGGGTGGCCTGGGGCGGTCTGTTCAGGATGGAGCGGTGGGGGAGGTCTCCGGCCGTGCTGACGCAGATCTTCATGCTGCTCATCGCCGTCACCCTCATCCAGTCGGACCAGCCGCAGCTCGGCATCCCGCTGATCGTGGTCGCCCTGACAGGGCTCGTGACCCTGCTGGCGCCCCCCACCACCCATGCTCTCTACGGAGACGGTTAGTCGTCGGCGGTCAGGCCCTCGCGCAGCTGGGCCAGCGTGCGGGCGAGCAGGCGCGAGACGTGCATCTGCGAGATGCCCAGCTCGGTGGCGATCTGCGACTGCGTCATGTTGCCGAAGAACCGCAGCAGCAGGATGCGTTTCTCCCGCGGAGGCAGCCGCTCCAGCAGCGGCTTGAGCGACTCGCGATATTCGACGCCCTCGAGCGACTCGTCGACGATGCCGAGAGAGTCGGACACCGCGGGAGCGTCGTCGTCGCCGGAGTCGGGGGCGTCGAGCGACACGGTCGAGTAGGCGTTGGCCGACTCGAGGCCCTCGAGCACCTCCTCCTCGGTCATCTTCAGGTAGGAGGCCAGCTCGGACACCGTCGGCGCCCGGCCCTCGCGCTGCGACAGATCGCTGATGGCCTTGGTGAGCGAGAGCTTCAGCTCCTGCAGGCGGCGCGGCACGCGGACCGCCCAGCCCTTGTCGCGGAAGTGCCGCTTGATCTCGCCGACGATCGTGGGCGTCGCGTAGGTGGAGAACTCGACGCCCCGGTTGAGGTCGAACCGGTCGATCGACTTGATCAGGCCGATGGTGGCGACCTGGGTGAGGTCGTCGAGCCACTCGCCCCTGTTGCGGAAGCGGCGCGCCAGGTATTCCACCAAAGGAAGGTGGAGCTCGACCAGCTCGTCCCTGATGCGCTGGCGGCGCGGCTCCTCAGGACCCAGCTCGGCCAGCTCGGCGAAGAGCCTGCGGGCACGGACCCTGTCGGGCACGGCGTGTTCGCTGGTGGCCATGGCTCCAGTCCTTTCCGTCACGCCGGCCCCGCCGTTCTCTGGGCCGCGCCTCGGCGCTTACGCAGGACGATCGCCATGCGATCCGGGAAGCCCTGGGAAGGTGCCACGGCATCCACGTCATCGGCCAGGGCGGTCAGCACCATCCAGGCGAAGTCGTCACGCTTGGGAGCGGAGCTGCCGACGGTCGCCACCTCGACCCTGACCTGCATCTCCTGGCCGGTCAGCTCGAACTCGGCAGTCAGGTCGGTGCCGGGCACCGCCTCGCTCAGCAGCATGGCGCACGCCTCGTCGACCGCGATCCGCAGATCCTCGATCTCGTCCAGCGTGAAGTCGAGCCGCGCCGCGAGCCCGGCGGTGGCCGTGCGCAGCACGGACAGGTAGGCACTAGCGGCGGGGAGCCTGATGCTCACCACGTCGCGGATGCCGGCCACGCCCTCCGCGCGGGTCTCGGTTTCCTCGGTCACGTTCCTCCTCGCGTACGTGGGAACCGCCACGTGGCGGGCCGCTGACCGCGACCCACCGTATCCGACGCCAACTGCAACTTACCGCCCCTGAGCGGTGCTTGGACGCTTCAGACTCGCCATCAATGGAAAAGGCTCTGCGCGGTCACCGACCGCGCAGAGCCTTAGGTGCCCTTTTAGGCGGCCTTGGTCTCCCAGAAGATCTTGGAGATCTCGTCGATCTTGCCCAGCAGATCCTCGGCCTTGCCGACGTCGACCGTGCCCTTGGCGCCGGCGGCGCCCGCGAGCTTTGTCGCGTCCCAGAACAGCTGGTGAAGCTGAGGGTACTGCTCGAGGTGCGGCGGCTTGAAGTAGTCGGTCCAGAGCACCCAGAGGTGGTGCTTGACCAGCTCCGCGCGCTCCTCCTTGATGGTCACCGCGCGGGCGCGGAAGACCGGGTCCTCGTTGGCCGCGTACTTCTCCATGATCGCCTTGACCGACTCGGCCTCGATGCGGGCCTGAGCGGGGTCGTAGACCCCGCAGGGCAGGTCGCAGTGTGCGGATGCGACATGCTTGGGTCGTAGCAGTCGTGCGAGCATCGGAAAGTCCTTCCTTGATGCTGAATCAGCTTGGTCCACAACCGACCTTACTCGGGTCCCAGTGCCCGTGGAGTAGGGGGTCGCAGCCCATGAGAGTGCGTGTCGAAGGCGATTCGATGCGTCCCGCGCTGGTGCCGGGAGACTGGCTTCTCGTCCGGCGCGGCGCGACCGTGCGCCCGGGGGACCTCGTGGTGGCCAGGCTCCCCGGCGACCCCGAACGCCTCATCGTGAAACGGGCACAGTGGCACGGGGCGGACGGCTGGTGGCTGGAGAGCGACAACCAGCGGGCCGGCGGCCGGCGCGACAGCTGGGACTTCGGCCCCGTTCCCGACATCGTCGGCCGGGTGGTGCTGCGCTACTGGCCGCTGGTGCGCCGGGCCGGCGCCGGGAGCGCGTCCGGGCTGCTGAGACGGCGCCGGGCACGCCCGCCGGCGCGCTGAGTCAGGAGGCGTTCTTGCGGCGGGCGCGGAAGGCGGCCACGTTCGCGCGGCTGGCGCAGCGGGCCGAGCAGTAGCGGCGCGAGCGGTTGGACGAGGTGTCGAGGAACGCCTGGCCACAGCGGGGGTCGAGGCACCGGCCGAGCCGGTCGACGCCCAGCTCGGCCACGACCGAGGCCAGGCCCATCACGGCGCAGGCGGCGTAGTCGTCGGCCAGGTGGAGGTGCCAGGGCCGGCCGTCGTGGTCGGAGAGCTGAGGGCGTACGGGATAGCGCACGAGCAGGGCGTTGAGCAGCGCGACCACCCGCCGGTCGTCGCCGGCCGCGTCGAACACGGCGGCCAGCTCGTCGCGCAGGCGGGCGAGGTCGGGCGGCGGGGCGGGATCGTCGGCCAGCCGGACCGCCCACTCGGCGTAAGAGGTCAGGTCCATCCTGGTCCATTACACCACGGCCGCCGGGGCGGCGGGGCGGCCAAGGAAGACGCCCCGCCGGTCGCGGCTATCCCTCGGGGTGCAGCACCCGGTGCAGGAACGCCTGGGTGCGCTCATGCCGCGGGTCGCCGATGACCTGCGACGGAGGGCCGTCCTCGACCACCACGCCGCCGTCCATGAACACCACCCGGTCGGCCACCTCGCGGGCGAAGCCCATCTCGTGGGTGACCACGAGCATGGTCATCCCCTCCTCGGCCAGCTTGCGCATGACGGTCAGCACGTCGCCGACCAGCTCGGGGTCGAGCGCCGAGGTCGGCTCGTCGAACAACATCAGGTCGGGGTCCATGGCCAGCGCCCGCGCGATGGCCACCCGCTGCTGCTGCCCGCCCGAGAGCTGGCCGGGCAGCGAGTCGCACTTGGCGCCGACGCCGACCTTGTCGAGGTTCTCCCTGGCGGTGACCTCGGCCTCGCGCTTGCCGCGCCTCAGCACCCGCTGCTGGGCGATCATCACGTTCTGCAGCGCGGTCATGTGAGGGAAGAGGTTGAACTGCTGGAAGACCATGCCGATGCGGCGCCGGACGGCGTCGATGTCGACGTCGGGGTGGGTGACCTCGACGCCCTGCACGAACACCTTGCCCTTGGTGGGCTGCTCCAGCATGTTGACGCAGCGCAGCAGGGTGGACTTGCCCGATCCCGACGGGCCGATCACGCAGACCACCTGCCCGGGCTCGACCGTCATGTCGATGCCCTTGAGCACCTCGTTCTTGCCGAAGTATTTGTGGAGGTCCTTGAGTTCGATGGCGTGCGTCATCGGTTCCTCCCCTTACGTCCCTCCAGCCGGGACGCGAGGTATCCCAGCGGGATCGTGACGATCAGGTACGTCACGCCCGCCACCATGATGGGCGTGGCGTTGGCGTACTGGGAGGCCAGGTCGTTGCCGAACTTGGCGAGCTCGACATATTCGCCGGAGACGCCCAGGAACAACACCAGCGACGAGTCCTTGAGCAGGGAGACGAACTGGTTGGTCGTCGGCGGGATGACCATGCGCACGGCCTGGGGGATCACCACCGTGACCTGTGCCCTGCTCGCCGACATGCCCAGCGACCTGGCGGCCTCGGTCTGTCCTTTGGGCACGGCCTGCAGCCCGGCGCGGAAGACCTCCGCCTGGTAGGCGGCGCCGACCAGGCCGAGCCCGAGGATGCCCTGGCCGTAGGTGCCGAACGGCACCTCGAACCCGGGCAGCGCCAGCGGCAGGAAGGTGATCATCAGGAAGATCAGCAGCGCGGGCAGGCCACGGAAGATCTCGATGTAGAGGAGCGCGATCCAGCGGTAGGGCCGGACCTGGGAGATTCGCATGAGCGCCAGCAACAGGCCCAGCACGAACGCGAAGATGAACCCGCCGGCCGCGTAGATGATCGTGTTGCGCAGCGCGATGGTGAAGAGGTCGGGCAGCGCCTGCTCGGCCACGTCGGCCTTGGCGAAGTTCTGGGCGAGGCTGCCCCAGTCGGCGTACAGCGCCACGACGACGAGCGCCACGACCAGGATGGCGTACTGGACCCCGCGGCTGATCTGCTGTTTCTTCCGGGGGCTGAGCCTGGCGCGGACAGGCTCAGCCGTCGTCGGCTGGTCGGCCATGGATCAGCTCAGCTCGCCCGGCTTCTTGCCGAACCACTTCACGAAGATCTTCTCGTACGTGCCGTCCTGCTTGGCCTTGGCGATCTCCTCGTTGATCGTCTTGAGCAGCACCGGGTCGGCGTCCTTCTTCAGGCCGATTCCGTACTGCTCGCCGGTGTCGAGGCTGGCGACCATCTCGAACTTGGCCGCGATCTCGGGCTTCTTCAGCCAGGTGAGCACCACGGGCAGGTCCTGGACGATCACGTCGGCCTGGCCGGCCTGCAGGGCGAGCAGTTCCTTCGACGAGTCGGCGTACTCGGTCGGGTTGTGGCCGTTCTTCTTGACGTAGTCGAGGCCGGTGGTGCTGGCCTGCGCGCCCAGCTTGAGCCCCTTGGCCTTGACGTCCTCCAGCGACTTGGCGCCCGTGCCCTTCTTGGCCAGCAGCGCCTGCGTGGCGTCGAAGTACGGGTCGGAGAAGGTGATGTTCTGCTGGCGCTCCGGGGTGATGGTCATCCCGGCGGCGGCCACGTCGCACTTCTTGGCGGCCATGGCGGCACCGCTCTTGATCACCGCGAAGTCGATGTCCACGATGTTCTGGGTCACGCCGAGCTTCTTCGCGGCGAGGTCGACGATGTCCACGTCGAACCCGACGATCTTGCCGGTGTCGTCCTTGAACTGGAAGGGTTCGTACGGGATGTTGGTGCAGACGGTGAGCTTGCCCGGCTGGACGAGCTGGGCGCCACCGGCTGCGGAGGCGCTGGCGCTCGTGGTGCCGGAGCTCGAGCCGGATTCGCCGCCGCAAGCGGTGAGTGCGAGAGCGGCGGTCAAGGCGAGCGCGCCGGCGGCGTAGCCACGGCGGCTCTTGAGGCTGAGGGCCATGAAAGGCCTCCTAGGAGTGAAAAGCCACGAAACTTGCGTTTTGTGCAGTTTAAATGGGGTTTTGTGCAGGTACGTCATCTGTGATTTAACGATGCGTCAACGGAACGGCGTCGGCGCCGACACCATCTCACCATGTGGCAAGATGGGCACACGGGTGACCCCCGTAAACCCCCTCCGAGATGACCGACGAGGGGATCCTGGCAGCTACCGAGGCCAGCCCGCTCGCGCTCGTCCGCCGAAGGTCTCTTCCGCTACCGATCAACACAGGGGTCGTTGTGGCTGCCACGCCCGCATCTTCTCTCGACGCACTCGACGCCGATCCTGCTTTCGCGCTGCACCGCGGGGGCAAGCTCGAGGTCCGTTCCACCGTTCCCGTCCGCGACGCCGATGACCTGTCGCTGGCCTACACGCCCGGCGTCGCCCGGGTCTGCACCGCGATCGCCGACAACCCCGCGCTGGCCGGCGACTACACCTGGGTCCCCAACGTGGTCGCCGTCGTCTCCGACGGCACCGCCGTGCTCGGCCTGGGCGACATCGGCCCCTCGGCCGCCATGCCGGTCATGGAGGGCAAGGCCCTGCTGTTCAAGGAGTTCGCCGGCGTCGACGCCGTGCCGATCTGCCTCGACTGCACCGACGTCGACGCGCTCGTGGAGACCGTCGCGCGGCTCGCGCCCTCGTTCGGCGGCATCAACCTGGAGGACATCAGCGCCCCGCGCTGCTTCGAGGTCGAAGACCGGCTGCGCGACCTGCTCGACATCCCCGTCTTCCACGACGACCAGCACGGCACCGCCATCGTGGTGCTCGCCGCGCTCAAGAACGCCGCCCGCCTGACCGGACGCGCGCTCGGCGACCTGCGCGCCGTGGTGGCCGGCGCGGGCGCCTCCGGCGTCGCGGTCACCAAGATCCTCCTGGAGGCGGGCATCGGTGACATCGCCGTCGCCGACTCCAAGGGCATGATCTACGAGGGCCGGGAGGGCCTCAACCCGGTCAAGGAGGCGCTCGCCCGCAGGACCAACCGGGCCGGGCACGCCGGGTCGACGGAGGACGCCCTCGCCGGCGCCGACGTGTTCATCGGGCTGTCGGGGTCGACGGTGTCCGAGCAGGCCATCGCGTCCATGGCCCCCGAGGCCGTCGTGTTCGCCCTGTCCAACCCGACGCCCGAGGTCGAGCCCGACGTGGCCGCCAAACACGTCGCCGTCGTCGCCACCGGGCGCTCCGACCACCCCAACCAGATCAACAACGTGCTGGCCTTCCCCGGCGTCTTCCGCGGCGCCCTCGACGTGCGGGCCACCACCATCACGGAGAACATGAAGGTGGCCGCGGCCACCGCGCTGGCGGCCGTCGTCGGTGACGACCTGGCGGCGACGTACGTCATCCCGAGCCCGTTCGACGACCGGGTCGCGCCCGCCGTGACGGCCGCCGTGGCCGCCCAGGCCCGCGCCGACGGCGTCGCCCGCGCCTGACCTGCGGCATCTCTTCCGAGCGGGGGCCGACGGCCCCCGCTCTCTTCTTGCCGCGGTTATCCCGTGCGACGGCGGGTAGATGCGGAGCCCTCCACGAGGAGGGATCGCCGACGGGCCTGCTGCGGGACGGAGTCTGGTTGAGGTCAGCGAACTGCCATATTCTCTTTACGCTAGGTGCTATAACTGTAGCTCTCTGTAAAGATTGTGGGCGCCGGCTCCTGCGACGAGGAGAGCGATGGAACGCGAGCCTAACCGTCTGCTGCAGCAACTCATCGCGGAGGCGGGGTTCTCCCACAAGGGATTGGCCAGACGTCTCAACGATCTTGGAGCCGCACGCGGGACACCAGGCCTCAAGTACGACCACAGTTCCGTGCTGCGCTGGATCAGCGGTCAGAGGCCGCGCGATCCCGTGCCAAGTCTGCTCACCGAGATCTTCGCGCTACGGCTGGGCAGACGGGTCACCTCGGACGACTTGGGCATGCCGGTCATCTCCCCCCTCGATCTCGGACAGGAGTTCACGCACACCTGGCAGGAGGGGGTCGCGACCGTGACGGCGCTATGGCGTGCCGATGTAGAGCGACGAAGGTTCCTGATCGACTCGACATTCGCGATCGGAGCCGGCTCCGTAGGAGCCATACGCTGGCTGACGTTCCCCACCGAGGGACGCCCGAGCGGCATGGGCGCGCGGCGGGTGGGCCGCGCGGACATCGTCGCCATCCGCGAGGTCACCCGATCGTTCGGTGAGCTCGACAACCGCTTCGGCAGCGGCCGCGTCCGCTCGTCCGTGGTGAGATATCTCGACAACGCCGTCTCGCCGCTGCTCAAGGACGGCTCCTACGACGACGCCACCGGCAAGCAGCTGGCCTCCGCGGCCGCCGAGCTGACCCGGCTGGCCGGGTGGATGGCCTACGACATGGAGCAGCACGGCCTCGCCCAGCGCTACCTCATCCAGGCCCTGCGCCTGGCCAGGGGCGCCGACGACCAGACCCTGGGCGGCGAGATCCTGGCCGGCATGGCCCACCAGGCCATCTACATGGGCCAGCCGGCGCACGCACTCGACCTGGCCAGGGCCGCCCAGATGGCGGCCCGCAGCGCCGGCGTCAAAACCCTGCTGGCCTCCTCGCAGGTCCTGGAGGCCCACGCCCACGCCGGCATGGGCGACACCCGCTCCTGCTCCGCCTCGCTCAACGAGGCGGAGCGCGCCTTCGACGCCCGCAGGCCGGCCGACGAGCCCCCGTGGCTGAGCTACTTCGACGAGGCCTACCTGTCGGCCAAGTTCGCCCACTGCTTCCGCGACCTGGGGGAGGGCGAGCAGGTCGTCCGCCACGCGCACCGCTCGCTCGACATGGACTCCCGCTACGTGCGAGGGCGGATGTTCAACCTGTCGCTGCTGGCCGCGGGCCTGCTGCAGTCGGGCGAGCTGGAGGAGGCCTGCCAGGTCGCGTCCGGCGCGCTGGCGTTGTCCGGCGAGCTGCAGTCGGCCAGGTCCCGCTCCTACGCCGACGACCTGCGGCGGCGCCTGAAGCCCTACCGCAACGAGCGGCCCGTGCGGGCGCTGCGCGAGCGCGAGCTGTCCACCGCCGTCTGAACACGGACCGGCCCGGACCGCCCTCGCGGGCGATCCGGGCCGGCACGCTCTACGTCTTACTTGAGAAGCTCGCCGTGCGGGCCGACGATCTTCTTGGTGGTCGCGTAGTTGGCCTTGTTGTACACGTCGGCCGTCTCACTGTCGAAGACGGCCGAGCTGATGTAGTCGATCCGGCCGTTCTTGTCGGTGTCGTGGAACATGCTCGTCACGCCGTTGAGGTAGCCCACGCGCTTGGCGTTGCTGTACTTCATGAGCCACGGGCCGCCGTCGGCGCCGGGGGTCATCGAGCACTTGAGCACCTGGTGCGTGTCGACCCTGAACATGTTGACCTGATACTTCTTGGTGCCGGTCTTCCCGTAGCAGTGCTTCGGCGTCACACCGCTGAAGGGCTTGTCTCCGTCGGGGTGCGGGGCGGAGGGGTAGCCGAAGGCCATGACCGTCTGGTTCAGCGGCTGGTTCCAGGCGAAGCCCTGACCGCCGACGGTGTCGCCGAGCCGGCCCATGTCCTTGGCGATGCCGATGATGTACTGCGCCTCGTAGTACTTGCGGGACGTGCCGGGCTTGACCCACTTCTGCACGTAGTAGTGGGTGATCTTGTAGTTGCCGAGGGCGTCGGGGCCCCTGCCCTTGTCGCCGGGGCCCTTGTAGGCGGCCCACTTGGGCTGGGTGACGTGCTCGACGACGGGCTCACCGAACTTGAAGCCCTGGCCCTTGCCGAGCCTGGCGGCCTTGTACTTGGCCGCGCTGACCTCGACCTTCTCGAGGACGGCGCCGGGGTAGTCGGGGCCGACCAGGTCAGCCGGCGTGTCCTTGCCCTCGGACCAGCAGTCGCCGAGGTTCAGCACGCACTTGATGTACTCCTCGCGGCTGATCTCGCGCGGCTTCACCCACTTGTCGCCGGCCCAGGCCTTGAACTCCTTGGCGGTGACTCGCTTGTCCGGGCCCAGGCCGAAGCCGTTGTGCACGGCGACGAAGGCGTAGTCGCCGTCGTAGTCGTCGTAGGTGTCCAGGTCGTACGCAGTGAAGGCGTACGCGCCGACGTAGACGCCCCAGGGGGCTTTGCCCTGGTAGTAGCCCGGGACGAAGATCCACTTGTCGTAGACGTCGTCCTTGCCGTTCTCGAACACGCAGTGCCCGGCGGTGGCGACCAGGTTGCGGTTCCTGGACTGGATGGACGTGGCCGTGCACCAGCGGTAGCGGCCGGCCTTGTCGAGGAAGAAGACCTTGCCGACGGTCTTGGGCAGGTTGACGTTCGACACCTTGGCGGAGCTCTTGGTGGTGCCGGTCGGGGCGGTGCTCCCGGGCTTGCCGTCGGACGAGCTGCCGTTGCCACCCGAGCTCACCAGCTTCGGCGGGGCCTTGGTGTCCAGGTTGTACTGAGTGGCCTTCTTCAGCGCGGCTCCGTTGGAGTCGAGCCAGAAGAAGGCGGCGCCGTAAGCGTCGGCGGGCTTGGGCTGAAGGTTGTCGGACGCCCAGTGCGGTTGGGCGTTGGCGGGTGCGGCAAGGGTTACGGCGCTCAGGCCGGCGGCGGCTAGGGGGATGAGCAGGCGCTTCACGGGAGGCTCCACAGTTGTCAAAACGGGCGTAAGAACCCTATCGACCCTTGAGTCACTCTTGTAAGGGGATTCACGGATTTCACGCTAATAAAGGGCAAAGGGCCCGGCTGGATGCCGAGCCCTTTGGTCGTGCTGGTGAACGAAGACAAGTCCTCGCTCAGGTACCGCAGCTAACTACGGGATGAGCTTGCCGGACCACGCGGCCGCAGCGGCCTTGTAGACCGTGTTGGCCTCACCGTCGAAGTACGCCGAGGTGATGGTGTCGTAGCGCTTGTTGTCGTCGCTGTCGACGATCAGGCTGGTGACACCGTTCACGTAGCCGAGACGCTTCGCGTTGCTGTACTTGGCCAGCCACGGGCCACCGGCGTAGCCACCGGTGACGGCGCACTTCAGCGCCACCTGCTCCTCGACCCGGTACTGGGCGATCTTGTAGCTGTTCGTGCTGGTCTTGCCGTAGCACCACTTCGGCGTAACGCCCGTGTAGGCCTTGTTGCCGTCGGGGTGCGCGCCCTGCGGGTAACCGAACGTCCGGACCGTCTGACCCGGCTTCTGGTTCCACGCGAAGCCCTGGCCACCGACGTTGTCGCCCAGCTTGCCGACGCTCTTCACCTCGTGAACGATGATGAAGAAGTCGGTGCGGAAGTACTTCTTGTCGGTGCCCGGCTTGTACCACGCCTGCACGTAGTAGTGCGTGATCGTGGAGTTGCCGCGCTTGTCCAGCTTGACGGTGCCGGGGTACTTGGCCGGGTTGTCCTTCTGGTTCTGCAGGTAGGCGAAGGCCTCGTTGTAGGTCACGTTCTCGACGATGGGCTCGCCGAACTTGCGACCGTTGCCCTTGCCCATCGGGGCAACCTTGTACCGACCCTCGCTGACCTCGACCTTGGCAACCTCAGCGCCAGGGTAGTCGGGGCCGGCGAGCTCAGCGTCGCTGCCCTTCTGACGCCAGTAGTAGTCGGAGGTCTTCGGGTCGAGCTTGCCCTTGCGGAACTCTTCCCTGCTGACCTCGACGTCCTTGGCCTCCTTCTCGCCCTTGTAGGCGTCGAACTCGGCCTTGGTGACCTGCTTCGGCTTGTTCAGCGTGCCGCCGATGCCGTCGTAGACGGTGACGAACGCGTAGTCGCGGTCGAAGTCCTCGTACACGTCGAAGTCGTAGTGGGTGAAGGCCTGCTTACCCACGTAGACGCCCCAAGGAGCCTTGCCCTGGTAGTAACCGGGGACGAAGACCCAGCGAGACACGGTCTCCTGGTTGGCCTTGATGTCGTACACGCAGTGACCGGCCGTGGCGACCAGGTTGCGGTACTTCGACTGGATCGAGGTGCCCGAGCACCAGTACAGCTTGCCGTCGCGACCCTCGAAGAACACCTTACCGATGGACTTCGGGAAGTTGACGTTCTGGGTCTTGGAGGAGGACTTCTTCTCCTCGCCGATCGGCGCGGTGGAACCGGGCTTGGTGTCCGCGGAATAACCGCCGCCGTTCTGGATCTTCTTGACCTCGAGGGAGTCGGGGCTGAACGCCACGGCACCCTTGAGGGCAGCGTTGTTGGACTTGGTCCAGAACTCGAGCGTCTCCGCCGCCTTCTGCTGGTTCGCAGCAAGAGCGTCGCTGGCGACGGTGTTGTCGGCGGCCTGAGCGGTGCCGGCCAGGCCGGCAGCCAGCAGACCGGTGGCCAGAACCACGCCACCAGCCGGGATGAGGATGCGCTTCACAATGACTCCTTGCGCTGTCGTGGAACGCCTCTTGCGTCCCATGCGTCAGTAAAGGGATAGCCAGGAACATACAGTGTCGATCTTGGGGACCGGTAGCCGCTTTGCTAGGAAAAGCTGCGACAAGTCGGGCGTGATCATTTCGTGATGTTTAACTGGCTGAACCGCAGGAGCTGAGCGAAGCTCATCTTGTCGCCGTTTGCCCTGATCAAGATAAGTGCGTTGTCAGTGTGACTCGCGAGGCTCGGGGGTCACGCGGATCAAGGCCGACGGTCTTGTGTGATACAGATCACAATGGATGCATGGCACCATCCGGCGGCCCCATGCGTCCAAACGCCTTCACTTCTGAGCCGGAAAAGCAGAAGGGCTCGGCAGATGCCGAGCCCCTTGCTTGTAACGCCTAACGAACGGTTCAGGGCCGGTCGCTATGAGTTACTTAGACGACCTTGCCGGACCACGAGGCCGCAGCGGCCTTGTAGACGGTGTTGGTCTCGCCGTCGAAGTACGGCGACGAGATGTAGTCAACGCGGCCGTTGCCGTCCTGGTCGTTGAAGGTGCTGATGACACCGTTCACGTAGCCGAGACGCTTGGCGTTGCTGTACTTGTACAGCCACGGACCACCGTCGGCGCCCTCGGTCATGGCGCACTTGAGGGCGACGTGCTCCTCGATCTTCTTGGCAGCGGAGCCGACCAGCTTCTTCGTGGTCTTGCCGTAGCACCACTTCGGAGTAATGCCGGTGTAGGCCTTGTTGCCGTCGGGGTGAGGAGCGGCCGGGTAGCCGAACACGCGGACGTACTTGCCGGTGGGCTGGTTCCAGGCGAAGCCCTGACCGCCGACGTTGTCACCGAGACGACCCGCGTCCTTGGCGAAGTCCTCGATGATGTAGAAGACGGTCTTGAAGTACTTCGCGTCCGAACCGGGCTTGTACCACTGCTGGACGTAGAAGTGCGTGATGGTCCAGTTGCCGCGGCGGTCCTTGACCACCTTGGCCGGGTACTTCGTCGGGTCCTGAGCCTGCTTGGCCTTGTAGGCGGCAGCCTCGTTGTCGGTCACGATCTCGGTGATGGGCTCACCGAACTTGCGGCCGTTGCCCTTGCCCACGCGGGCAGCCTTGTACTTGGCCTCGGAAACCTCGACCTTGCCGACCTCGGCGCCGGGGTAGTCGGGACCCGTCGCCTCAGGCGCCGAGCCCTTCTGACGCCAGTAGTAGTCCGAGGTCTCCGGGTTGAGCTTGCCCTTGCGGAACTCCTCGCGGCTGACCTCGACGTCCTTGGCATCCTTGATGCCCTGGTACTTGTCCCACTCTTCCTTGGAGACGTTCTTGGACTTGCTCGCGTCCAGCTTGACACCGTTGTACACGGTGACGAACGCGTAGTCGCGGTCGTAGTCCTCGTACACGTCGAAGTCGTAGTGGGTGAAGGCGGTCTTGCCGACGTAGATGCCCCACGGGGACTTGCCCTGGTAGTAACCCGGGACGAAGACCCACTTGTCCATGGTGGCGGAGTTCGTCGCGGTGTCGTACACGCAGTGACCGGCCGTGGCGACCAGGTTGCGGTACTTCGACTGGATCGAAGTGGCGGAGCACCACTTCTTCTCGCCCTTGCTGTTGACGAAGAACACCTTGCCGATGGTCTTCGGGAAGTTGACGTTCTGCGTCTTCGACGAGGACTTCTTCTCCTGGCCGATCGGAGCGGTCGAACCCGGCTTGGTGTCCGAGCTGTAGCCGCCCTTGCTCTGCAGCTTGGCGACGTCGGACTTGGTCCAGACGTCAGACTGCTTGGCGGCCTTCAGGGCAGCACCGTTGTTCTCCGCCCAGAAGTTCGCGATGGCCTTCGCGTTGGCCGCGCTGGTCGCCATGTTGTCCTTGGCGACGTCGCTGTCGGCCTGAGCCGTACCGGCGAGGCCGGCGGCCAGAAGACCGGTGGCGAGAACGGCACCACCGGCGGGGATGAGAATGCGCTTCAAGGGAACTGCTCCTTGCTCTGTCGTGGGTCGCAACTTGCGTCCCATGCGTCAGTAAAGGGATAGCAAGGAACATAGCGTGGTGATCTCCGCAGGTGGAACCCGGTTTGGAACATCCGGAAGTGGCCCCTAGCGCCGTTACCGCGTCGTTATCAGTCAGAGATCTTCGCGTATGGTGACCGAGAGGTTACGTCTTTGCAGGGTATGGGCGACATGTTGCTGCCGGGACGAAAGTTCCGTTAGCACCCTGACACATACCGTAGCCAGCAAAACGTGACTTAGATCACAGGAACCAGATCGGAGCCTGCCCCGTCTAAGATGCTCTGCACCGTTCAGGTGATCTTCAGGTTCCGACCCAATACATCCGCATTGGCCCTGTTTGTCGGGATTTCGTTGCTGGAGCAACGACGGGCGTTCTCCTCGGATCGCGGGGGAAGTGGGCGGTGAGGATGGCTCGGCGGTGGGTCGGTCGCGCCCTTGCACGGCCGGTTCCGAGCAACGGCGGTCGTCGCCCTCATCGGTGCCCGGTCCTTCGTGCCCCTGGAGGGCTGGTCGGCCCAGGCCATCGAAGAACGGTCCCCTCTCTATAAACGGTCCCTCTATATAGAGAGGTGAGGACCGGGCCCATATATAGAGGTGAGGGCCGGACCCACCGACGGCGCAGGCGGCAACGCTCCTGCGGGTGACGTCCGGCGGCGGCATGCCACCAAGGGCGCGGTGTCGGACGTCGAGAGCCGTCGATTACGAGCCCGGCTGGTCGGAACCTATACGGTCCTCTGGCCGACGACCTCCGCCAGGTGGGCGCGCAGCCGCACCAGCACCGGATCGCTAGGAGTCGCTCTCTTACGCCGAGGTGCCGGCGGCGGGACGGCGCGCAGCTTGGGGCGACGACTCGATGCATCGCTGCGCGCTTGGGCGCTCGTGCCCCGCACGACTTCGATCGCCGACAGCAACTGTTGCCAGGTCCCGTCCGCCGCCCACCGCCGATGACGCTTATATATGGCGACCCAGCATCCGAACCGCTGTGGCAGATCTCGCCAGTGCTCCCCGGTGCGGGCCTGGTAGAGCATCCCGTTGATCGCCGCCCGATGGCCGGTCCGCGGACGCCCGCGTCTGTCATCAAGGGGTAGGAGCTCTTCTGGGGGCAGCAGCGGCGCCAGCCGTTCCCATTCGGCGTTCGTCAGATCACCACGACGCATGCGCCCATGGTGACAAGGCAAACACTCTCTGTCAGTAGAACCATAGAAGATCTTCCTGGGATGGCCCGCTCACCTAACTCCACCGCGGTTCCCCTCAGCCGAGTCCTGGATGCCTGTCGGGTCGTGCGGGTTCGTTTATGCCCGTCGCGGGCCACCGCCATGTACTCTGCGATCTCCAGGGCGGTTAAGCAGTGCCGGACGGCCGCCTCAGATCACCCAGGCATGACACGTGCCGCCAAGGTTGTGCAGCGCCCTGCAGTCCAGGCGTCGGCCAGGCAGTTGTCTCGCCAGAGCGAGTCCCTCTTCCTGAGCACGGAGAGCATCGATTCGCAGCAAGTCATGCCGTACGGCATCGAACTGTCAGAACGCGTACGCAGACTATTGCCTCAATGAGGATGACGACTTCGACGCGCGCGTAACGGCAAGATGGCATCGGGATGCCCGCTCTGTCTGACCTGAAGTGCTGGTCGAGTTGGGCTGCGACGCGTTAGGCAGGCTCCGGGAGAGCTCGCAGGTGTCCGAAGCCCATCCCGGCGGGGTGAAGACCGTCCTGACCTATGACGTGCTGGGCCGTCTGGCGACGCGGACCGAGCCGGGCGTGAAGAACGAGGTGTCCGGTGTCACGCACACCAGGCGTACCACGTACGTCTATGACGCGGACGGCGCCGGGCTGCGGGAGACCGTCAGCGATCTGACCAGCGGCGACGCCGAGCGCGCGACCGTCTATACCTATGACGATCATGGCAGGGTGGAGACGATCACCGACCCTGAGGGCGGTGTGGTGCGTCAGAGCTGGAATGTCATCGGCAGGCCGGCGACGGTGACGGATGCCAGGGGCGCGGTGGTCGAGCACGCCTACAGCGAGCGCGGCGAGCTGATCACCCAGACGTTGAAGGGCTGGACCGGCAGCCCGGTCGACCCGCAACCCGCCACGGACAAGGTCCTGGCGTCGTTCGGCTACGACGCGGCGGGCCGCCTGGCGACCCAGTCGGACGCGATGGGCCGCAAGATCTCCTTCGACTACTTCGGCGACAACCTGCTCGCCAAGAAGATCGCCGACAACGTGAAGCTGAACGGCTCCGACGCCGCGCGGGACGTCGAGCTGGAGAACCACACCTACGATGCGGCGGGCAACCAGATCAAGCTGGTCACCGGCGGCGAGGAGGAGTCGACGACCGAGCACGACCACTTTCGAGTACGACAGGCTCGGCCGCCAGGTGCGCGTCACCGACCCCGCCCCTATGGGGCAGCAGGGCGGAACGTGGGTGACGGAGTACGACATGGCCGGGGAGAAGCTCGCTGTGGTCGACCCGACCGGGGCGCGTACCGGGGCGACCTACGACGACCTCGGCCGGCAGATCACCGCCACGCAGATCGAGCGCAAGCCGTCCACGGCGTCCTACACCACCACCATGGAGTACGACGACGCGGGCAGGCTGGTCAAGCAGGTCGCCCCGGGCGGCAAGGTCACGTCTTACGGGGTGAACGCGGCCGGTGAGGTCACCTCCGTGACCGGTCCGCTGAACAACACGACCAGCATGGACTACGGCCGGGAAGCTGCAGTCGCCTATGGCGTCGAATGGCGCGATTTCCGGCGATGGAAGAGTGGCGGAAGTGCTCCCACGGCTGGATTCCAGAGAGACGGGACACCATATAGTGTTGGGGTCAGGAACGCGGCAAACGAATACTGGGCTTATGTTAGCAGACTGTCAGGGGCGTCGGCGCCTGATAATAATCCATGGCATAGGGAAGTGCGGCAATGTCGCAGATAAGTGTCAGGTCCTTAGCTCTGTCGGCGGCTGTTGTTGTACTGGTCATCGGTCTACTCTGTGGCCTGGCTCATGCGGCTATCGGCTGGTTTTGGGTGGCCAAGCCGTTACAGGTGGAACCTGGAGTCGTCCGTCAGATCGAAGAGATCAGTGGTATTGCGGCGCGAGCCGAATCACGATTTACGGAGTCGGACTCCATCGTCGTAACTAAATATCTGATCTTCGATCGCCGGCTTGCCGATGAGGGGAGAGCCGTAGCTGAGGTTTCCAGCGCCTTGCAATCGAAGAATTGGAAGGTTGTGGCAGAGCTGAGCTATCCCGGAGTGCAGATGAAATCCAGCCAATGGCCGGACCATCTATTGACTCTTGAGACGCCCGAAGGCGCGTATCTGTCCCTCAACGATGATCTTGAGCAGTCGCTCGGAGAGGCGCGAACCGTGGCGCGGTATCCAAACGCTCTTGTTATCCTGCGTCTGCGCCGGACGGACACTTAAGCCTCCGATCCGCCGTGAGCCGTCGGCGTCCTCAGCATGGCCCCAGCGCTGGTGCGCGTTGTTGGATGGGATCAGCCGGCGAGTGCTCTGTGCCGGTTTCATTCGGCGTCTTGGCGCGGGGTGGTCCACGATTCTGTGACGTGGCCCTCGGGCACTGAAATGTGCAGTTGTCGGCACCAGGATCGGAGCGGTGTCCAGCCCTCGGCCGGCGTGAAGTTCAGACACAGCAGGCGGGCTGAGCTGGGAACGGGCCCACCGAGGTGGCGCGTTCCATGTGTGGCGGCCTTGCCGTTTGAAGCGAAGGCGCCAAGGTTGTGGTCGTTATAGAGGGAGTTGAGATCGTCCTCCGTGGACAGTATCCAGTTCCAGAAGAAGGGTCCCCTGGTTTCTTCCTCCTCTTGCCGCAGTCCGGGCACGAACTCGTAGTGCAGCACGCCGCCGGGCCCCCTCAACTCCAGCCCGCGGGCGACCACGTGGTGGCCTTCCACCAGTTCCCCGAGATCGACGTCGAAGACGATGTCGAGACGTGTCAGCCCACCCTTCTGGAGAGGTAGGCGTCGGTGGCCGTGCGTGGCGGAATCTGGATCATGGCACCAGCATCGGGCAAGAACTGGGACTGGCCGACCATAGACGTCGCCACCGTCTGCGCAACCTCGCCGGTGAACCGGTCAAAAGTACGATCATGGATGCCGCTGACCCTGCTTTCGACCGATACCGTCCCCGCGGGCGTCCCTGTTGTATTCGGCTTCATGCCTCGCGAAGAGTTCCCCCGAGAACCGACCGGCCATCCCGGTCAGCGTCTCCCGCACGACGCCGAATCCTCTACCGTCGCGCCCGCGTCCGGCCAGCCGCCGACAGCCGCGCTCTCCTCCGGCCGGCCCCGGATCATCGCGCTCGACGTGCTGCGCGGGTTCACGCTGTGCGAGATCCTGTTCGCCAACATCCAGTTGATCGCCAATCACGGCACCGCCGTCGTGACGCAGCCCATGGGCGACTGGGATCCGTGGCTCGGGTTACCGATCTTCTCCCTGCTGTTCGGCATCGGGTTCACGCTGCTGCTGGACTCCGCCGCCGACCGCGTCTCTCGCCCGCGGCTGGTGCTGCTGCGACGGCTTGTGGCGCTGCTCGCGATCGGGCTCGCGCACATGGTGTTGTGGCCGGGGGAGATCCTGACCAAGTACGCGGTGGTCGGCGTGCTGGTGCTGCTGCCTTCGTCCTGGCTGCCGCGATGGGCCGTGGCCGGCCTCGCCGCCGTGCTCGTTCCGGTGGCGCTGTTCGGCGGGGGAGGACCGCTGTTGATTGCCGGGCTGTTCCTGCTCGGCTCGGCGCTGGTCGGGTACGGGGTGATCGAGCAGATCGAGCGGTCCACCCGATGGCCGCTCCTGCTGGGGCTGGTCTTCGCCGTGGGGGCGGCGTCTGCCCTGTGGGTGCACGCCCAAGTGGAGTCCGGGGCGGACCCGATGCAGCCGTCGTTCACGTCCAGCCTGGCCGACCTGCTGATCGCCGGCGTGGTCGTGTGCGCCCTGCTGGTCCTGCTCAGAACGCCGCTGCGGCCGGTGCTGCGAGTCGTCTTCGCGCCGCTCGGCCGGATGGCCCTGACCAATTACCTGACCGCCACGCTGCTCGTCCTGGCGGCCAGTCGCCTCCTCGGCCTGCCGGTCGGCCAGTCCTTGCAGGTGGCGTTCCCGACCGCGGGGGCCATCCTCGCGGCGCAGTGGCTGCTGTCCACCCTGTGGTTGCGCCGCTACCGCCAAGGCCCTCTCGAATGGCTGTGGCGCTGGGCCACCTGGGCCCGCCGCCCGCCCTTCGGCCGGGTTGGTACGTGATGAGCTCGGTACTCGGGTCGGTGGGCCGCGAGCGTCCTAGCCACAGCATCCCGTTCATGCGCCGTCGGGCTGTTGACGAAGCTGCCCATGCCTCACCGTGTAGATAGAGCCCTCCTCCCGGAGGGCTCTCATGGCCTTGTGCGCTGTTTTGCGAGCGATGTCGAACTCCTGCATGAGGTTTCTCGCTCGGGACCCGGGACCCTGCACTGTACATCCCCTTGGCGATGCACTCGCGGATCACCTGGGCAGCCTGCCCCCATCCGGGCTGGTCTTCGCCTCACCAGGCCACAGCAGACCTCATAGACGGCTTTCAGCGTTCCGCTGCTTTCCAGGCGGTTGTCGTCGTCCAGGGATGCGGGTCAACGGACGGCTCCGTCGAGGAGCGCGGCCCAGAGTGACCAGGCGTCGTTGATCGACACTGTCCTCGTCTCGTGCACCCGATGCCCGTCGTCGGGCTGGTAAGTCCGGCGTAGGAGCCTCTTGCCGCCGCTGGAGCACAATTCGTACACCGTGGCCCGGCAGGCGCAGGTCCAAGCAAGTGGGCGGAGGCGCTCAAGGGCGCCACGCGGTGGCTCCCACTCCAAGCGCACGTGACCTTTGCGGGGCGTGGTCAGGTGTCGGCTCACGCACTCGCCGAGCGCGATGGCCGCCAGTTCCTTCGTGACCACGCCTGAAGAGCGCCGGGAGTTGGAGGCGGCCCGCTCGCGGTCCGAGTGACGGTCCGGACGGTGTCCGGTCGTGGCTGGGCGGACGTGAAAGGTCACCCGGGAGGCCGTGTTCCTCGTTCTTCGCGGGTGGTGCCTGGGCGAAGCCCCTGAAGGGAGTGCAGCCCGAGCGGAGCGAGGACCGCTCGGGGTGGGCATCGGACGGTCAAGCTGGTAGACGGGCCAGGGGTGGGTGGCCGTGGGGTGGCGATCCGGTGCGCGAGGGCTGGGGTCAGGTGATTTGGGAGATCGTGCGTACGGAGGCGGCGTGCCGGTAGACCTCGCCCGTGGTGGTGTCGAAGTACGGTGACGACACGGCGTCGTACCAGCCCTGGGCGTCCCGGTTCCAGGTGAGGCTGTTGACCCCGACCAGGGTGCCGAGCCCGCGGTTCTCGTTCCAGCCGATCAGCCAGGGCCCGCCGCTCGCGCCGTGGCTGAAGTCGCACGGCTGGAGTTGTACGCCCTTCTGCAGGTCGAAGGCGGGGGCCACGGCTGCCCACTGGGTGGTGGTCCGCTTGATGCAGAAGCGCAGCTTCTTGCCGTTGAAGGGGCGGCTCCTGTCGGGCTGCATGCCCGCCGGGTAGCCGAACGGCACCGCGGAGTACGTGCCGGGCTTCTTGTTGAGTTCGAGTCCCTGCCCGCCGACGTTGTCCTGGAGGCGGCCGATGTCCTTCAGGACGTAGGAGCCGTTCTTCTTCGTCCAGGTGAAGCCGCGGTGCACGGTCACGAACGCGTAGTCGTAGTCGTAGTCGCCCTTGCCCGACCAGTCTTCGTGCATGCTGATGGCGGCGCCGACGTAGATGCCCTTGGAGGCCTCGCCGTTGGGGCCGGGGTCGGGGACGAAGATCCAGGAGTCGGCGGCCCTGGCCTGGCGCGAGTCGTACGCGCAGTGGGCGGCCGTGGCGACCACGCTGCGGTTGCGGGCGGCGACGGCGCTGGCCGAGCACCAGTATTCCTTGTTTCCGAAGCGGAAATAGACCTTGCCCATGGTCGTGGCCATCTTGCCCTTGCGCGGCATCGCGGACGCCACGCTCTGCGCGGCGAGGGTGCGTCTGATGGCGGCGACGGGGTTGCCCTGATCCGTGGCGGTCTGGGGTTCGGACGTCGGGGCGGCCTTGGCGCCGGGCGTGGCCGGGCTGTAGTTGTCGGCCACCTTGAGCCGGTCGGGCTTCCAGTGCTCGGCGACCCTCTTCACGTCCGCCTGGGTCGTGGCCAGGGGGACGGCGTACACCTTGCTGTTGGCGGCGCGGTTGGCTGTGGCGTCGGCGATCCCCGTGAGGGCGGACAGCACGAGCAGCGCGCTGCTCAGTGCAGCGAGTGCGACGTGCCTGGCCCGGGGGATCATCTTTTGCCTTTCTTAGGGTCGTAAGGTGGGATTTTTCCAGATGTACAGACGGTATTGCAGCGAGGATAGAGATTCGTTACCTGATCAAGGGTGCACTTCGCACTATAAGGATGCTGTCAGACATCCACTCCGCATACCTCTAAATGATCATTAACCGTAAGCATCTTCGCAGGTCAGCATGGGTGCGCGACCCTGATGATGTGTCGTGAAATGTCGTCATTCAGGTGGCTTTCGGCGTTGATCGAGTGGCGCACACCACGTCGCCGCCGACCCCATTCCGCCGCCAGGGGAAGGCCCCGGATCCCCTCCGGGAACCGGGGCCTGGGGTGCCAGCTTGATCACGGCATGTTGCCGGTCCATCGGTTGGCGGCGGCCTTGTAGACCTTGTAGGTGTCGGTGTTGAAGTACGGCGACGAGATGTGGTCGTAGCGGTCGTTGCCGTCGGTGTCCCACGCGACGCTGTTGACACCGATCAGGTAGCCGGTGCGCGACGCGCTCTTGTAGGAGTAGAGGAGCGGCCCGCCGCTCGCTCCGGCGGTGAAGGAGCACTTGAGGCCGACGTGCTCCTGCAGGTTGTACTTCCTGGCCTCGGGCATCGGCTTGGTCTTGCCGTAGCACCACTTCATCGTGCGCCCGCTGAACGGCTTGTCGCCGTCAGGGTGCTCGCCGGCCGGGTAACCGAAGCTGAACACGGTCGCCTTCGTGCTCCGGTTCCAGGTGAAGCCCTGCCCGCCGACGTTGTCACCGAGGCGGCCGACGTTCTTGACCGTCCACTTCCAGCGGCCCCTGTCCTTCGCCCAGTCGACCTTGATGCCGTTGTAGACGTTGACGAACGCGTAGTCGTAGTCGAAGTCCTCCTTCACCACGAAGTCGTCGTGCGCGTTGAACGTCTTGGCGGCGTAGATGCCGTAGGGCGCCTTGCCGTTCCAGACGCTGTTGCCGTCCCAGTACGACGGAATGAAGACCCAGTTGTCGTAGAAGGTGTTCTTCTTCGTGTCGTACACGCAGTGGGCGGAGGTCGCCACGAGGTTGCGGTACTTGCCCTGCACCGAGCTGGCCGAGCAGTAACGCCAGTTCTTCGGGTTGCGCGGGTCGGCCTTGGGCAGCGTGAAGAACACGCGGCCGACGGTGTTCGGCAGGTTGACCTGCTTGCTCTTCTTCGCCTTCGTCTTCTTCTCTCCGCCGATCGGCGGAACGGACCCGGCAGGGCCGTCGGGGGTGCTGTTGCCGCCTCTGATGCCCTTGGTGGTCAGGTCGATGGCGTCGTCGTAGTCGGTCGCCCGCTTCACGCGGTCCGGCGTCCAGAACTGGATCGCCTGCTCCGCGGGGGTGGCCGCATTCTTGGACACGACGTCTGAGGGTGCCGTCGCGCCGGTCGCGGCGCCGCTGACCGTTCCCGCGGCCAGCCCGACGGCCACCAGGCCGGCCAGCGGGATCGCGATGCGCCTTGCTCGGGAATTCATGGAGCTCCTCTCGGCTTTCGGCGGCCCAGAGCGGGGTGCTGCGCCCCGGGTGGGCCAGGAAAACGATCGGAACGTTAATGAATGGCCGGACCGGCGGCCAGGAAACGACGTGAAAAAGCATGGCCTGGTTCCGTTCCGTTATAGAGATAGCGAGATCGCATGTATTCCTGATCGGCATTTCCGCAGGTGGGGATTGCTGGTATTTCTTCTCCGGCAACAGTGGTAACTCGGTTTATCAGATGCCACTGCTTATCAACCGAATTTTGTTCTGGTTAGATGGTTTCATGGATCCTCGCACGCCCTGCCTCATTGGCATCGCACAACGCACCATTCGCGAGCAGCCCGGCCCCGAACCGCTCGACCTGTGGGAGGAGGTGGCGCGCGCGGCCGCCGCCGACGCCCGCCTCCCCGCCGGGCGGCTCGACTCGATCCAGCTCGTCTACACCGACTCCTGGCAGTACGACTCCCCGGTGGGCCGCCTCGCCGAGCGCCTCGGCGCCGCGCCGCGCCACCGCGCCTACTCCAAGGTCAGCGGTACGGCTCCGCACCTGCTCATCGGCGAGGCCGCCGCGAGGATCGCGGCAGGGGAGATCGACTCGGCGCTGGTCGCGGGGGCGGAGGCGCTGGCGACGCGCCGGGCGTACCGGCAGGCGGGCGAGAGCGTGCCGTGGAGCCACCCGGCCGTGCCCAAACCCCCTTACGGATGGGAACGGCCGCCGCATCCGGCGGCGCTGGCCCACGGGCTGTTCATGCCGGTGCACACCTACGCGATCATGGAGACGGCGCGGCGGGCGGCGCTCGGCCTCACGATCGAGGATGAGATGCGCGAGCGGGGGCGCATGATGGCGCCGATGACCGAGGTGGCCGCCGCCAACCCGTACGCCTGGCGCAGGACCGCGCGCACCCCCGGCGAACTGGTGCACGGCAACCGCTTCGTCGGCTGGCCCTACACCAGGAACACGGTCGCCGTCATGGAGGTCGACCAGGCGGCCGCCGTCGTCCTGGCCAGCTCGCGGCTGGCCGACCGGCTCGGGGTGCCCGCCGGTCAGCGCGTGTACCTGCGCGGGTGGGCGTACGCGGAGGACACCTGGGAGGTGGCGGCGCGGCCCGCGCTCGGCCGCTCGGAGGCCATCGGCAGGGCCGCGGAGACCGCCTTCAAGCGCGCGGGGCTCGGGCCGGACGACCTGCACGCCCTCGACCTCTACAGCTGCTTCGCGATCGCGCTGCGGCAGGCGTGTGACGCCGTCGGGCTCGACCCGCTGGACCGGCGCGGGCTCACGGTGACCGGCGGGCTGCCGTACGCGGGCGGGCCGGCCAGCGGCTACGTGCTGCACTCGACGGCCACGATGGCGGGGCTGCTGCGAGCGCGGCCCGGGCACGGGCTGGTGACCGGGGTGGGGATGCACCTGACCAAGCACGCCTACGCAGTCTGGTCCAGCGAGCCAGGCGGGCGTCCCGGCGGGCTGCTCGATGGGGCCGCGCCGGTGTTCGTGGCCGAGGAGACGCCGATCGTGCCGGTCTTCTCGGGGGAGGCGGTCGTCGCCGGGTACACGGTGGCGCACGGGCGGGACGGCGCGCCCGAGCGAGGGGTGCTCGTGGTGGACGTGCCCTCCGGCGGGCGGGCGTACGCGGTCGTGACGCGGGACGAGCTGCTGGCCGACGCCGAGTCGCGCGAGCTGGTCGGGCAGGTGGTGCTGGTGGTTCATGACGGTGAGGTGAACGTGGCGACCTGGTGATCCTCTGAAGTGGAGGCAAAATCTGTGATCGCGTGACTACTATGTGGTGTTGACATTTTTATGTCACTCGCCCACGCTGGAGTCATGCGGAGGACCACGGTACGCATCGACGAGACGCTCCTCAACGAGGCGAAGGCATACGCGGCGAGAAACGGACGCAGTCTCAACTCGGTGATGGAGGACGCCTTGCGGCAACTCATCAACCGCTTCACGGAAGTGGCGGAACGCCCCCGGGTGGAGCTGATCACATCAACCGCCGAGCCCGGCTACCAGACATGGGTCCAGAGGCGGCTGGACGCCGGCGAGAAGCTGGAGCACATCGTCTACGACCTCGATGACGAGGAGCGCTACCCGGAGCTGTTCGATGCTCCTCGCTGACATCAACATCCTGGTCAACGCCTTCCGCCACGAGTCTCCCGATCACGATCGATGCCATGTGATCGTGGAACAGATGGTGAACGGTGACTCCAGCTACGCCGTGAGCGATTTCGTCGTCAACGGCTTCGTCCGCACGGTCACCAACCGGCGCATCTACAAAAACCCCGACGACCTCGATCGTGCCCTGACCTTCGCCTCGTCCTACCGCAACCAGCCGCATGCCCTGGTGGTCAGTGGCGCGGACAGGCACTGGGAGATCTTCGTCAGGCTGTGCCGGCAGGCAGGGGCGTCGGGCAACTTGATTCCCGACGCCTACCTCGCGGCGCTCGCCATCGAGCACGGTTGTGAATTCGTGACCTGTGACAAGGATTTCGCCAGGTTCGAGGGCTTGCGCTGGCGGTCCCCCCTCAACTGAACTGGAGGGAAAGGGCGCAAGCCAGGCTACTCGGCGAGGAACGTCGTGGCTGACCGGTTCGACGTCATCGAGTCAGGCGGCGAGCGCGGACGCCGCCGCTGGATCGGGCTGGTGGTGGTGCTGGCGCTCCTGCTGGTCCCTGCCGTCGGCCTGCTCGTCAGCCGGGAGCCCGAGCGCGATCCCGGCCCCGAGTCCGTGCTGCCGCAGCCGGTCCCCGAGCCCATCAGGTCCTTGCGCACGATCGACAACCCGCCCAACGTCCTGCACGCCGAGGCCGCGAAGAAGGGCGGCGACGAGGTCATCGACGTGGTGTTCCCGCACGGCGCGCGCGCCGAGCTGCGCTATCCGGCCGAACTCGGCCTCGCCGAGATGGGCTCGCGCCCGTTCCAGGGCGCCTGGGTGGAGGGCAACTACCGCCAGTTCGTCGCCCCGTACGGTGGCGAGACGCAGGTCACCCAGGGCGGCGAGCCGATCAGAAACTACGCCCCCAACGTCACGCTCTGGCCGCGCCAGGCGGGCAGCGGCGGCTACGGGCAGGTGCTGATGTTCTCGTTCGGTCCGTGGCGGCTGGCGATGTACGACCGGGGGAGAGGGCTGTCGTTCGAGCAGCGCACGGCACTCGCCGAAGGGCTCAGAGGCAAGGTGACGAAGGACGGCTACCTCGTGTTGTCGGCCGAGGACTCCGCGGACGGTGTGCGGCTGGCCGAACCGGGAGACACCGTGCGGGGAGAGCCGGTGGGGCCGCAGTTGTGGTTCGGCGGCGGGACGGGGACGATGGTGGTGCTGACGCCGGCGCCCGGCTGCAAGCGCACCGCCGGGATCCCCGACGTCATCGGCGGGCGCGGGCGGCCCGTCGACTCGGTGTGCCGCAGCGGGGTGCAGGTCACCGTCACCGGCCCTCACACGTTCCGCGAGCAGGCCATCAAGGGCATCCGGATCGCGTTCGAGTAGGACGTGCGGCGCGCGGCGGCAGGGCGGCGGGCCGTCGAACGAAATCTTGTTAGTAAGGTGCGGCCATGTTCGCCGTAACCGCCACACAGACCGATCCCGACCATCCGCTCGCCGGGCTGACGCTTGGCGAGCACCCTGAGCCCGAGACGCCGGACGGCTGGACGACCGTCTCCGTGCGGGCCGCCGCGCTCAACCACCACGACCTGTGGACGCTCAAGGGCGTCGGCATCCGGCAGGACCGGCTGCCGATCGTGCTGGGCTGCGACGCCGCCGGCGTGGACGAGGACGGCAACGAGGTCATCGTGCACGCGGTGATCGGCTCGGGCCCCGACGAGACGCTGGACCCCAGGCGCAGCCTGCTGTCGGAGACGTACGACGGCACGTTCGCCGAGCGGGTCGCCGTGCCGCGCCGCAACCTCGTGCCCAAGCCGGCCGCGCTCAGCTTCGAGCACGCCGCCTGCCTGCCGACGGCCTGGCTGACCGCGTACCGCATGTTGTTCGACAAGGCCGGGCTCCAGCCCGGCTCCACGGTGCTGGTGCAGGGCGCGGGCGGCGGCGTCGCCACCGCGCTGATCGCGCTCGGCCGGGCAGGCGGCTACCGGGTCTGGGCGACCAGCCGTACGGAGTCCAAGCGCGAGCGTGCCCGCGAGCTCGGCGCCGACCAGGTCTTCGAGACGGGCGCGCGGCTGCCCGAGCGGGTCGACGCCGTCATGGAGACCGTCGGGCAGGCGACCTGGGACCACTCGCTCAAGTCACTCAAGCCCGGCGGCCGCATCGTCGTGTCCGGCGCCACCAGCGGCGCGGTCCCGCCCGCCGATCTCAACCGGGTGTTCTTCCTGCAGCTGTCCGTGGTCGGCTCGACGATGGGGACGCGTGACCAGTTGCAGCGGCTGGCGGTGTTCCTGGAGCAGACCGGCGTGCGGCCGGTCGTCGACCGTACGTTGCCGCTGGCCGGGGCCCGGGACGGGTTCGCGGCCATGGCGGAGGGGGGAATCTTCGGGAAGATCGTCTTTTCCGGGTGAATAAGTAAATGGTTACTCTGGCGCTCCTGGGTGATACAGGTAGAGAAGGCCCGTATCACCCGGGAGGCCGTCAGCATGGACGTCGAACCCTTCGGCCCAGGTTCGCTGCACTGGGACACGGCCGGCGAATATCGCAACCTGCTCGTGGCCGGCAGCGCGCTGGTCCTCCAGACCATGCATCCGGCCGTCGGCGCGGCCGTCGCCGAGCACTCCACGTACAAGTCCGACCCCTGGGGGCGGCTCACCCGCACGCTCACCTCCGTCCAGACCTGGGTGTACGGCGGCGCCGGCGGCCCGGCGGAAGGCGAGCGGCTCAGGAGGCTGCACCGCGACATCAGCGGGGTGGACGAGCACGGCAGGCACTACCACGCGCTGAACGGCGAGGCGTGGGCGTGGGTGCACTTATCCCTGTTCGAGCGCTTCATCGCGCTCAACCGGTGGTTCGGCACCCCGTTCACCCACGAGCAGGAGGAGCGGTTCTACGCCGAGTCACGGCAACTCGGCGCGATCCTGCAGGTGCCCGAGCGGGAGATGCCGGGCGACCTGGCGGCGTACTGGCGGTATTTCGACGACATGGTGGCCGGCCGGCTGGAGCCGCACCCGACCGCGCTGGAGGTGCTGGCCGTCATGCGCGGCACACCGGCGCCGCCCGGCCTGCCCCGGCCGCTGCGCGGGCTGTGGACGCCGGTCGGGGCAGGATCGGGGGAGTTCAACCACTTCGTGACCGTCGGGACGCTGCCGCCGGCCGTACGCGCGAAGTTGGGGCTGCGGTGGACGGCCCGGGACGAGCGGCGGCTGCGGCAGGTCGGGCACGCGGTGGCGACGCTCACGCCGCGCCTGCCCGAACGCCTGCGCTACATGCCCATCGCCTACCGTGCCCGCCATGCCGCGCGGAGGGCACGCCGCGCCGAGCGTCTCCTGCGTCCCGCCTGACGCCCACGGGCCCATCCCGCGCGGGGCGGCGTGCGCGGGTGGTGTCAGCGTTCGAGGATGTCGCGGACGTTGCGGGCGGCGTCGTCGAGCGTCACGCGCAGCGCCGCCACCTTCTCCGGTGTCAGGCGCGTGCCCGACGCCTCCTCGCGGGCCTGGGCGACGAAGTCGGCCAGCAGCTCGCCCAGCTCGGCGTCGAGGTCGGCCCGGTTGGCCGGCGCGCCCCCGAGCGTGGACCAGACCTCCGACCAGATCCTGCGCCATTCCTTGCTGAGCCGTTCGCCCTCGCCCTGCCAGTGGTTGGCGTGCTCCATCCACTGGCGTTTCTGCTGCTCCTTGAGCCGTCTGAGGTCGTCCCGCTGCTTGTCGAGCAGGTCTCTGGCGTCGTCGCGGCTGCTGGTCCGCACGTCCTTGGCCATCCGGGTCAGCTCGTCGCGCAGCGACTTGACGGTGTCGCGGACGTCCTCCTTGACCTCGCGGGCGATGTCGCGCACGGAGGCGGAGATCTCCTCCTCCAGGTCGTCGAGCTCGTCGAGCCGGTCGTTCAGCTCCTCGCGGCCCCTGTCGGTGATCGAGAACACCTTCTTGCCCTCGACCACCTCGTGCGTCACCAGGCCCTCCTCCTCCAGGCGGGCCAGGCGCGGGTAGATCGTGCCGGGCGAGGGCGAGTAGACGCCGAGGAACCGGTCCTGGAGCAGCCTGATGACCTCGTAGCCGTGGCGCGGGCTCTCGTCCAGCAGCTTGAGCAGGTACAGCCGGAGCCGGCCGTGACCGAAGACAGGGCTCATTCCTTCTCCCCCTTGAGCAGCGTGACCTCACCGGAGACCGTGATCGCCGACAGCGAGGCCATGCCGCCACCCAGCCGCCCCGACAGCGCTTTGGAGCCGGGGCCTCCCGTGTCGGACAGTTCGTCGAACGTGCTGACCAGCCTGCCCGAGGTGGATCTGAGGCTGACGTCCGCCTCGACGTTCTCCGGCAGCCTGACCAGGATGTCACCGGAGACGCTGTTGAGCGTCACGTGACCCGTGGGACGGAGTGCCAGGTCGGCCGTGAACCGGCCGGAGATCGTGGTGGCCTTCAGCCGGCGCGGGGAGCCGTCGGCCACCGTAAGGTCGCCGGAGACGCTCTTGAACGCCAGGTCGCCGGACATCGCACGGCTCTCGACGGGGCCCGAGACGGTGTTGGCCAGCACGTCACCGCTCACGGCGTCGAGCACGATCTCGCCCGACACGCTCTTGACGTGGGTCTTCGTCTCGAACCCGGCCACCACGGCGGGCGCGCTGACCACGCCGGCGTTGACCTTGCAGGTCTTCGGCACGGCGATCGACAGCACCGTCCTGCGGCGGTCGCGGCGCAGCCAGCCGAGCATGCCGTCCCAGGTCAGGTCCTTGTAGGCGACGGTGAGCGACCGGGTGTCCTCGTCGTAGGTCACGATGAGCGGCGCTGCCGAGTCCATCTCGGCCACCTCCAGCGTGGGTGGACCCTCGCTGGCGAGGACGGCCAGCCGTCCGGCCACGATGCGTACGTCCAGCGTTTCCACCTGGCCGAACGTGAGCTGCTCGGGTGCCTCGATCGCCCACTGTTGCATGATCCCTGCCCTTCTTGGCGACACGTCTACTAGAGACACGATATGTCGCGTCTGCCGAGAGCTCAAGATGTATCGCGTTTTGCGCCGCCAGGAACGGGTTACTCGTCGTCCTCGTCGTCCAGCCGCGCCAGCCACGTCGCCAGCCGCTCGACGGGCGTCTCGAATTCGGGGTTGAGGTCGACGAACTCGCGCAGCCGCTCGCCGAGCCACAGGAGGCTGACCTCCTCCTCGCCCCGCCGCTCGACCAGCTCTTCGATCCCCCGATCGGTGAAGTACATCGTCGTCCATTCCTTCCACGGGCGGATCGCCCGGCTCAACCTGTGAAAACGCCAGTGAGCCCCCGGACGGGCCGGGGGCTCACGTTCGTGACTGCTCAGCTGAAGAGCTGCTCGACAATGCTCTCGAGCTCATGGTCGTGCGTGTTGTGCGAGCCCGTGGCCGGCGAACTGTTGGGTGTGCGCGACACCCGGTGCAACCGCCGCCCGCCCAGGACCTGCGGGTCCTCGGCCAGCTTGAGCGTCAGGTAGGGCCACGGCCCCATGTTGACCGGCTCGTCCTGGGCCCAGACCAGCTCCGCCTGCTCGCCGTAGCGCGCCAGCTCGGCGGCCAGCTCGTCGGACGGGAACGGGTAGAGGCGCTCCAGCCGGACCAGGGCGACGTCGTCACGGCCCGTCCTGTCGCGCTGCGCGGCCAGCTCGTAGTAGAGCTTGCCCGAGCAGAGCACGACCTTGGTGACCTTGCCGGGGTCGACCGTCGTGTCGCCGAGCACCGGCTGGAAGGTGCCCGAGGTGAAGTCGGACGCCTTGGACGTGGCCGCCTTGTGGCGCAGCAGCCACTTGGGCGTGAAGACCACCATCGGCTTGTGGCGCTTCGACTCGACCTGCCAGCGCAGCAGGTGGAAGTAGTTGGCCGGCGTGGTCGGCTGCGCCACCGTCATGTTGTCGAGCGCGCAGACCTGCAGGAACCGCTCGATGCGGGCCGACGAGTGGTCAGGGCCCTGGCCCTCGTAGCCGTGCGGCAGCAGCAGCACGACCGAGGACTTCTGGCCCCACTTCTGCTCGCCCGACGAGATGAACTCGTCGATGATCGTCTGGGCGCCGTTGACGAAGTCGCCGAACTGCGCCTCCCAGGCGACCAGCGCGTCGGGCCGCACGACGCTGTAGCCGTATTCGAAGCCGAGCGCCGCGAACTCGCTGAGCAGCGAGTCGTAGACGTAGAACTTCGTCGTGCCGTGGTTGAACGTCTTGAGCGGCGTGTGGTCGGCGCCCGTCATCCGGTCCACCAGCACGGCGTGGCGCTGGGTGAACGTGCCGCGCCGGGAGTCCTGGCCGACCAGGCGCACCGGGTGGCCGTCGATCAGCAGCGAGCCGAACGCCAGCGTCTCGCCCATCGCCCAGTCGATGGCGTCCTGCTCGACCATCTGGCCGCGGCGCTGCAGCACCGGCGCCAGGCGCGGGTGCGGCGTGAAGCCCTCGGGCAGGCTCAGCTGGGTGTCGACGATGCGCTTGAGCGTCTCGTCGCTGATCGCCGTCTGCGTGTCGTCGTGCGACCACTTGACCACCTCGGCCGGCGGCACCCGCATGGCGCCCGCCTCCAGCGGCTTCTTGGCCGCCTCGCGGGTCTCGGTGAACGCCTGCTCCAGCTTGGCCTGGTAGTCGCGCAGCGCCTGCTCGGCCTCCTCGACCGTGATGTCGCCCCGGCCGATCAGCGCCTCGGTGTAGAGCTTGCGGGTCGAGCGCTTGGCGTCGATCAGGTCGTACATCAGCGGCTGGGTGAAGGCCGGGTTGTCGCCCTCGTTGTGGCCGCGGCGGCGGTAGCAGATGAGGTCGATGACGACGTCCTTGCGGAACGCCTGGCGGTATTCGTAGGCCAGCTCGCCCACGCGCACCACGGCCTCGGGATCGTCGCCGTTGACGTGGAAGATCGGCGCCTGGATCATCCGCGCCACGTCGGTCGCGTAGACCGACGAGCGGGACGAGGCGGGCGAGGTGGTGAAGCCCACCTGGTTGTTGACCACCACGTGCACGGTCCCGCCGGTGCGGTAGCCGCGCAGCTGCGACAGGTTGAGCGTCTCGGCCACGACACCCTGGCCGGCGAAGGCCGCGTCGCCGTGGACGAGGACGGGCAGGACGGTGAAGCCCTCCTCGCCGCGCTCCAGAAGGTCCTGCTTGGCGCGGACGACGCCTTCCAGGACCGGGTCGACCGCCTCCAGGTGGGAGGGGTTGGCGACCACCGACGCGGTGATCGTCTTGCCGCTCGGCGCGGTGAACTCGCCCGCCGCGCCCAGGTGGTATTTCACGTCGCCGGAGCCGTGCGCGGTGCGCGGGTCGATGTTGCCCTCGAACTCGCCGAAGATCTGCGCGTAGGACTTGCCGACGATGTTGGCCAGCACGTTGAGCCGGCCGCGGTGGGCCATGCCGATGACGACCTCGTCGAGGTCTTCGTCGGCGGCGTCGCTGATCACCGAGTCGAGCAGCGGGATCAGGGACTCGCCGCCCTCCAGCGAGAAGCGCTTCTGGCCGACGAACTTCGTCTGCAGGAACGTCTCGAACGCCTCGGCGGTGTTGAGCCGCGACAGGATGTTGAGCTGCTCGTCGCGCTCGGGCGACTTGTGCGGCTTCTCCACCCGCTCCTGGATCCAGGCCCGCTCCTCGGGGTTCTGGATGTGCATGTACTCGATGCCGACCGTGCGGCAGTAGGAGTCGCGCAGCACGCCCAGGATCTCGCGCAGCTTCATCAGCGGCCGGCCGCCGAAGCCGCCGGTCGCGAACTCCCGCTCGAGGTCCCACAGCGTCAGGCCGTGCGACTGGATGTCGAGGTCGGGGTGCTTGCGCTGCTTGTATTCCAGCGGGTCGGTCTCGGCCATCAGGTGGCCGCGCACGCGGTAGGCGTGGATCAGCTCCAGCACCCGCGCCGACTTGGACACGTCGTCGTCGTGCGACGTCGACACGTCCTGGACCCAGCGGACCGGTTCGTACGGGATCCGCAGCGCCTCGAAGACCTCGTCGTAGAAGCCGTCCTCGCCGAGCAGCAGCCGGTGGATCTGGCGCAGGAAGTCGCCCGACTGGGCGCCCTGGATGATCCGGTGGTCGTAGGTGCTGGTCAGCGTCATGACCTTGGAGACGGCCAGGCGCGAGAGGGTGTCGGGCGAGGCGCCCTGGTATTCGGCGGGGTATTCCATCGCGCCGACGCCGATGATCGTGCCCTGGCCGGGCATCAGGCGCGGCACGGAGTGCACGGTGCCGATGGTGCCGGGGTTGGTCAGCGAGATCGTGGTGCCGGCGAAGTCGTCGACGCCGAGCTTGCCGGCCCGCGCCTTGCGGACGACCTCTTCGTAGGCCATCCAGAACTGCCGGAAGTCCATCTCCTCCGCGCCCTTGATCGAGGGCACGAGGAGCTGGCGCTCGCCGTTGCTCTTCTGCACGTCGATCGCCAGGCCGAAGCCCACGTGCTCGGGCTTGACGAGCGTGGGCTTGCCGTCGATCTCCGTGTAGGAGTAGTTCATCTCCGGCATGGCACGCAGCGCCTTGACGATCGCGAAGCCGATCAGGTGTGTGAAGGACACCTTGCCGCCGCGGCCCCGCTTGAGATGATTGTTGATCACAATGCGGTTGTCGACCAGCAACTTGGCCGGGATGGCGCGCACGCTGGTCGCGGTCGGCACCGACAGCGACTGCTCCATGTTGGCGGCCGTGCGGGCCGCGGCCCCGCGCAACTTCACCTCCTCGGCGCCCTTGGGCACCGGAGTGGCCGGTTGCTTCGGCTTCTCGGCTGCCGGCGGCGCCTTCGGCGCCGCCTTGGGAGGCGCGGGGGCGGTCACAGTGCCGTTCCCCGCCTCCTTGGCCGGGGTCCGGCCCGGTCCGTAGTCAGGGTTGTAGTCAGCGAAGAAATTCCACCAAGCCTTGTCGACCGACTCAGGGTCTTGGAGGTATTTCTGGTACAGCTCGTCGACAAGCCACTCGTTCTGACCAAAGCTTGCCAGCGGGTTTGTCCGCGACGACTCAGACGACACGGCGGAAATCGCCCTCTTCCGCAGATCGGCGTTGATGTTAGAGAACCTTTCCAAGGCTACTCGCCCGGACTGGCAGCGCGCGCCTAGGTGGGCGTGCCGCCACGTACGATCCTCTCAGGACAGCGCGATGAGGGCACGACCCCCTAGTCAACCCAGGGGGTGGCGCGATTATCACTATTTGGTATCAACACCCTGTCCGGAGGTTTACTTCCCTCCAGACACCAATCTGCTGGCGATGCGCACCTGAGGGGACAACTCGGACAGTAGGTCCGCGAGTTCCTCGCCCGCCTGCTTGAGCTCCTCCAGTGACATCGGCTCCAGGCGCTCGAGCAGGAAGATCGCGTTGGTGGTCCCCTCGGTGAGCCGGGTGCGCGCCACCTGGCGCCAGTTCCACCTGCGGCAGGTCACGCCGAGGTCGTCGCGCCAGATCACCTCGCCGGGGTCGGGCGTGCCGAGCGCCTCCTCGGACGCCTCGTCGCCGCGCGCCCTGACCAGCCGTGCCGGGCCGGAATAGCGGTCGAGGTCTTCCCCGCCGATGGGCAGCGCGTGCTTCACGCTGATCGCGTTGTAGGCGTCGACGACCTGGTTGATCTCCGGCAGCGGCATCCGGCGGGTGAGCGCGTCGACCGAGGGCCTCGTGCGCTGCGGCCTGGCCCCGAACGCGCGGTAGGCGTCCTTCCAGGCGTCGATCTTGCCGGTCTGCACGGGGACGGCCGCGGCCTCGGCGAGCCAGGCGCGTGAGCGCTCGTCGGTGGGCCCGTTGCGCAGGTCGCGGGCGGTCATGACGAGGACCGCGAAGTCGGGGCGCAGCGCGAAGATCGCGTCGTCCACCTGGATGTCGTCAAGCATCCCCACAGTTTATGAGCGGAGAAATCGCCAAATATCCTTTGCAAAAATGCCTTTGCGGTCTACGGTCGAGGACATGGAGGAGCAGTACAAGATCAGCGACGCGCAGGTGCTCAAGGTCGTCGCCCACCCGCTGCGGGTGCGCCTGCTGGGCCTGCTGCGCTCCGACGGGGCGGCCACCGCGAGCGAGCTGGGCCGCAAGGTCGGCGAGAGCTCCGGCTCGACCAGCTACCACCTGCGCGAGCTGTTCAAGTACGGCTTCATCGAAGAGGACCCCGACCGGCGCGACGGGCGCGAGCGCCGGTGGCGGGCCCGCCACCGCTACACCTCGTGGGACGCCGTCGAGCTGTCCGGCACCGAGGAGGGTCGCGAGGCCGTCAAGGTCGTGCACCTGCGGCAGGCCGAGATGGTCGGGCGGCTGATGGAGGCGTTCGACCCCGGCGACTGGGCCGACGACTGGGTGGAGGTCTCCGGGATGAGCGACCACGTCCTCTCGCTGCCGCCCGCGGCGGTGCGGGAGTTGAAGGACAGGGTCGAGGAACTGGTGGGCGAGCTCTCCACCCGCTACGCCGCCGATCCGGCCGCCAGGCAGGTCACCGTCTGGTTCGGCGCGATGCCACGCAACCGTGAAGACGCGATGCCACGCAACCGTGAAGAGGGGCGGGACGACCGATGACCGCGCGATCAGCCTTACACCGCTACATGCTCGTCAGCTTCCTGACCTGGCTGCCGCTCGGGCTCGCGATGGCCGCCCAGGTGCTGCTGATGACCGAGCGAGGTCTCAGCCTGGCGCGGATCGGGCTGGCGACGACGGTGTTCTCGATCGTGACCGTGTGCCTCGAGCTGCCCACCGGCGGGCTGGCCGACGTCCTGGGGCGGCGCGTGGTGCTGGCGGCCTCGGCCGCGTTCACCGTCGCGGGCCTGGCGCTGATGAGCGTGGCCACGACGCTCGGGATGTTCATGGTGGCCGGCGTGCTGAAAGGCGTGGCCAGGGCCCTGTCGAGCGGCCCCGCGTCCTCCTGGTACGTCGACACGCTGCACGGCATCGAGGGCCGCGACGCCGACCTCAAGCCCGGCCTGGCCAGAGGCGGCGCGATGGAGTCCGTGGCCCTGTGCGTCGGCGTCCTGGCGGGCGGCGGCGTGCCGCTCCTGGTGCCGCCCTCGCTGATCCTCCCCCTGGCCGCGCCGTCCCTGCTGGGCGCCGTCGCGGCTGCGGTGCTGCTGCTCGTGGTGATGCTCGCGCTGCCCGAACCGGCCCACCGGCGCCGCACGCTGTCGAGCGTCCTGCGCGAGGTGCCCGCGACGGTGGCGGGCGGCATCCGGCTGGCCGCGGGCCGCGCGCTGCTGCGCAGGCTCATGATGGTCGCGGCGGCGACGGGCGCGGTGCTGATGACCATCGAGTTGCTCACCCCCGGACGGCTGGCCGAGCTGGCGGGCACGGCGGAGGAGGGCAGCCTGGCCTACGCCGTGGTCGCGGCGCTCGGCTTCGCGGGCAGCGCGATGGGCAGCGCGCTCGTGCCGCGCGTGGCCCGGCTGGCCGGCGGCTCGGCCGGGGGAGCGGTCGTGGGGACGGTGCTGGCCGCGCTGTCCGTGGGCGCGCTGGCCGCGACGGCGGGACTGGACGCCCTGCCGGGAACGCTGAGCGCGGGGCTGGCCTACGTCGTGCTGTTCGTCGGCATCTCGCTGACGGGCGTGCTCTGCCTGGAGCTGACCCACAAGGCCGTCACCGCCACCGAGCGCACCACGGTCACCTCGACGAGCTCCATTGCCCTGCAGTCCGGCGGGACCCTGGCCAACCTCACGCTCGGCGCCCTGGCCGCCCAGTCGGGCCTCGCCGCCGCCTGGGGTGTCGTGGCCGTGATGATGCTGGCCTCGGCGCTGCTGTTCGTCCGGTTGCCCGCGCCTACAGGCTCCAGTCCAGATCGGGCCCTACCGGCACGATCCGGCTCGGGTTGATGGTGGTCTGGGAGAGGTAGTAATGACGCTTGATCTGGTCGAAGTCGGTGGTTTCGCGGAAGGCCGGGACAGCGTACAGCCTGCGCGCGTACGCCCACAGCGCCGAATAGTCGATCAGCCGCCTGATGGAGCACTTGAAGTGCGCGTGGTAGACGGTGTCGAACCTCGCGAGGGTCGTGTAGAGGCGCACGTCGCTGTCGGTGAGCGTGTCGAAGAGGAACTCCGACCCCGCCAGGCGCACCTCCAGGAAGTCGAGGGTGGTGAAGACGCGGGCGACCGCCTCCTCGTACACCTGCTGGTCGCGGGCGAAGCCGGCCTCGTACACCGCGTTGTTGAGGCCGTGGTAGAGGCGGTCGTTCATGATGGCGATGTCCGGCCGCAGACGCTCCGGGTAGAGGTTCGGCGAGGTGCCCCATGACGTCTCCAGATCGAGGGTGATCTGGGGGAAGTCGTTGGTGACTATGCGGTTGTCCTTCGTGTCCCAGACGCAGGGGACGGTGTAACGGCCGGTGTAGCCGGGGTCCGACGCGTGGTAGAGCTCCGAGAGATATTCCGGGTCGCCGCCGGGAACGCGCCAGCCCTTCTCGTCGCGGACGGGATCGACGATCGTGACGTCCAGCAGGTCCTGCAGCCCGAGGAGCGACCGTACGATCAGCACCCGCTGCGCCCACGGGCAGGCGTAGGAAGCGTAGAGCCGGTACCGCCCCGGCTCGGGCGGGCCGAGCCGGTCCGTGAAACGGTTGGGCTGCCGGACGAAGCGGCCAGTGTCGGAAAGTTCGCGGCTCGGCTTCATGGTCCTAGTAGAACATGATTCGGATGCCGAACTTCGTTCGGGCACAATCGAGGCCATGACGAAATTCGTGGTGACCCCTGCCAATGTGGCACAGCGGGACGCGTGGGCCGGCGGGGCGATCCCCGAGGTCGAACGGGTGCGCCCGGGGCTGTGGTCCGTGCCGGTGCCGATCCCGGTCAATCCTCTGCGGTACGTGCTGGTCTACGTCCTGGAGCTGCCCGACGGGGTGGCGATCGTCGACGCCGGCTGGAACACGGACGAGGCGTACGACGCGCTCGTCGCCGGCCTGGCCGTCGCCGGCTACGCGATCACCGACGTCAAGGGCGTGCTCGTCACGCACATCCACCCCGACCACTACGGGCTGGCCGGGCGAGTCCGTGAGATGTCGGGCGCGTGGATCGCGCTGCATCCGGCCGACGCGCGGCTGGTCCGCGAGCGTTACGACGACGCGGCCATCGACTCCCTGGTGGAACGGGAGCGCGAGCTGCTGCGCCGCTGCGGGGTGCCCGCGCTGACCCTGGACGAGCTGGCCGGGGCCTCGATGATGATCCGGCACATGGTCACCATGGCCAAGCCCGACCGGCTGGTGGAGGACGGCGACGAGCTCGGGCTGCCCGGCTGGGACCTGCGGGCCGTCTGGACGCCCGGCCACTCGCCCGGGCACCTGTGCTTCGTCTCGCCCGGGCGCAGGGTGCTGTTCTCCGGCGACCACGTGCTGGCCAAGATCACGCCGATGGTGGCCGTGCACCCGCAGTCGGGCCCCAACCCGCTGGCCGACTACCTCGGCTCGCTGGCCGCCGTGCGCAAGCTGGACGTCGAGGAGGTGCTGCCCGCGCACGAATACCGTTTCCTGGAGCTGGCCGAGCGGGTCGACAGCGTGATGGCGCACCACGACGAGCGGCTGGCCGAGATCGAGCGGGTGGTGGGCTCGCTCGACGGCGCCGCCTGCTGGGACCTGGCCACCCGGCTGACCTGGTCGCGGCCGTGGGAGACGATCCCGCCGTTCATGCGGCGCGCGGCCAACAACGAGACGCTCGCGCACCTGGCCTGGCTGGAGGCCAGGGGGCGGGTGCGCCGGGTGGCGGGCGAGCCGGACCTGTGGTTCCCGGCCTGACCAAGCGCCGGACCTGTGCTTTCCGGCCGGACCTGGCCGCTGGGGTGAAGGCGCCCGAGCGCCGGGCGAGCGCTGGAACCGGGGGCGGGTTATCGTACTCGTACTAGAATGTTGTTCTCCTGCCTGGGAGGTTCGATGCTTCGGTTCGATGACAGGGTCGCGATCATCACGGGGGCGGGGCACGGCCTCGGCAGGTCGCACGCGCTGCTGCTGGCGGAGCGCGGTGCCAAGGTCGTGGTCAACGACCTCGGGGGCGCGCTCGACGGCACCGGCGCCTCCGCGGGGCCCGCCGCCGAGGTGGCCGAGCTCATCACGAAGAACGGCGGCCAGGCCGTCGCCAGCACCGACAACGTCGCCACGCCCGAGGGCGCCAGGGCCATCGTGGGCACCGCCGTCGACGCGTTCGGCAAGGTCGACATCGTCGTCAACAACGCGGGCATCCTGCGCGACAAGTCGTTCGGCAAGATGACGGTCGAGGACTTCGACGGCGTGCTCGCCGTGCACGTACGCGGCTCCTACCTGGTCACCCAGGCCGCCTACCCGCTGATGAAGGAGGCGGGCTACGGCCGCATCGTCAACACCTCCAGCCCGGCCGGCCTGTTCGGCAACTTCGGCCAGGCCAACTACTCGACCGCGAAGATGGGCCTGGTCGGCCTGACCAAGACCCTGGGCATCGAGGGCGCGCGCAACGGTATCAAGGCCAACGCCATCGCCCCCATCGCGTGGACCCGGATGACCGAGGCGCTGCTGCCGGCCGAGTTCGAGGCCAAGTTCACGCCCGAGCGGGTGAGCGCGCTGGTGGCCTGTCTCGTGCACGACTCGTGCGAGGTCAGCGGCGAGGTGTTCAGCGTCGGCGGCGGCCGGGTGGCGCGGGTGTTCGTGGCCGAGGGGCCCGGCTGGAAGACCGACGACCTCACGCCCGAGACGATCGCCGGCAACTGGGAGGCGATCATGGCCGAGCAGCCGTACGTGCTCACGGCGGGTGACTCGATGAAGGCCATGCTCTGATCGCGGCGGCCTCCTGAGCCGGTCCCCTTCCTGGGCCGGTCCCCTTCCTGGGCCGGTCCCCGCCTGCGGCGGGGGCCGGTTTCGTCGTTTCTGGGTCATCAGACGACTGCCCAAATGTCGGGAATATCGGGGAATGGGGCCAAATAGGCAGGCTTTGTTCGATCTTCGGCGGAAGTTGGGGGAGTTTGGGCGATCCATACTCTTGATTTGCCGTATCGGTGATCTTATTGTCGCCACATGACCCCCCAGCCGGGCTCCGCCGGCGACGTGCTGACGCTGATCAGCGCCGGATCGGCGACGACCCGTTCCGATCTCGCGCGGCTCACCGGCCTGGCCAGATCGACGATCTCGCAGCGGGTCGACGCGCTGATCGAGCGCGGCCTGGTGGAGGAGACCGAGAGCGGCGAGTCCACCGGCGGGAGGCCGCCGCGCCAACTGCGCCTGCACACCGAGGACCACGCCTTCGCCGGCGTCGACCTGGGCGCCACGCACTGCCGCGTCGCGCTGATGGACATCTCCGGCGACGTGCTCGCCGAGTGCGAGGACTCGATGCTGATCGGCGAGGGCCCCGAGAAGGTGCTCGCCCACGTCGACCAGCGGCTCGACCGGCTGCTCGGCACGGCGGGACGGCCCAGGTCCGCTCTGCGCGCCGTCGGCATCGGGGTTCCGGGCCCCGTCGAGTTCGCCACCGGGCGGCCGAACAACCCGCCGATCATGCCCGGCTGGAACGACTACCCCGTCCCCGACTACTTCGACGGGGTGGAGGTGCTGGTCGACAACGACGTCAACGTGATGGCGCTCGGAGAGCATCGCAACTCCTTCGCCGACGCCGCCCACCTGCTGTTCGTCAAGGTCGGCACCGGCATCGGCTGCGGCATCGTGGCCCAGGGCAGGCTGCACAGGGGCGCGCAGGGCTCGGCGGGCGACATCGGCCACATCAGGGTCAGCGGCCACGAGGACGCCGGCTGCCGGTGCGGCAACAGCGCCTGCCTGGAGGCCGTGGCCGGCGGCGCCGCGATCGCCCGGCGGCTGACCGAGCTCGGCCTGGCCGCCGAGACCGGGGCCGACGTGGTGGCGCTGGTGCAGGCCGGCAACACGCAGGCGCTGCGGCTGGTCAGGGAGGCGGGCCGGCTCATCGGCGAGGTGCTGGCCAGCCTGGTCAACTTCTTCAACCCCGAGGTCATCGTCATCGGCGGGGCGCTGTCGCGCGTGCACGAGCACCTGCTCGCCGGGATCAGGGAGACGGTCTACCGCAGATCCCTCCCGCTGGCCACGCACCACCTGTCGATCACACCCAGCCGTACGGGCATCAACGCCGCCGTGCTCGGCGCCGGGATGCTCGCCATCGAGCACTACCTGTCCCCCGACAACATCAACCGCATCGTCAACGCCTGAGCAGAACGACCGCCCGACGAGAACGCTGAAAGGGATCTCCGATGCTGGTCATGAAGGGCATCGTCAAGCAGTTCCCCGGCGTGCGCGCGCTGGACGGCGTCGACCTGGACGTGCGGGCGGGCGAGGTGCACTGCCTGCTCGGCCAGAACGGCGCCGGCAAGTCCACGTTGATCAAGGTGCTGGCCGGAGCGCACCAGCCCGACGAGGGCACCATCGTGTTCAACGGCGCCGAGGTGCGCCCGAGCAGCCCGATCGACGCCATCAGGCTCGGCTTCGCCACCATCTACCAGGAACTCGACCTGGTCGACGGGCTCAGCGTGGCCGAGAACATCTTCCTCGGCCACGAGCACGCCCGCTTCGGCTTCGTGAACAGGCCGGCCGCCCGGCGCGCCGCCCGCGAGGTGCTCGAACGGCTCGGCCACGGCGAGATCCGCCCGTCGGCCGAGGTCGGCCGGCTGTCGCCGGCGGCCAAGCAGGTCGTCTCGATGGCCCGCGCGCTCTCCCACGACGCCCACCTGATCATCATGGACGAGCCGTCGGCGGCGCTCGCCCACGACGAGGTCGCCAACCTCTTCCGCATCATCCGCGAGCTCACCGCCCAGGGCGTGGCCGTGGTCTACATCTCCCACCGCCTGGAGGAGATCCGCGAGATCGGCGACCGGGTCACCGTGCTGAAGGACGGCCGTACGGTCGCCGTGGGCCTGTCCGCGCGCGACACCCCCACCACGCAGATCGTCTCCCTCATGACCGGCAGGAACGTCGAATACGTCTTCCCCGCCAAGGCGGGCCGGTCGCCGGGGGATGAGGTGCTCACCGTCGAGGGGCTGAGCTCGCCAGGGGTCTTCTCCGACGTCTCGTTCTCCGTGCGGGCGGGCGAGATCGTCGGGCTGGCCGGCCTCGTCGGCTCCGGGCGTTCGGAGATCCTCGAAGCGGTGTACGGAGCGCGCCCGGCCACCGGCCGCGTGCTGCTCGACGGCCGGCCGGTAGGCCGCACCGTCGTCGACACGGTACGCCACGGCATGGGCCTGGCCCCCGAGGAGCGCAAGGCCCAGGCGTTGCTGCTCGACCAGAGCGTCACCGCGAACATCACGCTGGGCGGCCTGACCGGGTTCGCCCGGTTCGGCTGGCTCGACCGTAAACGCGAGCGGGAGGAGGCCAGGCGGCTGGCGGAGATGCTGGACATCCGGCCGCCCGACCCCGAACGCCCGATCAGGACCCTGTCGGGCGGCAACCAGCAGAAGGCCGTGCTCGCCCGCTGGCTGCTCGGCGGCCGCAAACTCCTCCTGCTGGACGAGCCCACCAGAGGCGTGGACGTGGGCGCCAGGGCCGAACTGTACGCGGTGATCCGCGACCTGGCCGAGCAGGGCATCGGCGTGCTGCTGGTCTCCAGCGAGGTGCCCGAGGTGCTCGGCCTGGCCGACCGCGTGCTGGTGGTGCGCGAGGGGACCGTCATCCACGAGGGCGACGCCGCCGGGCTGGACGAGCACGGCGTACTCGACATGATCATGAATGGGAGGGCGGCGTGATGAGCGAGCCCACGAAAGCGCAGGCGCCCTCGGCCGCGGGAGGCGGCGGGCCGTCGCGCGGAGGCATCCCCGGGCTGGGGGCGCTGGGCGGCCTCGGCGAGATGCGGCACCTCGGCCTGCTCGGCGCGCTGGCGCTGCTGGTCGTCGTCGGCATGGTCACCCGGCCGGACAACTTCGCCACCGCCTCCAACCTGGTCAGCATCCTGTCGCTGGCCGCCACGATCGGCGTGATCACGGTCGGGGCCACGTTCGTGATCATCGGTGGCGGCATCGACCTGTCGGTGGGCGCGGTCATGGCGCTGGCATCGGTGTGGGCGACGACGGTGGCCACGCAGTCGTACGGGCCGGTGATCATGGCGATCTGCGCGATCCTCGTCGGCACCGGGGCGGGGCTGGTCAGCGGGCTGCTCATCGCCTACGGGCGGCTCGTGCCGTTCATCGCCACGCTCGCCATGCTCGTCGCCGCCCGCGGGCTGGCGCAACGCATGTCCGACCGCAAGACCCAGCTCATCGACGCCGACAACGCCGCTCTCGTGGACCTGTCGACCACCCGCGTTCTGGGCATCCCGCTGCTCGTCTACATCTTCGCGCTCGTCGTGGTGCTGGGCTGGGTCGTCCTCAACCGCACGACGTTCGGGCGGCGCACGTACGCGGTCGGCGGCAACCCCGAGGCGGCCAGGCTCGCCGGGATCGACGTGCGCAGGCACACGATGCTGCTCTACGCCCTGTCGGGGATGTGCTGCGGCATCGCCGCCATCCTCATCATGGCCCGTACGACGACGGGCTCGTCCACCCACGGAGACCTGTACGAACTCGACGCCATCGCCGCTGTGATCATCGGCGGCACGCTGCTCACCGGGGGCCGGGGCACGATCATGGGCTCGATCCTGGGCCTGCTGATCTTCACGCTCATCACGAACCTGTTCATTCTCAACGGCCTCAACACCAGCGACCAGCTGATCGCGAAGGGCCTGATCATCGTCGCCGCCGTCCTTCTCCAGCGGCGGAACCTGAAGGAGAGAGCACCATGAGTGAGAACGTCGCGCGCAGGGGATTCCTCGTCGGCGGAGCCGTCCTCTTAGCGGCGGGCTGCACCAGCAACGAGCCCGAGGCCGCGCCGAGCAGCGCGGCCGCCGTTCCGGCCCCCGCGGCCAGCGGCAACGACGAGCCGGGCCAGAAGGTGGTGATCGGCTTCTCGGCGCCGGCGGCCGACCACGGGTGGATCGCGGCCATCGCCAAGAACGCCGAGGCCACCGCGAAGCAGTACACCGACGTCGAGTTCAAGCCGGTCGAGCCGACGAACGACATCAACCAGCAGATCTCCGCGGTCGAGTCGCTCATCGCGGCCAAGGTGAACGCGCTGGTGATCCTGCCGAACGACGGCCAGCAGCTCAACCAGGTCGCGCTGCAGGCCACCGAGGCCGGCATCCCCGTCGTCAACCTCGACCGCGTCTTCCCCGACAAGCTGGCCTACCGGACGTGGGTCGGCGGCGACAACTACGGCATGGGCGTGGCGGCCGGGCACTTCATCGGCAAGCAGCTCAAGGACAAGGGCGTGGCGAACCCGGTGATCGTCGAGATCCAGGGCATCGCCACGCTGCCGCTGACCCAGGACCGCACCAAGGGCTTCGCCGACGCGCTCAAGACGTACGGGTTCAGCGTCACCGCCAAGCAGGACGCGCAGTTCACGGTGGAGACCGGCAACGAGGTGGCCACGTCGCTGCTGCAGGCGCACAAGAAGATCGACGCGCTGTGGAACCACGACGACGACCAGGGCGTCGGCGTGCTCGCCGCCATCAAGGAGGCCAACAGGAACGAGTTCATCATGGTGGGCGGGGCCGGCTCGCTGAACGCGATGAAGGAGATCCAGTCGGGCACCTCGGTGCTGCAGGCCACCGTCACCTACAGCCCGACAATGGCCTCCTCGGCGATCAAACTGGCGCGTCTGATAGCACAGGGTAAGGGCATGAGTGATCTGGTGGAGAACCAGGTTCCGCAGTCCATCACACTCGCGTCCGAGACCATCACCAAGGAGAACGTCGAGAAGTACCTGTCGCTCGGCTTCGAATCCTGATCGGGGGTTGCATGTCAGACAGAACCACCATCGGCGTGGGCATGGTCGGCTACGCCTTCATGGGCCGCGTCCACTCGCAGGCCTGGCGGAGCGTGGGGGCCTTCTTCGACCTCCCGCTGGCACCGCGCATGGCGGTGCTCGCGGGCAGGTCGAAGGAGCGCACCGAGACGGCCGCCGCGCAACTCGGCTGGGACGCCGTCGAGACGGACTGGAGAGAGCTGGTCAAGCGCGACGACGTGCAGATCGTCGACATCTGCACGCCGGGCGACTCGCACGCCGAGATCGCCGTGGCCGCGCTGGAGGCCGGCAAGCACGTCCTCTGCGAGAAGCCGCTGGCCAACACCGTCGCCGAGGCCGAGGCCATGGTGCGGGCGGCCGCGGCCGCGCCGGGGAAGAGCATGGTGGCCTTCAACTACCGGCGGGTGCCCGCGGTCGCGCTCGCCCGCCGGTACGTCGAGGAGGGCAGGCTCGGCGAGATCAGGCACGTGCGGGCGCAATACCTGCAGGACTGGATCGTCGACCCGGAGTTCCCGCTGGTCTGGCGGCTGCAGAAGGACAAGGCGGGGGCCGGCGCGCTCGGCGACATCGGCTCCCACATCGTCGACGCCGCCCAGTTCATCACCGGGCAGAACGTGGTGGGCGTGTCCGCGCTGACGGAGACGTTCATCAAGGAGCGGCCGCTGGCGGCAGAGTCGGCCGGGCTCGGCGCGACCGGCACCTCCGCCACGGGCCAGGTCACCGTCGACGACGCCGCGCTGTTCATCGGCCGGCTCTCGGGCGGGGCGGTGGCCTCGTTCGAGGCCACCCGCTTCGCCACCGGACGCAAGAACGCCATGCGCATCGAGATCAACGGCTCGCACGGCAGCCTCGCGTTCGACTTCGAGGCCATGAACGAGCTGTGGTTCAGCGCGGGCGGAGGCGGTTTCGAGCGCATCCTCGTCACCGAGCCCGACCACCCCTACGTGGGCGCCTGGTGGCCGCCCGGGCACGGGCTCGGCTACGAGCACACCTTCACCCACGAGGTCAGGGACTTCCTGGAGGCGGTCGCCACCGGAGCCGATCCCACGCCGTCGTTCGCCGACGGGCTGCGGGTGCAGCGGGTGCTGGCGGCGGTCGAGCAGAGCGCGGCTGAGGGCAGCCGCTACACGAACGTGGAGGACTGACTCATGCGACCCGTCACGCTGTTCACCGGACAGTGGGCCGACCTGCCGTTCGAGGAGGTGTGCCGGCTGGCGGCGGAGTGGGGCTACGACGGCCTGGAGATCGCCTGCTCCGGCGACCACTTCGACGTCGCCCAGGCCGTGGCCGACCCGTCGTACGTGGAGCAGAAGCGCGCCCAGCTGGACAAGCACGGCCTCAAGGTGTGGACCATCTCCAACCACCTGGTCGGCCAGGCCGTCTGCGACCTCATCGACGAGCGTCACAAGGCCATCCTGCCGGCACGCATCTGGGGCGAAGGCGACCCCGAGTCGGTGCGCCAGGCCGCCGCCGAGGACATGAAGAACACCGCGCGGGCCGCCGCGCTGCTGGGCGTGAACACGGTGGTCGGCTTCACCGGCTCGTCGATCTGGCACACCGTCGCCATGTTCCCGCCGACGCCGGCCTCGATGGTGGAGGCCGGCTATCAGGACTTCGCCGACCGCTGGAACCCGATCCTCGACGTCTTCGACGAGGTCGGCGTGCGCTTCGCGCACGAGATCCACCCGAGCGAGATCGCCTACGACTACTACACCACCCAGCGGACGCTGGAGGCCATCGGCCACCGGCCGGCGTTCGGGCTCAACTGGGACCCGTCGCACATGGTCTGGCAGGACCTCGACCCGGTGGCGTTCATCCTCGACTTCAAGGACCGCATCTACCACGTCGACTGCAAGGACACGCGCATGCGCGTGGGCGACGGCCGCAAGGGCCGCATGTCCTCGCACCTGCCGTGGGCCGACATGCGGCGCGGCTGGGACTTCGTCTCCACGGGCCGGGGCGACGTGCCGTGGGAGGACTGCTTCCGCGCACTGAACTCCATCGGGTACGACGGCCCGATCTCGATCGAATGGGAGGACGCCGGTATGGACCGGCTGGACGGGGCGCGGGAGGCGCTGAGCTACATCCGCACGCTCAACTCCATCACCCCGCCCGCCACGGCCTTCGACGCCGCCTTCTCCACCGAGTAGCACTCACGGCGATCATCCCTTCATCGGGACCACCGCGATGAAGGGATGATCGCCGTGGCGGCATGCCTTCTCGTCACGCATGCGGCGTGTCGTACGTCAACCGGGCGGAGCACGCGCCCTTGATCCAGGCGGCCATGGCACATGCACAGTTCGAGACGATCCACCCGTTCACGGATGGCAACGGCAGGGTCGGCCGGGCAATGGTCCACACGATTCTCACCCGACGTGGCCTGACACCCCATGCGATTCTCCCTATCAGCCTGGTGCTCCTCACCCGATCGGACGCCTACATCAACGGTCTGACGGCGTACAGGTACGCCGGAGACGCCGGGTCGCAGGATGCCAGGCAGGGGATCGACGCGTGGCTCCGTGTGTTCCTGGCGGCCACCGTGACCGCCGTCGAGCAGGCCGAAAGGTTCGCGGACGAGCTTGAGGAGTTGCGCCAAGTGTGGCGTGAGCGGCACCCCCGATTCCGCGAATCCCAAGGGCTGCGGCCGGTGCCGCGGGCTGACTCGGCCGTCGTGCGCCTGCTGGACCTCCTGCCCGCCGCGCCGCTCGTGACGGCCAGAACAGTGCAGGGTCTGCTCTCAGTCACGCATCCGGCCGCACGGCAGGCCCTGGAAGAACTCTCGGCGGCGGGCATCCTGCATCCGAAGCAGGTCGAGAGGAACACCAGGGGATATCTCGCTCGTGAAATCTTCGACCTGCTCACGTTGACGGAGCGCCACCTGGCGAGCACTCGCTGGGACACCCGCGAATCACCGCCGGCCCGCCTCGTGCCCGCCCGCCCTCAGCGGTGAAGGGCCAGGGCCGGATTGTCAGTCCATGATGACGATCTGGCGAAGGACCTCGCCGCCGCGCAGGGCCGCGACCGCGTCGTTCAGGTCGGCCAGGCGGATGCGTGAGCTGATCATGGATTCCAGGTCGAGCCTGCCGGCCTTGTGGAGCTTGGCGAAATACGGGAAGTCGTGGCGGACGTCCGCCTCGCCGTACAGGCTGGACAGGAGGTTCTTGCCCTCGAACAGCAGGCTGAACGCCGAGATCGACACCATGTCGTCCGCCGCGCCCGCGCCGACCACGACGACGTCGCCGCCCGCCCGCGTGACCTGCCAGGCGCCTTGGATCGTGGCCGACTTGCCGACGACCTCGAACCCGTAGTCGAAGCCCGCACCGCCGGTGAGCTCGTTGACCGCCTCGGGGACCTGCTCGGGCGTCACCGCGTGGGTGGCCCCGACCTTCTTGGCCAGCTCGTGCTTGGACTCCAGCGGGTCGACCGCGAGGATCGTGCGCGCGCCGGAGAGCCGGGCGCCCTGGATGACCGACAGGCCGACGCCGCCGCAGCCGATCACCGCCACCGTGGAGCCGGGGCGGACCTTGGCGGTGTTGATCGCGGCGCCCACGCCGGTCGTGATGCCGCAGCCGATCAGGGCCGCCGCCTCCCACGAAACGTCGTCGTCGATCTTGATGGCGCCCTGCCACGGCACGATGATCTCCTCGGCCCAGGTGCCGCACCCCGCCATCCCGAAGACCGTCGCCTCGTCGCCGCCGAGCCGGAAGTTGCCCTTGCTGAAGGACTCGATCACGTACTTCATGCACAGGTACGGCTGGCCGCCCACGCACAGGTCGCACTCCTGGCAGGCCGGGCGCCAGCTGATGACGACGTGGTCGCCCGGCTTGAGGGAGGTGACGTGCTCGCCCACCTCGACCACCTCGCCCGCGCCCTCGTGACCGGGGACGAGCGGCACGGGCTGCGGGAGCACGCCGCTCATGGCCGACAGGTCCGAGTGGCAGACGCCCGTCGCCCTGACGCGCACGCGTACGTCCGACGGCCCGACGGGGGCCAGGGTGACGTCGTCGCGGATGTCGAGCTTGTCGTTGCCTACGGCGTGCAGGATCGCGGCGCGCATGTGGAGTTCCTCCTCGGTGGGACGTGTGCGGGGGTGCCGGGGGCGGTGGACCCCCGTCGGGCTATTCCTCCAGCGAAAGGGCGGCCTTGGGGCAGGACCTCACCGCGTGGCGGACGCGGTCCCGCATCTCGGGAGGCGGTTCGGGCAGCAGGATGTGCAGCTGGTCGTCGTCGTCCACCTCGAACACCTCGGGCGCGAGGCCCATGCACACGGCGTTGGCCTCGCAGACCAGCTCGTCCACGGTGACTTTCATGCGAGCCTCCTGTGATCCCATGAGACCACTTTTGTGCGCTCGACGACGTACGCAACCCGTTTGAGCCCGGTTTTCTCCACGTACGGGCGCAGCAGCTCGTCCGGCACGCCGGGCGTCGTCCTGCGGGCGACCATCATGCCGACGTCCATGACGCGGTCGCGGTCGTCCAGCCGCCCTGCCTTGCCGTACACCAGGACGCCGCGCAGCTCGTCGTAGGCGTCGCCGGTCTCGACGAGGCAGGTCACCCGGGGATCGCGGGCGAGGTTGCGGGCCTTCTGCGACTTGGCGTACGTCCAGAAGGCGATCCGTCCCTCGGAGAGGCCGTAGAACATGGTCACCAGGTGCGGCGTGCCGTCCCTGTTGACGGTGGCCAGCTGCAGCTTGCGTGCGGCCTCCAGGAAGGCGGTGACGTCGTCGTCGGACATCGCGATGCGAGCGCGCTGATTCACGTTGCCAAGTAGAACAGGTTGCAGAAGTGCCGGGCAAGAGCCCGACGGAATGTTATTCGGTTCGGCTAGGGTGCATGCCATGACCATGCCGTCAGAGCTGCTCCGCGCGGCCGAGCACGCCAAGGGGTTCATGCCGCCCGAGGAGGGGATCGCCCTCTTCGAGACGGCCCTCCGCTACGGCGCGCTCGGCCCCATCTGCGAGATCGGCACCTACTGCGGCAAGTCGGCGATCTACCTCGGCGCGGCGGCCAGGCAGGCAGGGTCCGTGGTCGTCACCGTCGACCACCACCGGGGCTCCGAGGAGATCCAGCCGGGCTGGGCCCACCACGACCCGACGCTGGTCGACGTGCGGTTCGGGAAGATGGACTCCCTGCCGACGTTCCGGGCCACGATCGCGGCGGCGGGCCTGGAGGACGAGGTGATCGCGGTCGTCGGGAGGTCGGAGCGGGTCGCCGGGCTCTGGAACACCCCGCTCGGCATGCTGTTCATCGACGGCGGCCACTCCGACGAGCCGGTGACCCTCGACTACGAGGGCTGGGCGCCGCACGTGATGGAGGGCGGCGCGCTGGCCTTCCACGACATCCATCCCGACCCGGCCGACGGCGGGCAGGGCCCCTACCGGGTCTACCAGCGGGCGCTGGCGTCGGGCGCGTTCGCCGAGGTGGCGGTGCACGGCTCGCTCCGCGTGCTGGAGCGCGTCGGCCAGGGGATCTAGACGCGCGATCGGGCGTTGCCCGCAGCTGCTTCCCCGACCCGCGTCTCGGGCGTCGTGAGCGCCACCGCGAGCGCCACGAGGGCGACGACGAGCAGGTAAAGGCCCGGCGACACCGGCGTGCCCGTGAAATCGACCAGCCAGGTGGAGACGAACGGCGCCGTACCGCCGAAGAGCGCGAGGGCCACGTTGTAGCTGATGGCGGCGCCCGTGACGCGGGTCGCCGGCGGGAGCAGCTCGACGAAGAAGGTGTAGCTGCCCCCTCCGTACGCGCACAGCGCCGCGGCGAGCAGCAGTTGCCCGGCCGCCGCTGCGGCCAGGGAGCCGCTCGTGACCAGGAGGAACGCGGGCATGCTGACCACCGCGACCGCCGCGGCGCCGGCGATCAGCATAGGCTTGCGGCCGAACGCGTCGGAGAGCCTGCCGCCGACCGGCAGCAGCACCGTGAAGGTGAGCAGCGCGACGGCGTTGGCCACGAGCGACTCCAGCAGGCTCAGCCCGGCGACCGTCTGCAGGGAGGTGACGAGATAGCCGACGAGGACGTAGAAACCGAGCCCGGACAGGGCCATGACGGCGAAGATCCGACCCAGCCGGGTCCCGTTGCCGCGCAGGCTGCCGCGCACCGGGTGGCGCTCGATCGCGTGGTCCCGCTCGAGCTCCCGGAACACCGGGCTCTCCTCGGTACGCCCGCGGATGTAGCCGCCGATCAGGGAGAGCGGCAGGGCCACCAGGAACGGGACGCGCCAGCCCCACGAGGCGTAGGCCGCGTCGGGGAGCGCTCCGGAGACCGCAATGATGAACACCAGGGCGGCCACGGACGCCGCCCCCGTGGCCGCGACCGAGATGGCGATCCAGGTGCCGCGGCGCTCGAACGGCGCGTGTTCGAGCACGAACGAGGGCGCGCCGACCGCCTCACCACCCGCCGAGAACCCCTGCACCAGGCGGCACAGGACCAGCAGGACGGGCGCCACGGTCCCGGCGGCCGCATACGTCGGCAGCAACCCGATCAGCGCGGTCGCCACGCCCATGCACATGAGCGTCGCGTAGAGGACGGCCCGTCGCCCGGCGCGGTCGGCCAGCGCGCCGAAGAACACCCCGCCGAGCGGCCGGGCCACGAACGCGACACCGTACACGGCGAAGACCGACAGGAGGCTCGCCACCGGGCTCGCGCCCGGGAAGAACGCCTCGGCGACGGCCACGGCCGAGAAGCCGTAGATCGCGAAGTCGTAGAACTCGACGAACTGGCCCGTTCCGGCGCCGAGGAGCACCCGCCGCTGCGCCGCGGTCGTGCCACCGGGGCTGATGAAGTCGCTCATCAAGGAGGGAGATGTTTCCTTTCGACCTGGTGGTCAGACCGAGAAGGTTAGCGTGCGTGCGGGCCGGAGCCAGAGCCGGTGGTCAGGTGCGCAGGCGGCGGGTCCATGAGCGGCGGGTCTGTGCCTGCCAGCCGCGGAAGTCCTCGTGCGTGTGCGCCTCGTGCCCGAGCGCGATGAGCGCCTGATCGGTCCACGAGGCCGCCTCCTCCGGGTCGGTGCCGGCCAGGATCGGCACGGCTCGCGCCGCGTGGCCGGGCAGCAGGCCCGACCGCAGCCGCGCGGCCACGGCGAACGCGCACCCCTGCGCCAGGTGTGCCCGGAACCCGTCGGCGCCCGCGTGCTCGGCCAGCCACCACAACTCGTCGGTCCCGGCCCCGCCCGTGTAGGTGGCGGCGAACCCGATCCCGCTCCACAGATCGGCCCGCCGCCCCGCGGGGAACCCGGCGATCCTGGCGGCGAGGTCGCCGGCCGAGGCGCCATCGTGGTACCACAGCAGCCGCCCCAGCCCCTGGTCGAACACGGCGCAGTGCGCCCTGGTGAGCAGGTCGGGCATCATCCGCTCGCCCACCATCCGGTCCGCCCTGGCCAGGCTCCACTGGAACCCGAACCCGTCGACGGCGAGCCAGCGCAGCAGCGGATGGGCGCGCCGGGCGCCCCGGACGGGCCGCAGGCGCAGCAGCGCGTACCCGCGGCCGGCGCCGAGGTAGGCGGCGTGGCGGTGGTGCTGGGCGGGGCCGGCCAGTAGCTCGTGAAGGCGCCGGCCCCGGGTCAGCGTGAGAAGGTCGAGGACGGTGCAGGCGGCGGCAGCCCCTTCGTAGCCGAAGGGCCGCTGCTCAGCCGAGACTTCCTCGATCTTCTCGACTTCTCGCGACATCACCGCGTTGAAGCCGAAAACGTACGACTTTTCGGCATCGGTGAATTCTGTCGGAGAAGCTCCATCTCTGAGCCGGAACCTTCGCCGGCCCAGATCGGACTCCCGTGCGTCTTTGGCCAGGAACCTCCGCCATCCGCGCGCCGGAGACAGTGTCGGCTCGGTCCTGACCTGGTCCAAGAACGTTGTTGTGCCCGTGTCGCCCACGCTTCCCCCGAAGACGTCTCGTACCGGCCACTGACGAAGCTAGTTACCTCATTGGGCCTTTCATCGGCGGCGCACCGGATTTCCCCGGCAAAGAACCCGCAAAAGCCCTTGTGGACCGCCGAAGTACCAGGTCAGACGCCTTCGCCCGGGCGCCCTTCGGTCACCGGGGGAGGCAGTCGCCGGCCTGTCCCGGCGGCGCAGCCGCAGACGTCCGGGTCGAACACGGACGTTCCCGCGATGTCGCGGAACAACCCGGATCCCGGGGAGATGCCCAGCAGCGCGTCGGCCGCCAGGACGACCGCCGCCGCGGTGTAGCCGGACCGCTCGTGCGGGAAGTGCTTGCGGTTGGCGTACTGCCAGCCCGTCCAGTACGAGCCGTCCTCGTGCCGCAGATGCTGCACGTCGGCGAACAGCGCGGCCGCCCGGTCCCGATCGCCCAGCGCGTCGAGCGCCAGCACCAGCTCGCACGTCTCCGCCCCCGTCACCCACGGCTGGTCGGACACGCACCTGATGCCGAGACCCGGCACCACGAACGTCGCCCACTCGCGCTCCAGCAGTTCGTACGCCTGCCGCCCGCGCACCGCCCCGCCCAGCACCGGGTAGTACCAGTCCATGGAGAAGCGGCTCTTGTCCGCGAACGCCTCGGGATGCGCCGCCAGCACGTGCGCCAGCCGGTCGGCGGCCAGCTCCCAGTGGGGTTGCGGGTCGCCCAGATGGTCGGCGAGCAGCACGCCGCAGCGCAGCCCATGGTGGATGGAGGAGCAGCCGGTGAGCAGCGCGTACGCCGAGGGCCTGCCCTGCGCGTCGCGCTCCCAGGCGATCTCGCCCCGCTCGGTCTGCAGCCCCGCCACGTAGTCGAGCGCGGCCTTGACCATGGGCCAGCTCTCCTCGGTGAAGCGCTGGTCAGCGGTGACGAGATGGTGGTGCCAGACGCCGGCGGCGACGTAGGCGGCGTGGTTGGTCTCGCCGCCCGGCTCCGTGGGCACGCCGTCGACCAGCTTCATCGGCCACGAGCCGTCGGCGCGCTGGTGGCGGGCCAGCCAGGCGTAGCCGCGGCGTACCGGCTCCGCCAGCCCGGCGACGGACATAGCCATCAGGCACTCGATGTGGTTCCACGCGTCGACGTGGCCCTCCGGCCACGGCACGCCGCCGTCGTCCTGCTGTATCGCCGCGATGCTCCCGGCCGTACGCACGACCTCCGCGTGGGAGATCATGGCTTCCGGACGTAGAGGACCACGCTCTTGCCGATGACCGGGTTGAGCACGGCCTCGGCGATCCTGGTCGCGGCAGGGCGTTTCATGATGTCCCAGACCAGCAGCTCGTGGTACGCCTTGGCGAGCGGGTGGTCGTCGTTGTTGACGCCGACCGCGCACTTGATCCACCAGTAGGGCGCGTGCAGGCCGTGGGCGTGGTGGTGCGGTCCGATCACGAACCCGGCGGACTTCAGCTTGGCCGACAGCTCCGCCAGCGTGTAGATGCGCACGTGGCCGCCTGGCGCCGTGTGATAGTCCTCGTCCAGCGCCCAGCAGATGCGCTCGGGCAGGAAGCTCGGCACGGTCACCGCGGCCGTGCCGCCGGGCCGCAGCACGCGGAAGATCTCACGCATGGCCGCCATGTCGTCGGGGATGTGCTCCAGCACCTCGGCGGCGATGACCCGGTCGAAGGCGCCGTCGTCGAACGGCATGTCCAGCGCCGTGCCCTGGACGGTATCCCCGGCGCCGCCCTCGGGCACCTCACCCGCCTTGTCCATGGCCGCGAACATGGCCGCCACGCTGTCCAGCTCCGCCTGATCCATGTCGAACGCGGTCACGTCCGCGCCCCGGCGGAGCACCTCGAAGGCGTGCCTGCCGCCGCCGCATCCCAGGTCGAGCACGCGTACGCCGGGGCCGACGGGAAACCGGGCGAAGTCCACGGTCAGCACTTGTCGCTTCTCCTCGTGATCGAGTTCTGGTCAGCTCGCGCGGGCCGCGATGGCCTCGCGGTAGGCCTCGACGGTCCGCTTGGCCACGACGTGCCAGGTGTAGCGCTCCATGACGCGGTCGTATCCGGCTTTGCCGACGCGTTCGCGCTCCTCGGGGGAGTCGTGCAGTCGGCGCAGCGCCGCGGCCAGCTCCTCGGCGTCGCCCGGCGGCACCTGCACGGCCGCGTCGCCCACGACCTCGGGAAGCGCGCCCGTACGGCTGGCCACCAGGGGCGTGCCGCAGGCCATGTGCTCGACGGCGGGCAGCGAGAAACCTTCATAGAGCGAGGGCACGACGGAGATCTCCGAGGTGGCGATCAGCTCGCCCAGCTCGTCGTCGGAGATGCCGTGCACGAAGCGCACGCGGTCCTGCAGCGACAGCTCCTGGACGAGCTGCTCGGTGGGGCCGCCCGGGGTGGGCCGGCTGACGACGGTGAGGTGGACGTCGCGCTCGGTGGCCAGTTTCGCCACGGCCCTGAGCAGCGTCGCGACGCCTTTCATCGGCGAGTCGGCGCTGGCCACCGCCACGATGGACCCCTTGCGTCGGGGTTTGCCGGGGCGGGGGTGGAAGTAACGGGTGTCCACGCCGAGGGGGATCAGGCGCATGTTGGCCTGGGGGACGTTGAAGTCGCGGTGGATGTCGGCCAGCGACGACTCGCTGACGGTCAGGATCGGGCTGAGCCGGGGAGCGACGCGGGCCTGCATCTTGACGAACGCGTACCACCGGCGCATGGTCAGCTTCTTCGTGCCGCGGGCGGCTTCGAGCTCGATGCGGCGGTCGACGCTGATCGGGTGGTGGATGGTGCCGACGACGGGGAACAACTTCTGGATGCCCAGCAGGCCGTAGCCGAGGGTCTGGTTGTCCTGCACGACGTCGAAGTCGCCGACCCGCTTCTTCAGCTCGCGGTAGGCCCGCAGTGTGAACGTCAGCGGCTCGGGGAAGCCGGCCGTCCACATGGTGCCGACCTCGAGGCAGTCGATCCAGTCGCGATATTCGCGCAGCTTGGGCGTTCTGAACGGGTCTTCGTCGCGGTAGAGGTCGAGGCTGGGCACCTCGCGCAGGATGACGCCGTCGTCGAGCTCGGGGTACGGCTGGCCGGAGTACACCTCGACGTGGTGCCCGAGTGCGACGAGTTCGCGGCTCAGATGGCGGAGGTAAACGCCCTGGCCGCCGCAGGTGGGTTTGCTGCGGTAGGACAGCAGCGCGATCCGCAGCGTTCGCTCCCGCACGGACACCCCTTTCTCGCCGGTAAGGCCCGGAGACGGGCGTGTACCGTAAAGATGACCTTAGTCCGAGAAGGCTACCATCCGGTAGGTTGCCGAGAATTGTTCACAGTGGCTCTCACAGGCCGTGCGAACTGCGAAGTTGCAGTAACCGAGCGTGGTTCGGTGGAACGCGTTCTAGGTGGCTTGATGCCCTATCAGGGCGCTTAGCTGTACATTCCCGTCCCAAAGGGACGCGGGACGCGATCGTTGGAGGACCCCTTGGCCAGGCGCGCTCTGATCACCGGCATCACCGGCCAGGATGGTTCTTACTTGGCGGAGCACCTGCTGGAGCAGGGCTACGAGGTCTGGGGGCTGGCCAGGGGGCAGGCGAACCCGCGGGTGTCCAGGATGCGCAAGCTGCTCGCCGACGTACGCGTGGTGCGGGGCGACCTGCTCGACCAGGGTTCGCTGATCTCCGCGGTGGAACGCGTTCAGCCCGACGAGGTCTACAACCTGGGCGCGATCTCGTTCGTGCCCATGTCGTGGGAGCAGGCCGAGCTCACGGCCGAGGTGACCGGGATGGGCGTGTTGCGGATGCTTGAGGCGATCCGCGTGTGCTCGGGCGTGTCGCGGGGCGGTGGGGGTGCCGGCTCCTCCGGACAGATCCGCTTTTATCAGGCTTCGTCCTCCGAAATGTTCGGCCAGGTCAGCGAAACCCCGCAGACCGAGAGCACCGCGTTCCACCCGCGCTCGCCGTACGGGGTGGCGAAGGCGTACGGGCACTTCCTCACCCAGAACTACCGCGAGTCGTACGGGATGTTCGCGGTGTCCGGGATCCTGTTCAACCACGAGTCGCCGCGGCGCGGCGCCGAGTTCGTCACCAGGAAGGTGTCGCTCGGGGTGGCCAGGATCAAGCTGGGGCTGGCCACGCAGCTGCGCCTCGGCAACCTGGAGGCCCGGCGCGACTGGGGGTTCGCCGGCGACTACGTCAAGGCGATGCACCTGATGCTGCAGGCCGCCAGCCCCGAGGACTACGTGATCGGGACCGGGCGGATGAAGTCGGTCAGGGAGCTGACGGAGGCGGCGTTCGCGGCCGCGGGGCTCGACTGGGAGCGGCACGTCGTGACCGACCAGGCGCTGCACCGGCCGGCCGAGGTCGACCTGCTCTGCGCCGACCCGAAGAAGGCGCGCACGCAGCTGGGGTGGGAGCCGAAGGTCTCCTTCGACGAGCTCGTCGCCATGATGGTCGACTCCGATCTGCGGCTCCTCACCGACGGCGGCGATCCCGATCAGGACTCTTCCTGGCCATAAACCATCTTCGTTCTTCACGGCACAGCCAGGGCCTGCCAGTCGTCGTCGTTGGCTCGCGTCTGTCCAGGGGAACGGCCGCTGACCGGTCAGCGGCGCGCCACCGTTACGGCGCGCACGTTCACCGGGGGCGTGGTTGATCCGGCGCCGGCCGTCGCCCCTGGCACGGTGGTCCCGGTTCGCGCGGTCGTTGCCGGTGTGGCTGCCTTGATGCGCGCGGTAGTCGTCGGTGTGTTCTCGGTTCGTACGGTTGTTGGCGATGTGGCCGTCCCGGTTCGCGCGGTCGTCGTCGGCGGGGTCGTTTCCTTGTCCGGTTCGCCGATCTCGCCGGGTTGGACGGGTTCGCCGGGTTGGACGGCTCGGCGGTAGGCGCCTGGGGTCAGGCCGAAGTAGCGGGTGAACCAGCGGGTCAGGTGGCTCTGGTCGGCGAAGCCCGTCGTGGTGGCGGCCGCGCTGATGGGGACGCCGTCGGCGATCAGCGCGCGGGCGGTCCTGAGCCGTAGCTGGCGCTGGTAGTCGCTCGGCGGCAGGCCGTACTCGGCGTGGAAGGCACGGTAGACCGTGTAGCGGCTGGCGCCGGCGGCGCGGGCCAGGTCGTCGATGGTCAGATCGTCCAGCAGGCGGTCGTGCAGGAGCTGCCTGACCTGTCGCGCCACCCGCGCCGACCTTCCCGCCGGGCCCGCCGGGTGGATCGGGCGGGTGGCGGCGCGGCGTACGAGCTGGGTGATCGTCGTCGTGAGCAGCTCGTCGCGGCGCAGCGACGGCGCCTCGCCCAGCAGGGCGCTGTGCAGGGAGCGCAGCGCGCCCGCCAGGCCGGGGTCGTCGACCACGGGCTCGATGAAGAGAGGCAGGCCCGTCGGGCGGCCCGTCGCGTCCGTCAGGGTGTCGGAGACGAGCTCGGGGCCGATGTGCACGATCCGGTAGGTGAACCCGAGGGCGTCGGTGGCGTGGCCGTCGTGCGGGTCCTCGGGATTGAAGGCCATGATCATGCCCGCCGCGCTGGTGTGCGCGGACCCCCTGCAGCTGAACGACTGCGCGCCGGTCTCCGTGACCCCGAAAGAGTAGGTCTCGTGGCTGTGCCGGTGGTAGACGTGCCGTTCGAAGTGGGCGTGCATGACCTCGAGCGGGCGGTCGGGTGAGCGCCAGTAGCGCGACCAGTCCTGCGCCATCTCTGCATTCTCCCCTCCCTATTGACAAGAAGTATTTTTACGTAAAGGATAGTTTTTGCGATGAGAGACATCCTGTACCTGGAAGAGATCGAGCAGGCCGAGGCGCTGCTCAAACCGCAGCGCGTGGAGGTGCTGCGGCAGCTGGCCGAGCCGCGCACCTGCTCGCAGGTCGCCGAACGGCTCGGCCAGACGCCGCAGCGGGTCTACTACCACGTCAAGCGGCTGGTCGACGCCGGCCTCGTCGACCTGGTGTCCGAGCGCAAGGTCCGCGGGATCAGCGAGGGCATCTATCAGGCGGGCGCGCGGTCGTACTGGCTGTCGCCGCGCCTGGTGGGCCGGATCGGGCTGCGCAAGGCGCGCGACGAGCTCAGCCTCGGCTACCTGCTCGACCTCATGGAAGAGGTGCAGGCGGACATCGCGGCGCTCGACAGGACCGCGCCCGAGCTGCCGTCACTCGGCCTGTCCGGCGAGATCCACGTCCGCCAGGAAAACCGGCACCAGTTCATGACCGAGCTGCAGGCCATGCTGCAGGACCTGTTCACCCGGTACGGCGGCGCGGAAGGTGACGCCTTCAAGATCGCCGTCGCTTGCTACCCCAAGACCACGGACCACACAGAGGAAGAGCAAGACGATGACTGAGCCCATGATCATTCGTGTCCGCGTCCAGGCGCCGCTCAAGACGGTCAGGCACGCGCTCACCGACCCGGCCGCGCTGCGCGTCTGGCTGGCCGAGCACGCCGAGGTGGCGCTGCCCGCCACGTTCGGGTTCTGGGGGCGCACCATCCCCGAAGGCGACGCGCCGCACCAGCGGCCGCTGCACGCCGACGAGCGCACCCTGCGGTTCGCGTGGCTGCTCGACGGCGAAGAGACGACCACCGAGTTCACGCTGGAGGAGGACGGCGACGCGACCATCGTGTCGGTGTCCCAGACGCACTTCGACTTCCAGGACGTGATCACGGGCAAAAGCATCCGGGGCGTGCTGCAGACGTTCTGGTGCTGCGCCCTCGCCAACCTCGCCGAGCACCTCGAAGGGCGCGAGCTCACGCCGAAAGTCGACTTCTCCACCTCGGAGATGCGGGCCCAGATCACGATCGACGCCTCGCCGTCCGACGTGTTCGACTCGCTGACCGACTCGGAGGCGGTGACGCGGTGGTTCGGCTATCCCGTCGACATCGAGCCGTACGTGGGCGGGCGCTTCGCCATGGGCGGGCTGGCCAACAACCCCGACCCGGCCAAGGTGGTCGAACTCGAGCCCGCCCGCAAACTCTCCGTGGACTGGGGCGACACGGGCATCGGGACGTGGGAGCTGGAGGGGTCCGGCGGCAAGACGCGGATGACGATGGTGCAGAGCGGGTTCGACGAGGACCGGCCCCCGTACGCGGCGTGGGGCGGGTTCCTGTCGGGGCTCGCGGAGCTGCGGCGCTACCACGAGGTGGCGGACTGGACGCCGATGTTCCTGCCGTAACCTCCCGCAGCCTTGGTTGGCCGCCCTGGCCCGTAACCTTGGTTCGCCGCCTTGGCCCGCCGCCTTGGCCCGCCGCCTTGGCCCGCCGCCCCCACCGCCTTGGTCC
>NZ_SMKO01000159.1 GCF_004348685.1 Nonomuraea deserti | reverse complement strand
CCGAGTGTGAGGCGGCGCTGGCTGCGTTCGTGGACTGGTCGCTGACGGGTGTGTTGCGGGGCGAGGATGGCCAGCCGGGCTTTGACCGGGTGGATGTGGTGCAGCCGGTGTTGTGGGCCGTGATGGTCGCTCTGGCGGAGGTGTGGCGTTCGCTGGGTGTGGTCCCGGCTGCGGTGATCGGGCATTCGCAGGGGGAGATCGCCGCCGCGGTGGTGGCGGGTGCGTTGTCGTTGGAGGACGGCGCGCGGGTGGTGGCGTTGCGTAGTCAGGCGATTGTGGCTTTGGCGGGGCGTGGTGGTATGGCGTCGGTGGCGCTCGGCGCCGCTGAGGTGGGGGAGTTGCTGGCGCGCTGGGACGGCCGGTTGTCGGTTGCGGCGGTGAATGGTCCTGCGGCGACGGTGGTGTCGGGTGATGTGGACGCGATCGACGAGTTGCTGGCGCATTGCGAGGGGCAAGGAACGCGGGCTAAGCGGATCGAGGTGGATTATGCCTCGCATTCGGCGCATGTGGAGTCGATCGAGGAGGAGCTGGCCCGGTTGCTGGCTCCGGTGAGGCCGCGCGAGGTGGAGGTGGCGTGGTTTTCGACGGTGCGGCGGGAGTGGTTGTCCGGTTGCGAGGTGGACGCCGGTTACTGGTTTGAGAATGTGCGGCGGACGGTGTGGTTGGAGCCGTCGGTGGGTGCGTTGGTGGAGCAGGGCTTCGGGGTGTTTGTTGAGGTCAGTGCGCATCCGGTGTTGACGATGGCGGTGCAGGAGACGGCTGAGCGTGCGGGTCGGGAGGTGACGGCGTGTGGGACGTTGCGGCGTGATGATGGTGGTCTTGCCCGGTTGTGGTCGAGCGCGGCCGAGTTGTGGGTCCGCGGTGTCGAGGTGGACTGGCCGCAAACGTATGCCGGTGATCGCCCGCAGATCGTCGACCTGCCCACCTACGCCTTCCAACACCAGCACTTCTGGCTGGAGGAGCGCACCGTGGTCGCGGGCGACGTCGGTGCGGCCGGGCTCGGCGCGGCCGGACACCCCCTCCTGGGCGCGGCGGTCTCGCTGGCCGACGCCGACGGAGTGCTGCTCACCGGGAGGTTGTCGCTCAGGACCCACCCGTGGCTGGCCGACCACAGGGTCAACGGGCAGGTGCTGCTGCCCGGCACGGCCTTCGTCGACCTGGCCGTCAAGGCCGGCGACGAGGCCGGCTGCGGCCTCCTCGAAGAGCTGACCATCCAGGCGCCGCTCATCGTGCCCGAGCGCGGCGCCGTCCAGCTCCAGCTCGCCGTGGGCGCCGCCGGTGAGGACGGGCGGCGGCAACTCACCGTGCACAGCCGGCCCGACGGCGGGACCGCCGACGACCCGTGGACCTGCCACGCGACCGGCGTGCTCGCCCCGGTGACCGCGCCACCGCCCGCGCAGGAGACGGCCGCATGGCCGCCCGAGGGCGCGCAGCCGCTCCCGCTGGACGGCATGTACGACTGGCTCGGCGAGGTCGGCCTGGGCTACGGACCGATCTTCCAGGGGCTGAAGGCCGTCTGGCGGCGCGACGAGGAGCTGTTCGCCGAGGTCGCCCTGCCGGACGACACCGGCACCGAAGGGTTCGGGCTGCATCCCGCGCTGCTCGACGCCGCGCTGCACTCCGTCACGCTCAACGCGGCCAGCGCAGAGGACGGGCCGCGCATGCCGTTCGCCTGGACCGGCGTGCGGCTGCACGCGACGGGCGCCGCGTCGATCCGCGTCCGGCTCACGCCCCGTGACGCCGACCGCGTGACGCTGGCCGTCACCGACCCCACCGGCGTCCCCGTCGCCGACGTGGACTCGCTGATCCTGCGCCCCCTGCCCGCCGAGCTCGGCACGCCCGCACGAGGCGCGGACGACGACGCGCTCTACACGCTCGAATGGGCGCCCGTCCCCACCGGCGAACCCGCGGCAGAGCAGAGGTGGGCGGTCGTCGGCGACCCGTCGGCCCTGGCGGTGCCGGGCACCGCCCCGGAAGCGCACGACACCCTCACCGGCCTGATCGCCACCGGGTCCGTGGCTGATCTGATCGCCACCGAGTCCGTGGCTGATCTGATCGCCGCCGGGCAGGTGCCCGACTGGGTGGCCGTACCGCTGGAGGGCGGGCACGGCGGCGATCTGGCGACGGCCGTGCACGACCGGACCTGCCACGTGCTCGACCTGCTGCGGACGTGGCTGGCCGACGAGGACCACCCGACGTCCAGGCTCGTCCTCATCACCCGCGGCGCGGTCGGCGCCACGGCGGACGACGAGGTGGCGGACCTGGTCAACGCCGGGGTCTGGGGCCTGGTCAGGTCCGCGCAGTCCGAGACCCCCGAACGGGTCGTCATCGCCGACCTCGACCGCGACCCGGACTCGTACCGTGCGCTGCCCGCCGCCCTCGCGACGGGGGAGACCCAGCTCGCGATCAGGAAGGGCACGGCGTACGCGCCCCGCCTGGCCCGCCCGGGCAGCGGCGGCGCGCTCGTCCCGCCCGCCGGGGCGGCGAACTGGCGGCTGGACGTGACCAGCCGCGGCACGGTCGACGACCTCGCCCTGATGCCCGCGCCCATCACGCCGCTCGCTCCCGGCCAGGTGCGCATCCGCACCCAGGCCATGGGGCTGAACTTCCGCGACGTGCTGATCGCCCTGGACATGTACCCGGGCGACGCGCCCATGGGCGGCGAGGGCGCCGGCGTCGTCATCGAGGTGGCGGACGACGTCACCGCGTTCGCACCGGGCGACCGGGTGATGGGCATCATCGACGGTTTCGCCCAGCAGGCGGTCGCCGACCACCGGATGCTCGCCCGCATCCCCGGCGACTGGTCGTACGCGCAGGCCGCGTCCGTGCCGATCGCCTTCGTCACCGCCTACCACGCCCTGGTGGACCTGGCCGGCCTCCAGGCCGGCGAGTCGCTGCTCGTGCACGCCGCCGCCGGCGGTGTCGGCATGGCCGCGGTGCAGCTCGCCCGCCACCTGGGCGCCGAGGTGTACGGCACCGCGAGCGAGCCCAAGTGGCCCGCGGTGCGCGAGCTGGGAGTTCCGGAGGAGCGCATCGCCTCCTCCAGGACGCTGGAGTTCGCGCGGACGTTCGAGGCGGGCGTGGACGTCGTGCTCAACTCCCTCGCCGGGGAGTTCGTGGACGCCTCGCTCGGCCTGCTGCGGCCCGGCGGGCGCTTCATCGAGATGGGCAAGACGGACGTGCGCGACCCCGAGAGTCTGCCCGGAGTTCGTTACCAGAACTTCGACCTCACCCTGCTCGACCCGGCACGCACCGGTGAGATCCTGGCGGAGATCGCCGAGCTGTTCGCGGGCGGCGCGCTCCGCCTCCCGCCGCTCCGGACCTGGGACGTGCGCCGCGCCCCCGAGGCGTTCCGGCACGTCGCCCAGGCCCGCCACATCGGCAAGGTCGTGCTGACCGCGCCGCCCGCGTTCGACCCCGACGGCACCGTGCTCGTCACCGGCGGCACCGGCGCGCTCGGCGCCATGGCCGCCCGGCGCCTGGTCACCGAGCACGGCGTCCGGCACCTGGTGCTGGCCGGCCGGCGCGGCCCCGCCGCCGACGGCGCGGCGGCGCTGGAGGAGGAGCTGACCGGGCTGGGCGCCGACGTACGGATCGTCGCCTGCGACGCCGCCGACCGCGACGCCCTGGCCGGGCTGCTCGCGGCGATCCCCGCCGAGCACCCGCTCACCGGGGTCGTCAGCACGGCGGGCGTGCTCGACGACGGCATGATCTCGTCGCTCACCCCGGAACGCGTCGCGGCCGTGCTGCGCCCGAAGGTGGACGCGGCCGTGCACCTGCACGAGCTGACCGAGCACCTCGACCTGGCGCAGTTCGTCCTGTACTCGGGTGCGGCGGGCGTGCTCGGCAGCCCGGGGCAGGGCAACTACGCCGCGGCGAACACGTTCCTGGACGCCCTCGCCCAGCACCGCCGCGCCCGCGGCCTGGCCGCGACCTCCCTGGCCTGGGGCCTGTGGACGCCGCAGAGCGGCAGCGGCATGACCGGGCACCTCGACGAGGCCGACCTGGGCAGGCTCAGCCGGTCCGGCATGGGAGCGCTCGACGTCGACCAGGGCCTCGACCTGTTCGACCGGGCACTGGGCGTGGACGAGGCGGCGCTCGTACCGATCAACCTCGACCTCGCAACGCTGCGCGCGGGCGCGGCCAAGGGCTTCGGGCACCCGATGTTCCGCGGCCTGGTCCGCATCGCCACCCGCCGGGTGGTGGTGGCGGCCGAGGCGCCGCAGGCCGAGTCGCTCACCGACCGGCTGGCCGCCCTTCCCGACGACGACCGGCTGCCGATGCTGCTCGACCTGGTACGCGGCCACGTCGCCGCGGTCCTCGGCTTCCCCGGCCCCGAGGCGGTCGAACCGGCACGGGCGTTCAAGGAGATCGGGTTCGACTCGCTGACGGCCGTGGAGCTGCGCAACCGCCTGAAGACGGTCACCGGCCTGCGGCTGCCGGCCTCGCTGGTCTTCGACTACCCGAACTCCGCCGCGCTCGCCGGGCACCTGCTGGAGGAGCTGGCGCCGCCGGCCCACAGCGCCGAGCAGCAGATCCTGGCCGAGCTCGACCGGATCGAGGCCAGGCTGGCCGTCATGGCCGCCGGATGCGACACCGCCGGGGAGATCACCTCACGGCTCGAACAGCTGGCCTTCTCATGGAAGGAACGGCACCACGAGGCCGACACCGCCGCCGAGGACGTGGCGGGCCAGCTCAGCTCGGCAACCGCCGACGAGATCATCAACTTCATCGACAGCGAACTCGGACTCTCCTGAGCAGGCGTCACCGACGGCTAGGAAGGCAACACCATGGCGACAGAGGAACAACTCGTCGAATATCTCAAGCGGGTGACGACCGAGCTCCACGACAGCAAGAAGCGGCTGCAGGCGGCCGAGGACAAGGACCACGAGCCGATCGCCATCGTCGGCATCGGATGCCGCTACCCCGGGGAGATCGAGAGCCCCGAGGACCTGTGGCGGATCGTGTCCGGCCGGGCCGACGCCATCTCCGGGCTCCCCGACGATCGCGGCTGGGACCTGGAGTCCATGTACAACCCCGACCCTGACGCGTTCGGCACCTCGTACGTCCGCGAGGGCGGCTTCGTGAAGGACGTCACGGCGTTCGACCCGGCGTTCTTCGGCATCTCCCCGCGCGAGGCGCAGGCGATGGACCCGCAGCAGCGGCTGCTGCTGGAGACGTCGTGGGAGGCGATCGAGCGGGCCGGCATCGACCCGGCGGCCCTGCACGGCAGCAGGACCGGCGTGTTCGTGGGGGCCAACAGCTCCGAGTTCCTCACGCTGATGACGCAGGCGCCGCCCGAGCTGCAGGGTTACCTGATGACCGGCGTCGCCACCAGCGTGGTGTCCGGCCGCATCTCGTACACGCTCGGCCTGGAGGGGCCGGCCGTCACGATCGACACGGCCTGCTCGTCGTCGCTGGTGGCGCTGCACCTGGCGGTACGGGCGCTGCGCAACGGCGACTGCTCGCTGGCGCTGGCCGGCGCGGTGGCCGTGCTGTCGTCGCCCGGCACGTTCATCGGCTTCAGCCGGGTGCGCGCGCTGGCCAAGGACGGCCGCTCCAAGGCGTTCTCCGCCGCCGCGGACGGCATGGCGCTCGCCGAGGGCGCGGGCGTCCTCCTGGTCGAGCGCCTGTCGGACGCCCGCCGCAACGGGCACCCCGTGCTGGCCGTCATCCGCGGCTCGGCGATCAACCAGGACGGCGCCAGCAACGGGCTCACGGCCCCGAACGGCCCGTCGCAGCAGCGCGTCATCCGCGCCGCCCTCGCCGACGCCAGGCTGGCCCCCGTCCAGGTGGACGCCGTGGAGGCGCACGGCACGGGCACCGAGCTCGGCGACCCGATCGAGGCCCAGGCGATCATCGCCGCCTACGGCCAGGACCGGCCGGAGGACCGCCCGCTCTGGCTCGGGTCGGTGAAGACCAACATCGGCCACGCGCAGGCCGCCGCGGGCGCCGCGGGCGTCATCAAGATGGTGATGGCGATGCGCAACGGCGTGCTGCCCGCGACCCTGCACGCGGACGAGCGGTCGGAGCACATCGACTGGTCGAAGGGCGCGGTGGAGCTCCTGACGGACGCCCGCCCGTGGCCCGCCGGCGCGGAGCCGCGCAGGGCCGGCGTGTCGTCGTTCGGCATGAGCGGCACCAACGCGCACGTGATCCTGGAGGAGGCGCCCGCCCTGCCACCGGCCGGGCCACCGACCGGTTCTCCGGCCGGGGACGAGCAGCGCCAGGAACTGCCCGCGGTCCCCTGGTTGCTGACGGGGCGCGGCGCGGAGAGCCTGCGGCGGCAGGCCGGGCGGCTGTCCGCGTGGACGCGTTCCCGTCCCGACGAGAGCCCCGCCGACGTCGGCTGGTCGCTGCTGACGGGCCGGACGGCCTTCGACCACCGCGCGGTGGTGGTGGGCGCCGGCCGGGACGAGCTGCTGGCCGGTCTGGACGGCCTGGCCGAGGGCGTGCCGGTGCCCGACGTGATGCAGGGGATCGCCGGTGGTGGCGGTAAGTCGGTGTTCGTGTTCCCCGGTCAGGGGTCGCAGTGGCTGGGGATGGGGGTGGAGTTGCTGGAGTGTTCGCCGGTGTTCGCGGCGCGGATGGCCGAGTGTGAGGCGGCGCTGGCTGCGTTCGTGGACTGGTCGCTGACGGGTGTGTTGCGGGGCGAGGATGGCCAGCCGGGCTTTGACCGGGTGGATGTGGTGCAGCCGGTGTTGTGGGCCGTGATGGTGTCGCTGGCGGAGGTGTGGCGTTCGCTGGGCGTGCTCCCGGCTGCGGTGATCGGGCATTCGCAGGGGGAGATCGCCGCCGCGGTGGTGGCGGGTGCGTTGTCGTTGGAGGACGGCGCGCGGGTGGTGGCGTTGCGCAGCCAGGCGATCGTGGCGCTGGCCGGGCGCGGCGGCATGGCCTCGGTGCCGCTCGGCGCCGCTGAGGTGGGCGAGCTGCTGACGCGCTGGGACGGCCGCCTGTCTGTCGCCGCCGTGAACGGTCCCGCCTCGACGGTGGTGTCGGGCGATGTGGACGCCATCGACGAGTTGCTGGCCCATTGCGAGGAGCAGGGGGTGCGGGCCAAGCGGATCGATGTGGACTATGCCTCGCATTCGGCGCATGTGGAGTCCATCGAGGACGAGCTCGCCCGGCTGCTGGCTCCGGTGACACCCCGCGAGACCGAGGTGGCGTGGTACTCGACGGTGCGGCGGGAATGGTTGTCAGGAACCGAGGTCGACGCCGCCTACTGGTACGAGAACCTGCGGCAGACCGTGTGGTTCGCTCCGGCGGTGAGCGCCCTGGCGGAGTCGGGCCACAGGTTCTTCGTGGAGACCAGCGCGCACCCCGTCTCGCAGATCGGCACGCGCGAGACGCTGGAGGAGTCGGGCTGCGAGGCGGTGTCCGTCGGCACGCTGCGCCGCGACGACGGCGGACTGCGCCGGCTGTGGTCCAGCGCGGCCGAGTTGTGGGTGCGCGGCGTGGACGTCGACTGGGCCCAGGCCTACGCCCCCGCCCGGCCCCGCCGGGTCGACCTGCCCACCTACGCCTTCGAGCGGGAGCCGTACTGGCCGAAGAACATCCAGTCGAACGCCGACCTCACCCAGCTCGGCATGGGCCAGGCCGGGCACCCCCTGCTGGCGGCCACCGTCTCGCTGGCCGACGGCGAAGGCGTGCTGCTCACCGGCCGGCTCTCGCTGAAGACCCACCCGTGGCTGGCCGACCACATGGTCAGCGGGCAGGTGCTGCTGCCCGGCACCGCCTTCGTGGAGCTGGCCGTCAGGGCCGGCGACGAGGCCGGCTGCGACCTGCTGGAGGAGCTGACCCTGCAGGCCCCGCTGGTCCTGCCCGAGCGCGGCGGCGTCCAGGTGCAGGTGGCCGTCGGCACGCCCGACGAGGACGGGCGGCGCGCGCTGACCATCCACTCGCGGCTCGACGACGAGCCGTGGACCCGGCACGCCACCGGCTTCCTCGCCAAGGACACCGGGGCGGCCGCCTTCGCCGAGGCGTCGTGGCCGCCCGCGGGAGCGACCGCCGTCGGCGCCGACGGCGTGTACGAGCTGCTGTCGGGCATCGGCGTCGACTACGGCCCCGCCTTCCGCGGCGTGCAGGCCGTGTGGCGGCGCGACCGGGAGCTGTTCGCCGAGGTCGCCCTGCCGGAAGGCACCGAGACCGGCGGGTTCGGGCTGCACCCGGCGCTGCTCGACGCGGCACTGCAGCCGCTCGCCGTGGGCGACTTCTTCCCCGCCCAGGCCACCGGCGGCCCCGTGCTGCCGTTCGCCTGGACCGGCGTGCGCCTGGCCGCCACCGGCGCCGCCACGCTGCGGGTCCGGCTCGCGCCCGAGGGTGCGAACGCGGTGCGGATCGAGGTCGCCGACGCCACCGGCGCGCCCGTCGCCTCCGTGGACTCGCTGGTGGTCCGCGCGATGGCCGCCGCCGACCTCAAGGCGGGCGCCGACCCGCTGCGCGACGCGCTGTTCGCCCTCGACTGGGTGCCTGCCGCGTCGTCCGCAGTGCCGGCCGCCGCGTCGTCCGCAGTGCCGGCCGCCGGGTCGTCCGCCGGGCTGTCCGCCGGGCACGACGGCGCGCGCTACGCGATCGCCGGCGGCGACGGCAGCCGGCTCAAGGCCGCGCTGGAGGCGGCAGGAGCGCAGGTGGGCCCGCTCGACCCGGACGGCGCCACGCCGCACCTGGCGTTCTGGGTGTGCGCGCCCGACCCCGCGGGCGATCCGGCCGCGGGAGCACGCAGCGCGACCAGCGAGGTGCTGGCCGCGGCCCAGTCCTGGCTCGCCGAGGAACGGTACGCCGACGTGCCCCTCGTCATCGTCACCCAGGGCACGATGGCCCGGGGCGGCGACCTGCCGGCCGCGGCGGTGTGGGGGCTGATCCGCTCCGCGCAGTCGGAGAACCCCGGCCGCTTCGTCCTGCTCGACCTCGACGGCACCGACGAGTCGTGGCAGGCGGTCCCGGCCGCGGTCGCGTCCGGTGAGCCCCAGATCGCGCTCGCCGGGGGCGAGGTCCTGGTGCCGCGGCTGTCCCGTCAGCGCACCGCCGCACCCGTGGAAGCGCGGCAGGGCTCCGGAGCACCCGTGGAAGCCGGCGTGCCGGTGGAGGAGCGGCCGCCCGCCGCCTCGTGGGATCCGGACGGAACCGTGCTGATCACCGGCGGCACCGGCACCCTGGGCGGGATCGTCGCCCGTCACCTGGTGACCGAGCACGGGATCCGCCACCTGCTGCTGATCAGCCGCCGCGGCCCCGCCGCGGCGGGCGCGGCCGAGCTGATGTCCGAGCTGACCGCGCTCGGCGCCGACGTGACCGTCACCGCCTGCGACGCCGCCGACCGGCAGGCCCTGGCGGACGTGCTGGCGGGCGTCCCCGCCGAGCATCCGCTCACCGGCGTCGTCCACACGGCGGGCGCCCTGGACGACGGCGTCCTCGCCGCGCTGACGCCCGAGCGCATCGACACCGTGCTGCGGGCCAAGGCCGACGCCGTGCTGAACCTGCACGAGCTGACCGAGGACCTGCCGCTGACCGCGTTCGTGTTGTTCTCCTCGGCGGCCGGCGTCTTCGGCGGGCCCGGCCAGGGCAACTACGCGGCCGCCAACGCGTTCGTCGACGCTCTCGCCGAGCGGCGCAGGCGGCTCGGCCTGCCCGCGCTGTCGCTGGCGTGGGGCCTGTGGGAGCAGGACAGCGGGCTCACCGGGACGCTCAGCGAGACCGACAGGGCGCGGCTGGCCCGCACCGGGGTCGCGCCGCTGTCCACCGCCGACGGGCTCGCGCTGCTGGACGCCGCCTGCGCCGCGGACCGGGCGGCGCTGGTGCCGATCCGGCTGGAGTTCGCGGCGCTGCGGATGGCGGCCCAGTTCGGGGCGCTCCCCACGATCCTGCAGGAGCTGGTCCCCACGTCGAAGCGGCGGGTGGTGGGCAACGACCCGGCCGCCGCGTCGGAGCTGCGCGAGCGCCTGGCCCGCATGCCGGAGCCCGAGCACGCCAGGGTGCTGCTCGACCTCGTGCTCGGCCAGGTGGCGACCGTGCTCGGCTACCGGGACCCCAGCGCCGTCGAGCAGGACCGCCCGTTCAACGAGGCCGGTTTCGACTCGCTGACCGCCGTCGAGTTCCGCAACCGCATGAACGCGGCCACCGGGCTGCGGCTGCCCGCCACCCTCGTCTTCGACTACCCGACGCCCGCCGGCCTGGTCGAATATCTGCGGACCCGGCTGCTCGACGGGCCACGGTCGGCCGCCTCGGCCAGGACGCAGTCGGGTGAGGAGGAGCCGATCGTCATCGTCGGCATGAGCTGCCGGCTGCCCGGCGGCGTCACCGACCCCGACGGGCTGTGGAACCTGGTGGCCGAGGGCGGCGACGCGATGTCGATGTTCCCCGCCGACCGCAACTGGAACCTGGACGAGCTCTACCACCCGGACCCGGAGCACCCGGGCACCACGTACACCCGCGAGGGCGGCTTCGTCTACGACGCCACCACGTTCGACCCGGCGTTCTTCAGCATCTCGCCGCGCGAGGCCGTGGCCATGGACCCCCAGCAGCGCCTGCTGCTCGAGGGCTCGTGGGAGGCGATGGAGAACGCCGGCATCGACCCGGGCACGCTGCGCGGCAGCAGGACCGGCGTGTACGTCGGCCTGATGTACCACGACTACGGCTTCCACCTGCAGAACCCGACGAGCGACCTGGAGGGCCTGGTCGGCACGGGGATCTCGGCGGGCGTCGCCTCCGGCCGCGTGTCGTACACCTTCGGGTTCGAGGGCCCGTCGGTCACCATCGACACGGCCTGCTCCTCGTCGCTGGTGGCCCTGCACATGGCGATCCAGGCGCTGCGGCGCGGCGAGTGCTCGCTCGCCCTGGCAGGCGGCGTCACCGTGCTCTCCACGCCCAGCGTGTTCGTCGACTTCAGCCGCCAGCGCGGGCTCGCCCCCGACGGCCGCTGCAAGTCGTTCGCGACGGGCGCCGACGGCACCGGCTGGGCGGAGGGCGTAGGCCTGCTGCTGGTCGAGCGGCTCTCCGACGCCCGGCGCAACGGCCACCCCATCCTGGCCGTGGTGCGGGGCACCGCGATCAACCAGGACGGCGCCAGCTACGGCCTGACCGCGCCCAACGGCCCCTCGCAGCAGCGGCTCATCGAGGAGGCGCTGGCCGACGCGCGCCTGACCACCGCCGACGTCGATGCCGTCGAGGGCCACGGCACCGGCACCACGCTGGGCGACCCGATCGAGGCGCAGGCCGTCGTCGCGACGTACGGTCAGGACCGGCCGGAGGACCGGCCGCTCTGGCTCGGCTCGGTGAAGTCGAACCTCGGCCACACCCAGGCCGCCGCCGGCGTCGCGGGCATCATCAAGATGGTGATGGCCATGCGGCACGGCGTGCTGCCGCGGACGCTGCACGTGGACGAGCCCACCACCCACGTCGCGTGGGACGCGGGCGCGGTCAAGGTGCTCACCGAGGCCATCCCGTGGCCGGAGACGGGCAGGCCGCGCCGCGCGGGCGTCTCCTCGTTCGGCATCAGCGGCACCAACGCCCACGTCATCATCGAGCAGGCGCCGGAGCCCGCCGAGGAGCCCGCCGAGCCCGAGGAGACCTCGCGCCCGGTCATCCCCTGGGTGCTGTCGGCCAAGAGCGCGGACGCGCTGAAGGCGCAGGCCCGCAGGCTCCGCGACCACCTGGGCGCCGACCGGCGGGCCACGGACGTCGCCTGGTCGCTGGCCACGACGCGGGCCTCGTTCAAGCGGCGGACGGTCGTCCTGGGAGCCACCCGCGACGAGCTCGCCGCCGGGCTGGAGTCCGCGCTCGCGGGCACGACCGCCGACAACGTGATCACCGGCTCGGCCGCCCGGGGGCGGACGGCGTACCTCTTCACGGGCCAGGGCAGCCAGCGGCCGGGCATGGGAGAGGAGCTGTACGCGGCCTACCCCGAGTACGCCGCGGCCTTCGACGAGGTCTGCGCCCGGTTCGACCGGCACCTGGACCGGCCCCTGCGCGAGGTGATCACCGGCGACGCCGACCTGCTCGCCCAGACCCGGTACACCCAGGCCGCGCTGTTCGCCGTCGAGGTCGCCCTGTTCCGCTGCCTGGAGGCGTGGGGGGTGCGCCCCGACTTCCTGGCCGGCCACTCGATCGGCGAGATCGCCGCCGCGCACGTCGCCGGCGTGCTGTCGCTGGACGACGCGGTCACGCTCGTGGCCGCCAGGGGCGGCCTCATGCAGGCGCTGCCGCCCGGCGGCGCCATGGTCTCGGTGCGCGGCGCGACCGAGGAGGACGTGCTGCCGCTGCTGGCCGGGCGCGAGGAGCACGTCGGCATCGCCTCCGTCAACGGCCCCTCGTCGCTGGTCCTGTCCGGCGACGAGGCGAGCGTGCTGCAGCTGGCCGAGCAGCTGGCCTCGCGCGGCTGCAAGACCAGGCGGCTGACCGTCAGCCACGCGTTCCACTCGCCGCTGATGGAGCCGGCGATCGAGGAGTTCGTGAACGTCGCCCGTGGGCTGGCCTTCCGGCCGCCGGAGATCCCCGTCGTCTCCAACGTCACCGGCGAGCTCGCCACCGCCGAGGAGCTGACCTCGCCCGAGTACTGGGCCCGCCACCTGCGCCAGGCCGTGCGCTTCTGCGACGGCGTGCGGACGCTGCGCGACCAGGGCGTGTCCACCTTCATCGAGCTCGGCCCCGACGCGGTGCTGTCCGCCATGGTGAAGGACTGCCTGGACGGCTGGACCGGGGCCGTCGCTCCGGCGCTGCGCCGCGACCGGGCCGAGACCGGCACGCTGATCGAGGCCCTGGCCCAGGCGTACACGCACGGGGTCGGCGTCGACTGGGCCGCCGTGATCGGCTCAGGGCGGGCCGTGCCGCTGCCCACCTACCCCTTCCAGCGCCAGCGGTACTGGCCGGACCCTCCTCGCCAGGAGGAGGACGTACGGCCCGACCAGGGGCTCTGGGACGCCGTCGGCCGCGAGGACCTGGACGGCCTGCTCGCGGTGCTCGGCCTGGAGAGCGGCGCCACGGTCGCCGACCTGCTGCCCGCGCTGGCCAGGCTGCGCGGCCAGGACGGCGCCGGCCACGGGGACGTGCGCTACCAGCTCGGCTGGCGCCCCCTCACCGATCTGCCCGCCCCCGCGCTCTCCGGGACCTGGCTGGTGGTGGCGGGGCACGACACCGCACCGGCGGAGGCGCTGGCGGCGGGGCTCGCCGCGCACGGGGCGGACACCGTCGTGCTGCCCGCGATGCCCGGCTCGGACGGAGCCGCGCAGGGGGCGGACACCGTGGTGCTGCCTGAGCTGCCCGGTCCGGGCGGAGCCGCGCGGGCTCCCGCGGGCATCGTGTGCCTGCTGCCGGACGGCGTGCGGGCTCCGGCGGTCCCCGAGGGTTCGGCGCCGGTCTGGTTCCTCACCCGCGGCGCGATCCAGGTGGTGCCCTCCGATCGTGTGGCCGGGCCCGAGCCGGCCGCGGGCTGGGGCGCGCTCCGAGGCGCGGCCGGCGAGGGGCTGCTGCGGCGCGGCGGGCTGATCGATCTGCCGGTCAGGCTCGACGACCAGGTCATCCGCCGGTTGTGCGGGGTCCTGTCCGGGCTGACGGGTGAGGCCGAGGTGGCCGTACGTTCCGGCGGGGTCTTCGCCCGCAGGCTGCGGCCCGCGCCGCCGCGCGGCACGCCGCTCGGCCGCGAGTGGCGGCCCGGCGGCACGGTCCTGCTGGCGGGGCACCTCGACGAGACCGCCACGGAACTGGCCAGATGGGCCGCCCGCAACGGCGCGGAGCGGGTCGTCCTCACCGAACCGGCCGCCGGCCTCGAAGGCGAGCCGGGCGTGACCGTCCACACCGGCCTCGCCGCGGCCGCGGGTGTCCTGAACCCGACCGGCGCGGTGAACGGGCATGCGGGCGGCGGAGCGGTGTCCGCGGTCGTGTGCACGACCCCGGAGGCGGCCCGCGTGCTGGACGGGCCGGCCAGAGCCGCCGGCGTGGGGATCTTCGTCATGCTGGCCCCTGCGCCGGCCGCCTGGGGCGGGGACGGCGCGGAGGCGTACGAGTTCTTCGCCGCGCTGGCGGACGAGCGGCTGGCCGCGGGACAGCCCGCGCTGGCCGTGGCCGCCGGGCTGAAGGAGCCCGGGGACGCGGTGTCGGCCATCCGCCAGGCCCTGCACCAGGGGGACAGGACGCTCGTGGTCGCCGACCCCGACTGGGCCGCGCTCCACGCGTCCGGGCACGCCCGGCTGCTGGAGGAGGTCCCGCAGGCCGCCGGGGAGAACGACGACACCGGCGAGGCCGTCGACGACGCCGCGGCCTTCCGCCGGCTGCTGTCCGGCAGCCCGGCCGAGGAGCACCGCGACATCGTGCTCGGCGTGGTACGCGGCGAGGCGGCGGCGATCCTGCAGCTGCCGCTGCCCGACGCGGTCGAGCAGGACGCGGAGTTCTTCGAGCTCGGCTTCTCCTCGATGGCCGCGGTGGAGCTGCGCAACCGGCTCGTCGAGCTGACCGGCATCGAGGTGGCGGCCGACGCGATCTACGACTACCCGACCCCCGCCGAGCTGGCCGAGCACCTGCTCGCCGAGGCCATGAGCTGAGCCATCCCGGCTGAGATCGCGGTCAGGCCCCGCAAAGGCCCCCGCCGAGGAAAGGACGGACCCGTGCTGGATGGATGCACCCCCTGGCCTGAGGAGTTCGCCGAGCGGTATCGTTCGGCCGGCTACTGGCGCGACGAGACGCTGGGCGAGCTCCTGGGCGGGCTGGCCCGCTCGCACCCCGGCAGGACCGCCCTCGTGGCGGGCCCGGAGCGGTGGAGCTACGCCGAGCTGGACGCCAGGACCGACCGGATGGCGGCGGGCCTGCACCGGATCGGCATCGGCCCCGGCGACCGCGTCGTCGTGCAGCTGCCGAACATCCCGGAGCTGGTCGCGCTGATGTTCGCGCTGTTCAGGATCGGCGCCCAGCCGGTCCTGGCGCTGCCGGCCCACCGCAGCAGCGAGATCACGTACTTCTGCGAGTTCACCGACGCGGTGGCGTACGTCATTCCTGACGTGCACGTCGGGTTCGACTACCGGGAGCTGGCCGCCGAGGTGACGGCGCGGGTGCCCACGCTCAAGCACGTGCTCGTCGCGGGAGACCCGGGGGACTTCGCCGCGCTGCCCCTGGACGGCGACCCGGTCGACCTGCCCAGGCCCGACCCCGCCGGCGTGGCGCTCTTCCTGCTGTCCGGCGGGACGACCGGCGTTCCCAAGCTGGTGCCGCGCGCCCACCAGGAATGGTCGTACAGCGGGCGCGCGGTGGCCGAGGCGTGCGACTACGGCGAGGAGACCGTTCACCTGGTGAGCCTGCCGCTGAGCCACAACTGGCCGCTGACCCACGGGCTGCTGGCCACCTTCCACGCGGCCGGCACGCTCGTGCTGGCCCCGGGCCCCAGCCCGGACGAGGCTTTCCCGCTCATCGAGCGGGAAAGAGTGACCGAGACCGGGCTGATCCCCGGCGCGGCGCTGCTGTGGATGGAGGCGGCTGAGTGGGACGAGTACGACCTGTCCAGCTTGCGGCGGGTCACGATCGGCGGGACGAAGCTCCAGCCCGAGATGGCCCGCCGGGTGGAGCCCGCGCTGGGCTGCCGGCTCCAGCAGGCCTTCGGCATGGCGGAGGGGTTGTGCGGGTTCCACCGGTGGGACGACCCGCAGGACGTCGTCCTCGTGAGCCAGGGGCTGCCCGTCTCCCCGGCGGACGAGGTCCGGGTCGTGGACGAGGACGACAACGACGTCGCTCCCGGCGAGGTGGGCCGGCTCCTGGCGCGCGGCCCGTACACGGTGCGCGGGTACTACCGGGCGCCCGAGCACAACGCCAGGACGTTCACCGCCGACGGGTTCTACCGGACCGGAGACTTGGTACGGCTGCTGCCGACCGGGCATGTGATCTTCGAAGGACGCGTCAAGGACCAGATCAACAGGGGAGCGGAGAAGATCGCGGCCGAGGAGGTGGAGAACCACCTGCTCGCCCATCCCGGTGTCAGGGAGGTCGCCCTGGTCGGCCTGCCTGACGAGGTGCTCGGCGAGCGGTCCTGCGCCTGCGTGGTGCCCCGTGGCACGGCCCCGACGCTGGCCGAGCTCGCCGCCTTCCTGCGCGACCGCGGTGTCGCGGCCTTCAAGTTCCCCGACCGCCTGGAGATCGTCCCCCGACTCCCGCTCACCCCGCTCGGCAAGGTCAGCAAGAAGACGCTCGCCGGCATGTTCCACTGACCCCACGCACGCAGAGGACGATCGCCGATGCACGTCGCAGACATCGACCTGCAGGGATTCCGGGAAGTGCACGCCAAAGCGACCATCGAGGCGCGCAACAACGCGTGCCCCGCCCTGGCGATCTGGCGCCAGGACATCGGCCCCCTGGATCCGGCCGGGCTGCTCAGACCGCTGTTCGAGCGGTCCACGCGCACCTTCGTCTGGGTGTCGCCCACGACCAGCGTCATCGCCATGGGCAGCGCCACGGACTTCACGCACTTCGGCCGCGACAGGTTCGCCGGCATCCGGCGCGGCTGGGAGAAGGCGGCCAGGACAGCGGTGGCCGACGGTCCGGGAGCGCGTGGCGTGCCGGCGCTGGTCGGCGGCTTCGCCTTCGCGCCGCGTCCCGGATCGTTGCCTGAGGCCCTGATGTGGGTGCCGCGCGTGCTGATCACGCAGGATCAGGACGGCAGGGCCACGCTCGCGCTCAGCGTGTGCGTCGACCCCCGCGGCACCACGGCCGACGGTCCGGCGCGGACGGCCGCGGACGCCGCCGCCCTGCTCGCTTCCGCAGGGGTGCGGCCATGCCCCAGCCCGCAGCTCGCGGGCACCAACATGATCGAGGTCCCGTCGGCGTCGGAGTGGAAGGCGCTGGTCGCGCACACCGTCGAGCAGATCGAGCGCGGCAGGTTCGACAAGGCGGTGCTGGCCCGGCAGCTGCGGGTGACCTCGCCCTGCGGCTACGACCTGCCGTCGGTCATGGGGACGCTGCTCGACACGCAGCCGGGCAGCACCGCGTTCGCCGTGGCGGCCTACGGGCAGGCCTTCGTCGGCGCCACGCCGGAGAGGCTGGTCAGCCTGCGCGGCGGGCGGGCCGAGTCGATGAGCCTGGCGGCGTCCATGCCCCGCGGCGCCACCCCGGCCGAGGACGCGTGCCTGCGCGCGGCCCTGCTGGAGGACGACAAGTCCCGGCGCGAGCAGGAGATCGTCACCGCGACGTTGCGGCGCGCGTTCGAGCAGGTCTGCGGCACCGTCACGGTGCCGGACGAGCCGCACGTGCTCGACCTGCCGAATTTGCGCCACCTGCACACCCGCATCGTCGGCGAGGTCGCCGACCCCGAGTCGGCCAGCGTGCTCGATCTCGTCGAGCGGCTGCACCCGACGCCCGCCGTCGGCGGGCAGCCGCGGCGCGCGGCACTCGAGTGGCTGGGCGAGGCCGAGCCCTTCGACCGCGGCTGGTACGCCGGCCCTGTCGGATGGATGAACGACGACCAGGAGGGCGACTTCGCGGTGGCCATCCGGTCGGCCCACCTGGAGGAGGGGACCGCCACGTTGTACGCGGGGTGCGGGATCGTGGCGGGTTCCGACCCGGACGCGGAGCTCGAGGAGACCCGGTTGAAGTTCCGTCCCATGCTCAATGCCCTGGCGGTTCCTTTATCGGAAAGGGCACCCTATAGACGGGCCGAGTGCAAAGATCTTGACTGAAGGTGTGGGAACCGTACGCGCGACCGGGCTCCATCTCCCGTCTGTGGAGGGACTGGAACAATGATCGAAATAACCGATTTGACCAAACGTTATGGCAATAAGACGGCAGTGGATGGTTTGTCATTCAATGTCCATCCTGGGCGGGTCACCGGTTTCCTCGGACCCAACGGGGCGGGCAAATCGACCACCATGCGGGCGATTCTCGGCCTCGACCGTCCCCATGCCGGGAGCGTGACGGTCAACGGTCGCGCCTACGTCGGCCTGCCCCGCCCGATGCGCGAGGTGGGCGCCCTGCTCGACGCCCGCGCCGTGCACCCCCGGCGCACGGCGCGCAACCACCTGCTCTGCATCGCCCAGACCAACGGGATCCCCGCCAAGCGCGTCGACGAGGTCCTGCAGGTGGTCGGGCTGGAGTCGGTGGCGCGCAAGCGCGCGGGAGGCTTCTCGCTGGGCATGGGGCAGCGGCTCGGCATCGCGGTGGCGCTGCTCGGCGACCCGAAGGTGCTGTTATTCGACGAACCCGTCAACGGGCTCGACCCCGAAGGCATCAAGTGGATCCGCGAGCTGATGCGCGGCCTGGCCGCGGAGGGCCGCACCGTCCTGGTCTCCAGCCACCTGATGAGCGAGATGGCGCAGACCGCCGACCACCTCATCGTCATCGGCAAGGGCAAGCTGATCGCCGACATCGGGATCAGCGAGTTCATCCGGCAGGGCTCCAACGTGCTGGTGCGCGCCGACGACCAGGAACGGCTCGCCGCCAAGCTGACCGAGGCCGGCGGCACCGTGCTCCCCGGCGCCGACGGGGCGCTCATCGTCACCGGGCTGGAGGCCAGGCAGGTCGGCAAGGCCGCGCTCGACGCCGAAGTGGTCCTGACGGAGCTGACGCCGCAGCGCTCCCTGGAGCAGGCGTACATGGATCTGACCCGTGACAGCATCGAGTTCCAGGCGAGTGCGGCATGAGCGTGGCTTTCGCGGACACCGTCCGCTCCGAATGGACCAAGTTCCGGACGATCCCGTCCAACATCCCCACCATGCTGACCGCCGTCGCGCTCATGGTGTTCCCCGGCGCCCTGACCGCCAACGGCGCCAGCGAGAACTACCAGGCGGCCTCCGAGGCCACCAGGGCGGTGTTCGACCCCACCTACATCAGCATGTACGGCGGGTTCCTGTTCGCCCAGATCACCGTGGGCGCGCTGGGCGTGCTCGTGGTGACCCACGAGTACGCCACCGGTCTGATCCGCACCAGCACGACCGTGGTGCCGCGGCGCGGCCGGCTGCTGGGCGCCAAGGTGGCCACGTTCGCGCTGATCGCCCTGCTGATGGGCTGGGTGTCCAGCTTCGGCTCGTTCTTCCTCGGGCAGGCCGTGCTCGGATCCGGCGGCGCCCCCACCGCCTCGCTCGGCGAGCCGGGCGTCCTGCGCGCCGTGGTCGGCATGGGGCTCCTCTGGGCGCTGGTCGGCCTGTCGGGCGTGGCGCTGGGCAGCCTGCTGCGGGCCACCATGAGCGCCACGACCGTGCTGGTCGCGGTCAACTTCATCATCCCGATCATCGGGCCCAGGCTGCTGCCCGACGGCGTCGGCGCCTGGGTGCAGACGTACTGGCCCATCCAGGCCGGCCTGCAGATCACCACGACCGTGCAGAACGCCGAGCGCATGCTCCCGTGGCCGGGATTCGGGGTGATGGCCGCCTTCACCGCCGTGCTGCTGATCGCGGCGTTCGCACTGTTCCGCTCCCGCGACGCCTGAACCGCTCCCGCTCCCGCTCTCGCGTCGCCTGAGCCGTTCCCGCTCTCGCTTCGCATGAGCCGCCCCGTCCGGCACCCGGCTCGCCACCCCGCGCGCCGGGCCCGCGGCATGCCCGGGCCCTCCCGCACTGGGGCCGACCGGCCGATTTAGTGGGCTGCTAGGGGTTACCCGCCTTATCCCGTCTCGCAAATACTGATGTCGCTTGACCGGGAAATCCTGGCGGGGAGGAGCGTTAAACAATGGCGCCGAATTTCGCGAACGGTCAGTGCCGGTCCTTTCGGGGCGACGGGCTGCCGGATCTGCTGGTACGTGACACGGAAACCGGCGAGCTCTTCGTTCACCCGCACAGCGGTGAGTTCAACGGGACCGACACGTTCGGCGCGCCGGTGAGGATCGGGGACGGATTCGGCTGGTGGCGTTTCTTCTTCGTCCGCGCCGTGGACGCGTCCGGCGACGGTCGCGCCGACATATGTGCTTTCAGCACCAGCGAATACGACATCAATCCCGGCGAGAACGGCGAATTCGGTTTCTTCCTGCTGCGCAACCTCGGCGGGCCCGGCGAGATCGGCCCGTTCGCCGAGCCGCTCCGCGTGTCCAGCAAGCGCGACGACGGCCGGGAATGGGAGACCATCGGGTTCGCCGACGTGACGGGCACCGGGACCGACGACACGTTCGGCCGTGGCAAGAACGCCGGCAACATCGACCTCTTCCCGCACCGCGACCAGGGCGTCGTCAGGAACGACACCTACGACAAGAATCCCGTGCGGCTCGTCGACGTCGACGTCGACGACTTCCCCGTCGCGATGGCCGACTTCACCGGGAACGGCACGCCCGACCTGCTGGTCCGCCGCGCGAACGGTGACATGGACCTCTTCGAGTTCGTCGGCAAGCCGGGCACGACGGCCGAGGGCACGTGGTACACCGTCGCCCGCGGCTGGCAGGACATGCGCATCATGACGCTCACGGACATCGACCTCGACGGGCGGCCCGACCTGCTCGGCCTGCGCCCCGACGGCACGCTCGACGCGTACGCGCACTCCGGCGTCTTCAACCCCCAAGCTCCGCTCGACCTCTTTCGTGAGCCGGTGACCGTGGCCACCGGATTCGGCAAGTACGACGTCGTCAGCTGATCACGCAAGAGCGTTTCCCCGCCCTGTTCCCGCTCCGTCGGAATTTGGATTGGTTCAATGTCCTACGAACTCTCCTCTCGTAGTTTTTCCGACGACGCGGTGGCGATCGTCGGAATCTCGTGCCGGCTCCCCCAGGCTCCGGACCCGCAATCCTTCTGGCAGCTGCTGCGCGACGGCCGCGACGCGATCACCGACGTGCCCAGCGGCCGGTGGAACGCGCCGGAGACGAGTTCCCTCCGCGGCGGCTTCATCGACGGGATAGCCGAATTCGACGCCGAGTTCTTCGGCGTCTCCCCGAACGAAGCCGCGATGATCGACCCGCAGCAGCGGCTGCTCATGGAGCTGAGCTGGGAGGCGCTCGAAGACGCCGGCATCGTCCCGGCGAGCCTGCGCGACACCCCCGCCTCCGTCTTCATCGGCGCCATGGCCGGCGACTACGCCCAGCTGCTCCAGGGCAACGGGCGCGCGGCGCTGACCCGGCACAGCCTCACCGGCATCAGCCGGGCCCTGCTCGCCAACCGGATCTCGTACACGCTGGGGCTGAACGGGCCCAGCATGACCGTGGACTCCGCGCAGTCGGCCTCGCTGACCGCCGTGCACCTGGCGTGCGAGAGCCTGCGCAACGGCGAGACCGGCCTGGCCATCGTCGGCGGCGTGAACCTCAACCTGACCGCCGACAGCACGCTCGCCGCGCTGCGGTTCGGCGCCCTGTCGCCCGACGGCAGGTGCTTCGCCTTCGACGCCCGCGCCAACGGCTACGTGCGCGGCGAGGGCGGCGGCGTCGTCGTGCTGAAGCCGCTGGCCCGCGCGCTCGCCGACGGCGACCGGGTGTACTGCGTGATCGCGGGAAGCGCCATCAACAACGACGGGGGCGGCGACGGGCTCACCGTGCCCGACCAGCACGCCCAGGAGGAGGTCATCCGGCTGGCCTGCGGGCGGGCCGGAGTGCCGGCCTCCGACGTGCAATTCGTCGAGCTGCACGGCACCGGGACCCGTGTCGGCGACCCGATCGAGGCCCGCGCGCTCGGCGCGGCCATCGGCACCGCCAAGGACACCGGCACGCCACTGGTCGTCGGCTCCGCCAAGACCAACGTCGGCCACCTCGAGGGCGCGGCGGGCATCGTCGGCCTGCTGAAGACCGTGCTGGCCATCAGGCATCGCACGCTGCCGCCGTCGCTGAACTTCGAGACGCCCAACCCGCAGATCCCGTTCGACGAGCTCAACCTGCGCGTCAACACCGAGACGTCCGCGTGGCCGCGCGAGGACGCGCCGCTGGTGGCCGGCGTCAGCTCCTTCGGCATGGGCGGCGCCAACTGCCACGTGGTGCTCGCCGAGTACCCGCAGGAGGAGCTCGCCGCCTCCGCCGCGCGCCAGGACGGGCCGCTGATCGTGCCGCAGGACGGGCGGTCGGACGGGCCGTCGGACGGGCGGCTGGACGGGCCGCTGATCGTGCCGCTGGCCGGGCGGAGCGAGGCCGCGCTGCGCGCCCAGGCGGGGCGCCTGCGTGACCACCTGCTCGACGACGTGCTCGGCGGACCCGGCGCCGGCCCCGCCGACCTGGCGTACTCGCTGGCCACGACCCGCACGGCCTTCGACCGGCGGGCGGCGCTCGTCGTGGACGAGCCGTCCGAGCTGGCCGGCGTGCTGGACCGGCTGGCCGAGGGCGAGCCGGCCGCCGAGATCGTGACCGGCCGGCCCAGCACCGGCGACATCGCCTTCCTCTACTCGGGGCAGGGCAGCCAGCGGCCCGGAATGGGCCGCGAGCTGTACGCGGCGCACCCCGTCTTCGCGCGGGCGCTCGACGAGATCGCCGTCTGCTTCGACGGCACGCTCGACCGGCCGCTCCTCGACGTGATGTTCGCCGACGAGGGCTCTCCAGAAGCCGGCCTGCTCGACCAGACCGGGTTCGCCCAGCCCGCGCTCTTCGCCTTCGAGGTCGCGCTCACCCGCCTGTACGAGCACTGGGGCGTGCGCCCCGCCCGGCTCATCGGCCACTCCATCGGCGAGATCTCGGCCGCCCACGTCGCCGGCGTGCTGTCGCTGGCCGACGCCTGCGCCCTGGTCGCGGCGCGCGGCAGGCTGATGCAGAGCCTCCCGGCCGGCGGCGCGATGGTCGCCGTGCAGGCCACCGAGGAGGAGGTCCTGCCCTTCCTGGACACCACGGTCAGCATCGCCGCGATCAACGGGCCGGACTCCACCGTGGTCTCCGGCTCGGAGAGCCGCGTCATGGAGATCGCCGAGGAGTTCCGCGGCCGCGGCCGCAAGACCCACCGCCTGCGGGTCAGCCACGCCTTCCACTCCCCGCTGATGGACCCGATGCTGGCGGAGTTCCGGGAGGTGGCCGAGTCGCTCACCTACCGCGAGCCGGCCATCCCGATCGTCTCGAACCTCACCGGGGCCGTCGCGTCCGCCGAGGACCTGTGCTCGCCAGGACACTGGGTGTGGCACGTCCGCGAGGCCGTACGGTTCTGCGACGGCATCCGCGCCCTGGCCGACACGGGCGTCACCACGTTCGTCGAGGTGGGGCCCGGGTCGGTGCTGGCCGCCATGGGACAGCACTGCCTGCCCGCCAGCCCGTACACGCAGTTCATCGCCACGCTGCGCGACCCCGGGGCGGAACGCCGCAGCGCCGCGCTGGCGCTGGCCGGGCTGCAGGTCAGGGGCGCCACGCTCGACTGGGACGCCGTGCTGCCCGGCGCGCGCCGCGTCCCGCTGCCGACCTACGCCTTCCAGCGCACCTACCACTGGCTTCCCGAGGCTGACGGCTCCGCGCCGCCCCAGCCCCCGCATGCGGCCCCGGCGCCGTCCGCCTCGGGAGAGGAGACGCAGTCGCTCGCCGACCGGCTGCGCGGCCTGCCGGCGGCCGAGCAGGAGCAGGCGCTCCTCGAGCTCGTACGCACCTGCATCGCGCTCGTCCTCGGCCACGCCAACGCCACGACCGTGGACACCGGCACCGCCTTCAAGGCCCTCGGCTTCGACTCCTTCAGCGCCGTCGAGCTGCGGAACCGGCTCAACACCGCCACCGGGCTCCAGCTGCCCAGCTCGCTGCTGTTCGACTACCCGTCGCCGCAGGCGCTGGCCGGCTTCCTGCGCGCCGAACTGGCCGGCGAGCACGTCACCCAGGCCGTGGTGGCCGCCAGGTCCGTGACGGACGAGCCGATCGCGATCGTCGGCATGGCCTGCCGTTTCCCCGGCGGCGTGAGCTCCCCGGACGACCTGTGGAACGTCGTGATCCGCGAGCAGGACGCCATCGGGGAGTTCCCCGTGGACCGGGGGTGGGACCTGGCGGCGTTGTACGACCCGGACCCGGACGGTCACGGGACCACGTATGCGCGGCATGGTGGTTTCCTGTACGAGGCGGGGGAGTTCGACCCGGCGTTCTTCGGGATCTCGCCGCGTGAGGCCCTTGCCATGGATCCGCAGCAGCGGTTGTTGCTGGAGGCGTCGTGGGAGGCGATGGAGCGGGCGGGGATCGATCCCGCCGGGTTGCGGGGCAGCCGGACCGGCGTGTTCGCCGGCGCCACAGCGCAGGACTACGGGCCGCGCCTGCACGAGGCCACCGGCAGCGCGGAAGGGTACGTGCTGACCGGCACCACGGCCAGCGTCATCTCCGGGCGGGTCGCGTTCACCTTCGGGTTCGAGGGCCCGGCGGTGACCGTGGACACCGCGTGCTCCTCGTCCCTGGTCGCCCTGCACCTGGCCGCGCAGTCGCTGCGGACCGGCGAATGCGACCTGGCCCTGGCCGGCGGCGCCACCGTGATGGCCTCACCGGGCATGTTCGTGGAGTTCTCGCGTCAGCGGGGTCTGTCGCCTGATGGTCGTTGTAGGGCGTTCTCGGCTGGTGCTGATGGCACCGGGTGGGCTGAGGGTGTCGGGATGTTGCTGGTGGAGCGGTTGTCGGATGCTCGCCGGCTGGGGCATCGGGTGCTGGCGGTGGTGCGGGGCAGTGCGATCAATCAGGACGGTGCGAGTAACGGGTTGA
>NZ_SMKO01000158.1 GCF_004348685.1 Nonomuraea deserti | reverse complement strand
CCCATGGACTCCCCCCACGCTGACACGCCCCCCGGCGAGGACCAGAGCTCTCGCCCCGGATCGAACCTCAACCGCGACCCCTCCGACCCCGACCGCCGCTTCGTGACGGCGGGCCAGATCAGCGGGTCACGCACCCCGCCTCCCGAGCGCCAGCAGGAGCTCTGGAACACCGTCTTCGGCGACAACTACCAGGCCATGGGCGACCAGGACGCCCTGGAGGACGAGCCGGGCAAACCCGTCTGGATGTACGCTCTCGGCAGCTCGGTGGCGGTCGCCCTGGTGGTCGCGCTGATCTGGGCGTTCCTGGCGGGACCGCTGGCGAGCGAGGACCCGGCGAGCTCCAACGTCGCCGCGCAGCCCTCCGCCTCGCAGAAGCCGCGCTCCACCAAGACGTCGTCCTCGATCGGCCCGCTGCCGAAATACTCGGGCAAGCCCGCCCCCGTCATCGGCAGGATCCCGGACGCGCCGGCCCGCATCTCGGTCCCGCGCCTCGGCGGCACCTGGCGGCTGGACCAGCGCGCCACGGTCAAGGCCACGTACGGCTTCGACACCCGCCAGTACGTCCAGGTCGCGCCCGAGCGGTACGCGCAGCTGATGACGGGCCCGCTGTCGCAGCGGCTGGCGTCGTACTACGAGCAGGACGACCTGGAGCCGGTCATCAAGCAGGTCGTGCTCTCCGCCCGCAGGAGCTTCTTCCCCAAGGACAACAGGGTCCGCAAGATCGCCCAGCAGGCGATCAGGGTGGGCGACTCCACGGGACGGCTGATCGCGTACTCGCTGACGTCGCAGACCGAGAAGGCGACGATCGTGACGATGGCCGTCAACACCGGCGGCAATGTCCCGGCCATCGTCTACATGTCGATCCCGGCCGAGAGCAAGCAGCTCCTGCCCGACGTCCGCACGGTCATGAACCAGATCAGGCTGGCGTCCTGACCTCGGCCCTGACGGCTAGAAGACGCATTCCATGTGCTTGATGCCGTTGATGAAGCTGGAGTGCAGGCGGTCCGGCTTGCCGCCCTCGATCTGCGGGACGCGGCGCAGCAGCTCGCGGAACATCACCGTGATCTCCCTTCTGGCCAGGTGGGCGCCGAGGCAGAAGTGCGGGCCGGGGCCGCCGAAGCCGACGTGCGGGTTGGGGTCGCGGGTGATGTCGAAGCGCAGCGGGTCGGCGAACACCTCCTCGTCCCTGTTGGCCGCCCAGTAGTACAGGGCCGCCTTCTCGCCCTTGCGGTAGAGGTGGCCGTTCATCTCGTGGTCGCGGGTGACCTTGCGGCGCATGAAGTTCACCGGGGAGGCCAGGCGGACGATCTCCTCCACGGCTCCTGGCGCGCGCCCGTCGATGTCGTCCAGCCAGAGCGCGCGCTGGCCTGGGTTCCTGGTGAGCAGGCGCAGGCCGTACGAGATGGCGTTCCTGGTGGTCTCGTTGCCGGCCACGACCAGCAGGATGAAGAACGAGCCCAGCTCCTGCATCGTCAGCCGCTCGCCGTCGATGTTCGCGTTGACCAGGGATGACGTGAGGTCGTTGGTGGGGTGGTCGGCGCGGTGGGCGGCCAGGTCCTGCACCAGCTGCTGCAACTCCATGCCGGCGGTGAGCAGGCGGTCGGCGATCTGGGTGAGGTCGCCGCCGGTGTATTCGGGGTCGAAGCCGCCGAGGATGATGTTGGAGCGGTCGAAGACGAACTGGTAGTCGCGCTCGGGGATGCCCATCATGTCGCAGATGATCTTCAGGGGCAGGCGCGCGGCCACCTCGGTGACGAAGTCGCAGCCGGGCCCCTTGGCAAGGAGGTCGCCGACGATGGCGCCCGCCGCCGTCTCGACGTCCGCCTCGAACTGCTTGATCATCTTGGGCGTGAACGCGCGTGAGACGATCCTGCGGAGCCTCGCGTGCCGGGGGTCGTCCATATTGATCATCGAGCCGAAATACTCGGTGAACTCGGCGGGCATGTCGGGGATGTTCGTCGCGCCGCCCTGGCCGGAGCTGAAGACCTCCGGATTACGGCTGGCCTCGAGGATGTCGGCGTGCTTGACCAGCGCGTGATAGCCGGGCCCCTTGGGCGCGAAGGAGATCTCCATCTCCTCGAAGAAGGCGGGCGTCTCGCGCGAGCGCAGCCGCTCGAACGCCCTCTCTCGCTCGTCCATGGGCCTGGCCCAGAACTCGGGGTCCGACAGATCGAAGTCGAGGACGCTCATGTGGCCATCATTCGGAAAGCGGCCACTTACGTCAATGGTCCGGACGTACACCGTACGTATCCGCTGGACATCCGGGTGGCCCGCGCGGTGGAGGAGGCGCTCCGGGTGAGCCCGCCGGGGCAGCACCCGGAGATCGCGGTGCTCAGAAGCCCATCGGGCGGATCTGGGTCAGCTCGGCCGAGGACGCCGGGCCGAGCCAGTCGAGGATGAGCCGGTTGACCTCGGCGGGCCGTTCGAGATGGAGGAAGTGCCCGGCCCTCGCCACCTGCCGCACCTGCGAGCCATCCGGCAGGAGGCCGGGCGCGTCCTGCGCCATCTCGGCGCTCAGGCAACCGTCCTGGGCGCCGTGCAGGTAGAGGACCGGCCCGGTCACCTTGGACTCGACCTCCGGATAGCGGCCGGAGGGCGGCGTGGTGCCGAGCATGGACCGGTAGTAGCCGATGGCCGCCCTCAGGTTGGCGGGCTCGCCGATGCTGCGCCGGACGAACTCGAGGTCCTCGCGCGCGTCGTACCCCGGCGACCAGTCGCGCCAGAGGTCGGCGATGAAGCCGGGCCGGGCGGCGGCGGCCTCGGCCACGCCCGTCTGGAACAGGAAGACGTAGAAGGAGCGCTTGAGCTGGTCGTAGTCGAGGAAACGACCGCCGAGGGCGCCGGGCGGCGGCACGGCGAGGGCCACGGCCCTGCGGAAGCGGCCGGCGGCGCGGTAGACGGGGAAGGCGCCCCAGTCGTGGCCGACGACGACCGCGTCCGCGTCGCCGCCGAGCTCCTCGTGCAGCGCACGGACGTCGGCGACCAGCGCGGCCTCCTCGTACGCCCCGTCGGCGGGGACCTCGGTGGGCGCGTAGCCGCGCATGAACGGCGCGACCGCGCGGTAGCCGCGCTCGGCCAGCGCAGGCATCAGGTGGCGCCAGGTGTGGGCGGTGTCGGGGAAGCCGTGCAGGCACAGCGCCAGCGGCCCCTCCCCCATCGTCAGATACGCGAACTCCACCCCATTGGCGTGGACAGTCCTGATCTCCATGACTGCGAAACCTAGCATTCGGCCCGCCGCCGGAGCACCCGCTCCCGCCGCGGCGGCGGCCTCACCAGGAGTAGCGCAGGTGCTTGATGCCGTTGATGAAATTGGACAGCAGGTGGTCCGGCTCGCCCTCCGCCCTGATGCGGGGCAGGCGGGTGAACAGCTCGCGGAACATCACGGTCATCTCCCTGCGCGCCAGGTGGGCGCCCAGGCAGTGGTGCGGGCCAGGGCCGCCGAAGCCGACGTGCGGGTTGGGGTCGCGGGTGATGTCGAACGTGTCGGGGTCGGTGAAGACGGCCTCGTCGCGGTTGGCGGAGTTGTAGAACAGCAGCACCTTGTCGCCCTCCGCGTACGCGGTGCCGTTCAGCTCGTGGTCCCGCGTGAGCGTGCGGCGGAACTGGATCACCGGCGTGGCGTGGCGCACGATCTCGTCGCAGGCTCCGACGATGCGGCGGTCGAAGTCGGCGAGCAGCAGCTCCCGCTGGGCGGGGTGGTCGGTGAAGAGCTTGAGCCCGTGCGCGATCGCGTTGCGGGTGGTCTCGCTGCCCGCCACCACGAGCAGGATGAAGAACGAGCCCAGCTCCTGCGACGTGAGGTGCTCGTCGCCGTTGACCAGCAGGCTCACCAGGTCGCCCGTCGGCCGCCGGCGCCGCTCGTCGCCCAGCCGGGCGGCCAGCCGGTTGAGCGAGAAGCCGGCGTGCAGCAGCTTGGCCAGGCCGCGGGCGACGTTGACGCGGCTGAGCTCGGGGGCGATGCCGGTGTATTCGGGGTCGGCGTTGCCGAGAATGACGTTGGTCCGCCGCAGCACCATGCCGTGAAATTTCGGAGGGATGCCCATCATGTCGCAGATGACGCGTACGGGAAGCTTGGCGGCCACCTGGGCGACGAAGTCGCCCGGCCCCTCCTCCACCGCCCGGTCGACGATCTCCGCGGCCGCCCGGGCGAGGTCGTCCTCCATCTTCGACAGGATGCGCGGCGTGAACGCCCGGGAGACGATCCGGCGCAACCGCGCGTGCCTCGGGTCATCCATGTTGATCATGGAGCCGAAGTAGACGCTCAGCCAGCGCGGCATGTCGGGAACGCTGTTGGAGCACGGCTCGCTGCTGAACACCGCGGCGTTCCTGCTCGCCTCGACCACGTCGGCGTGGCGGACGAGCGCGTAGTAGCCGGGGCCGCCGCCGACGAACGGCACGGCCTGCTCCCGGACGAACACCGGCCGCTCGAGCGCCCGCAGCTTCTTGAAGGCCTCCATGCGCTCGGCCTGCGGCAGGGCCCAGAACGGGATCTGCGAGAGGTCGAGGCCGGCGGAGAGCGTCATACCTTCCAAGCCTTCTGCAAGTGACCACTTACGTCAAGGGCGCTTCACCCCGCACCCTTGATCAGGTCGGCGCCCTTCTCGCCGATCATGACGGCGGGCGCGTGGGTGTGGCCGCGGTTCAGCGTCGGCATGATCGACGCGTCCACGACCCTGAGCCCTTCGACGCCGCGTACCCGCAGCTCGGGGTCCACGACGGAGGCGTCGTCGACCCCCATGCGGCAGGTTCCGACGGGGTGGTAGAGGGTCTCGGCGCGCTCGCGCACCCACTGCGCGAGCTCCTCGTCGCTCTCCGGCCCCCAGTACGGCGCCATCGGCCCGCCCGCGAACGGCTTCATCGCGGCGGTGGTGAACACCTGCTTGGCCGTCTTCAGCCCCGCGACCAGGCGTTTGACGTCGGCCTCCGCGGTCAGGTAGGCGGGGTCGATCACCACGTCCGTTCCGCTCAGCCCGACCCTGCCGCGGCTGTCCGGCTGCAGCAGCACGACCCCGACGGTGAGCCCGTGGCCGGCCGGCTTGGCGAGACCGTGGTCGACGAACGGCACGGGCGCGTAGACCAGCTCGATGTCGGGCGCGGGCTCCTCGTCGGAGGTCCTGATGAACGCCACGGCCTCGCCGACGTTCGTGGTGAGCATGCCGGAGCGCAGGACGATGTAGCGCAGCAGGTTGCCGATCGACTCGGCCCTGGTCAGCGTCACCGGTTGCCGGCACTCGACGAACACGCCGGAGGAGAGGTGGTCCTGCAGGTTCTTGCCGACCTCGGGCAGCTCGCGCACGACGGGCACCCCGGCGTCGCGGAGCTCTTCCGGCGCGCCCACGCCTGAGCGCATGAGCAGGTGGGGCGAGCCGATCGTGCCGGCGGACAGGACGACCTCGCGCCTGGCCCCGATCCGGGCGCCGCCGTACTCGACGCCGACTGCCCGGCGGCCGTCGAACAGCACCCGGTCGACGGGCGCCCCGGTGATCACGTGGAGGTTGGGCCGCTTCATGGCCGGGTGCAGGTAGGCGTCGGCCGCGCTCCATCTGCGGCCGCGGCGCTGGGTGACGGGTGTGGGGCTGTAGCCCTCGTTGGAGCGCCCGTTCAGCTCTCCGAGCCGGGATAATCCCAGCTCCTCGCAGGCCTGGAGGAACGCGGCGGTGGTGACGTTGGGGCTGCGCAGCTCGGAGACGTACAAGGGGCCGGTGGTGCCGTAGACGCCGCCCTCGTTGCTGCCGACCCGGCGTTCGGCCCTGGTGAAGTAGGGCAGCACGTCGTCGTAGGTCCAGCCGGGCACGCCCCACTGGTCGTAGTCGCGCTGGCAGCCGCGCACCCACATCTGGGCGTTCATGGAGGACGAGCCGCCGATCACCCTGCCCCTGGGCCAGTAGAGCTCGCGGCCGGACAGCTCGCCCTGCTTGGCGGTGGTGAAGTTCCAGTCGTCGTCGGTCTTGAACAGCTTGGAGAAGCCCGCGGGCATCCGGATCTCGAGCTTGCCGTCCCGCCCGCCCGCCTCGACCAGCGCCACCGACACACCCGGATCCTCCGAGAGCCGGCCGGCCAGCACGCAGCCCGCCGACCCCGCCCCGACGATCACATAGTCGTACTCCATGACCCTCCTTGGGAGTGTTTGATCCTTGCTTACTCCAGGCGCAGGGGCACGTCCATATCCCGAGGTGCCCCCCGTCCCTTGCGGCGGGCCGTGTCCGGGGCGCCACAGCGGGAGAAATCGCGATTTTGCCCTACCGGCCGGTATGTTGCCCCTGCGAAGATGGCGCCGAAGCCTGCTGAGAGGGAGGAAGGCGTCATGCTCAATCTGTCGGTCGTCCTGGAGGACAGCGCCAGGAACACCCCCGACGGCACCGCGATCGTCTTCGGCGACATGCGGCTGCCGTACTCCATGATCGACACTGTCGCCAACCAGGTGGCCAACCTGCTCGTGTCGCGCGGGATCGGCACGGGTGACAAGGTCGCGCTGGCGTGCCCGAACCTGCCGTACTTCCCGTTCGTCTACTTCGGCATCCTGAAGGCCGGTGCCACGGTCGTGCCGCTCAACGTGCTGCTGCAGTCCCGCGAGATCGCCTACCACCTCGACGACAGCGACGCCAAGGCCCTGTTCTGCTTCGAGGGCACCCCCGAGCTGCCGCTGGGTGAGCGCGGGAAGGCCGGGTTCGAGGCGGCGGCCGGCTGCGAGCACTTCTTCGTCCTCCCCGCCACGCCACTGGCGACCGAGTCGGAGCACGGCGAGTCGATCTGGGCCGCGCTCGGCGGGATGGCGAGCGAGTTCGCGACCGTGCAGACCGCGGCCGACGACACCGCGGTGATCCTCTACACCTCGGGCACCACCGGCCAGCCGAAGGGCGCCGAGCTCAGCCACCAGAACATGCTGATGAACGCCATGGTCAGCGACACGATGTTCCCCGACACCGAGGGCGGCGACGTCTACCTGGCGGTGCTGCCGCTCTTCCACTCCTTCGGCCAGACCGTCGTCATGAACACCGGTTTCCTGCGCGGCTCGACGATCGTGCTGATGCCGCGCTTCGACCCCGGCGAGGCGCTCGCGCTCATGGCGAAGGAGAACGTCACGTTCTTCGCCGGGGTGCCCACGATGTACTGGAGCATGCTCTCCAAGATCCACGCGGACGGCGTGGAGGTGCCGCGCTCGCTGCGCGTGGCCGTGGCGGGCGGCGCCTCCTCGCCGGTCGAGGTGCTCAAGGACTTCGAGCAGACGTTCGGGGTCGGCATCCTGGAGGGGTACGGGCTGTCGGAGACCTCGCCGGTGGCCAGCTTCAACCAGCCAGGCCGGCCCGCCAAGCCGGGCACCGTGGGCACGCCGATCTGGGGCGTGGAGATGAAGCTGGTCGACAGCGACTGGAAGACCGTCGAAGGGGAGGGCCCCGGCGAGATCGCCATCCGCGGCCACAACATCATGAAGGGCTACTACGGCCGCCCCGAGGCGACCGCGGAGGTCATGCGCGACGGCTGGTTCAGGACGGGCGACATCGCGACCCGTGACGCCGACGGCTACTATTCCATCATCGACCGCTCCAAGGACATGATCATCAGGGGCGGGTTCAACGTCTACCCGCGCGAGCTCGAAGAGGTGCTGATCACCCACGAGGCCGTCTCGCTCGCCGCCGTCGTCGGGATCGCCCACGACTCCCACGGCGAGGAGATCAAGGCGTACGTCATCCCCGCGCCGGGCGCCACGATCACCGAGGACGAGTTGATCGCCTGGTGCAAGGAGAACATGGCGGCCTACAAATATCCGCGCATCATCGAGTTCCGCGACTCGCTGCCGATGACGGCCACGGGCAAGATCCTCAAGCGGGAGCTGCGCTAGGAGCGACGCGCCGGGCGCGTGCCTCCCGCGCCCGGCCCTGATCGACGGCATTCCTGTCACCACCGAGAGAAGGGGAACGCTGCCGCATGCCCGGCTACCACGAGCGCTACATCGTCATCACCGGAGGACCAGGCTCAGGGAAGAGCACGCTGGTCGAGCACCTGGGCGCCCGGGGGTTCGCCACGCGGCCCGAGGCCGGGCGGGCGATCATCCAGGACCAGGTGGCGATCTCCGGCCGCGCGCTGCCCTGGGTGGATCCGGAGTTGTTCGCGGAGCTGATGTTGTCGTGGGACCTGCGGTCGTACCGCACGGCCGCGGGGCCGGGACCGGTGGTCTTCGACCGGGGGCTGATCGACACCATCGGCTACCTGCGGCTGCTGGGGCGTCCGGTGCCGCGGCACCTGCTGACCGCGGCCGAGACGTTCCGCTACCACCGGCGCGTGTTCGCCGCCCCGCCGTGGCCCGAGATCTACGAGCACGACAACGAGCGCAAGCAGAGCCTCGAGGAGGCCGAGCGGACCTACGAGGCGGTCGTACGAGCGTACGCCGACCACGGGTACGACGTGGTGGCGCTGCCCAGGGCGCCGGTCGAGGAGCGGGCCGCGTTCGTCGCCGGCGCGGTGCCCCTGGAGTGAGGCGGCCCACACCGGCGCCGGCCCGGCCGCGGCTCGGGCGCTCGGCCACGTTCCCGTCACGGCAAGGAGGACCCGATGCCGGCGCTCTTCGACCTGGACAACACGTTGATCGACCGGCTGGACGCGTTCCGGCGGTGGACGGCCGAGTTCGCCTCCGAGCGAGGGCTGGGCAAGGGCGCGGCGTGCTGGATGGTGGAGCTGGACGCGAACGGCTCCGTGCCGATGGAGACGTTCTTCGAGCTCGTACGCGAGCGCTTCCGGCTGCCCGAGCCGGCCGGGGAGCTGTGGCGGGCCTACCGGGCACGGTTGCCGCATCTGGTGTCGTGCCGGGCCGAGGTGCTGGCGGGGCTCGACCGGTTGCGGTCGGCCGGCTGGGCGGTGGGCGTCGTGACGAACGGGATGGCCGACAACCAGACGGGCAAGCTCGAACGGACGGGGCTCGCCTCCCGGCTGGACGGCTGGGCGATCTCGGGCGCGGAGGGCGTGAGCAAACCCGACGTGCGGCTGTTCGAGATCGGCGCCCGGCGGTGCGGGGCGTCCCCGGCGGCCGGTGGCTGGATGGTGGGCGACGATCGATAGCGTGGTTCGCGTGCAAGATCGGCCGGAGGACTTCGACGAAGGGCTGCTGCGTCCCGCGCTGCGCGCGTGGGGCGTCCAGGCCGCCACGCTCGACTACGCGCCCGTCGGGTTCGGCGACTATCACTGGGTCGCGGGCGCCGGGAGCGGGCGGCGGTGGTTCGTCACGGTCGCCGACGTACGGCGCCGGACGTTCGACGGGCTGGGGCTGGCCATGGACACGGCGGCGGCCCTGCGGGAGGAGGCGGGGCTCGGTTTCGTGGTGGCCCCGCTGCGCGGCTCCGACGGCACGACGCTGCGGCGGCTCGACCGGCACCGCTACGCCATGAGCGTCTTCCCGTACGCCGACGGGACCGCCGGAGAGTTCGGCGACGAGCTGGCGGCCTCCGATCGCGGCGCCGTCATCGAGCTGCTGGCCGAGCTGCACGCGACGCCTCCTCCGCTGCCGACGCCGCCGCGCCCGCCGGAGCCGGCCGGCCGGGCCGTCCTGGAGCTGTGCCTAAGCGAGCCGGACCGTCCCTGGCTGGGTGGCCCGTTCTCCGAGCCCGCCAGGGAGCTGATCGCGGAGCATACGGGCACGCTGCGCCGGAAGCTGGCGGAGTTCGACCAGCTGGCGGGCACGCTCGGGGAGCCGGTCGTGACCCATGGCGAGCCGCATCCGGGCAACCTGCTGCGCGCGGACGGCCAGTGGTCCCTGGTCGACTGGGACACCGTCGGCCTGGCTCCGCCCGAGCGCGACCTGTGGCTGGTCGCCAAGGAGCCGGGCGACCTCGCCCGGTATGCCGAGGCCACGGGCCGCACGCCCGATCCGCGGGCTCTGGCGTTCTACCGGCTGCGGTGGGCCCTCGACGACGTGGCCGAGTTCGTGGAGTGGCTGCGCTCGCCGCACGGGCGCACGCCGGACGCCGAGCAGGCCTGGGAGTCGCTGGCCGGCACTCTCGCAGAGCTGCGCGCGACCTCCTGACGGCGAGCCGAAAGTTTCAGCCGGCGTCGCCCTCCGCCCGGGCCCTCTTGCCAGCTCAGCGGGCGCCGATCGCACGGATCGAGACAAGGATATTGCCACAGTGAAAGTTTCTCTTCACACTCGCAATGTTTCAGCCGAGCGGGAGGGGAACCCGATGAATCTCAGAGCCCGAACAGCAGGCGCCGTGACGGCCGCCGCGGCCCTCGTCATCGCCGGCCTGATCACGGCGGCCCCGGCGTCCTCGGCCCAGCTGACGGAGGTGACCGGCTTCGGCGCCAACCCCAGCAACCTGCGCATGCACCTGTACGTCCCCGACGGCGTCCCCGCCCGCCCGGCGATCCTGGTGGCCGTGCACTACTGCACCGGGTCCGGCCCCGCCTTCCACTCCGGCACGGAGTTCGCCTCGCTGGCCGACCGGCACAAGTTCGTGGTCATCTACCCGTCGGCGACCAGGAGCGGCTCCTGCTTCGACGTCTCCTCGCCGCAGGCGCTGCGGCACGACGGAGGCAGCGACCCCGTCGGGATCGTCTCCATGGTCAGGTACGTCCAGGAGCGCCACGGCGCCGACCCCGGCCGCACCTACGTCACCGGGGCGTCGTCCGGCGGCATGATGACCAACGTCCTGCTCGGCGGCTACCCCGACGTGTTCGAGGCCGGAGCGGCGTTCATGGGGGTGCCGTTCGGCTGCTTCGCCACCACCGACGGCTCCAGCTGGAACAGCGCCTGCGCCAACGGGCAGATCAGCAGGACGCCGCAGCAGTGGGGCGACCTGGTGCGCGCCGCCCATCCCGGCTACAACGGCCCCAGGCCGCGCATGCAGATCTGGCACGGCACCGAGGACAGCACGCTGCGCTATCCGAACTTCCAGGAGCAGATCAAGCAGTGGACCGACGTCCACGGCCTCAGCCAGACGCCCAGCCGCACCGACCGGCCGCAACCCGACTGGACCAGGACCAGGTACGGCGGCACCGGCACCACCCCGCCCGTCGAGGCGATCAGCATCCAGGGCGTCGGCCACAGCCTGCCCCAGAGCGGGATGGCCGCCGCGGCCATCGACTTCTTCGGCCTGTCGGACGGCGGCGACCCGACCACCTCGCCGACCACCTCGCCGACCACCTCGCCGACCGTCACGCCGGACCCGCCGGGCGCCTGCCGGGTCACGTACACCATGAACAGCTGGAACACCGGCTTCACGGCGGCCGTCACGATCACCAACACCGGCCCGTCCCAGGTCGGCTCGTGGACCCTCGCCTTCACCCTCCCCTCGGGCCAGACGGTCACCTCCGCGTGGAACGCCACCGTCTCACCGGCCGGCGGCCAGGTCACGGCCACGAACGCCCCCTACAACGGCACGATCGCCCCGGGCGCGTCGGCGTCGTTCGGCTTCCAGGCCACCCACGGCGGCGACACCGCCGAGCCGGACTCCTTCACCCTCAACGGCGCCACCTGCACGGCCTCCTGACGGGAGAGCGGCTTTACCTGCACCCCATCGATTCCCTACAGTAGGTAGCCGTCCGGCCACGTAGAGGAGCGATCAGCAAGGAGAGCACGTGGGCAGGCACGCGAAGCCCCACAACCCCGAGGAAGATCCGCAGGACTCCCAGGAGGACTCCGGCCAGGACGAGCAGCACACCAGCCGGGGAAAGCACGCGAAGAAGCAGAGCTAGCCCGCCGGCCCACCCTCCAGCACGGGTGGGCCGGCTCCCCGTGCGGCTCTTGACGGCGCGTGTAAGGTTTCCGAAGTGCTTGATCGGCATCCGCGACAAAGGTGAGCCCATGTCATACCCCTCGCATGATCGCTATGATCGCCGCCCTGGATCGGCCGGACCACGGGTCAACCCGGCGCGAGTGTGGGGAGGAGGGGTCGCCGCAGCCGTCGTGGCCGCACTGATCGCGGTGGTCGGCGTGATGATCAGCAAGAGCCTGCTCGGCATCCGCGTGATCGCCCCCGACGGCGATCCCGTCTACGGCAGCGCGGCGACCACGGGCTACGCGATCTCGGCCGCCGCGGCCGCGCTCGTGGCCACGCTGCTGCTCTTCGTCCTCATGCTCTCCACGCCCGAGCCGGCCAAGTTCTTCAGCTGGATCGCCGGGCTCTTCGCCGTCATCATCACGATCCTGCCGTTCATGCACTCCGCCGATCTCCTGGAGCAGGTCGCCACGGCCGCCATCAACCTCGTCATCGGCATCGCCATCGCCTCGCTGCTGACGTCGATCGGGCGTACGGCCCTGATGGAGGGGCCGGAGCCGGAGCCTCACCCGTACGAGCAGCCTCGGGGCTACGATCCGCGCGGCTACGACCAGCCCCGCGGATACGACCGGCCGCACTACGAGCAGCCCCGCCACGAGCAGCCCCGCTATGAGCAGCCGCGCCATGACCGGCAGGGTTACGAGCGGCAGGGTTACGAGCAGCGCGGCTACGAGCGCCGCGACCACGATCCGTACGACTGACGGCACCCCTCACGCGGGAGGACCGGCCGGCCCTCCCGCGCAGGCCGTCACGGCCAGTCGACCGCCGGCCGCAGCGGCATCCCCGACCGGCCGTTCCGGTCGAGTTTGACGCCCAGCACCTGGTGGAGCTGCACCTTGTTGCGCTCGAAGCCCACGATGCAGCCCGCCATGTAGAGGGCCCACACCCGGGCCGTGCCCATGCCGACCTCCTGGACCGCGTCGTCCCAGTTGGCGTCGAGGTTGTCGCACCAGTGCCGCAGGGTCTTCGCGTAGTGCTCCCTGAGGTTCTCCTCGTGGCGGATCTCGAAGCCGAGGTCCTCCATCTGCCTGACCAGCAGGCCCACCGACTCCAGCTCGCCGTCGGGGAAGACGTAGCGGTTGATGAAGCCGCCCTTGTTGAAGGTCTTCTCCCTGCCGGTCGGCCGGGTGATGCAGTGGTTGAGCAGGCGCCCGCCGGGCTTCAGCTTCCCGTTCAGGAAGGAGAAGTAGGCCTGCAGGTTGGCCTTGCCGATGTGCTCCGTCAGGCCGATCGAGCTGACCGCGTCGAAGCCGGTTTCCTGGACGTCGCGGTAGTCCATGAAGCGGATCTCCGCCAGGTCCTCGAGGCCGGCGTCGGCGATGGCCTTCTGCCCCCACTCCGCCTGCTGCCTGCTCAGCGTCACGCCCAGAGCCTTGACGCCGTAGTGCTGGGCGGCGTGGATGACCATGCCGCCCCAGCCGCAGCCCACGTCGAGCAGGCGCATCCCCGGCTCCAGCCCGAGCTTGCGGGCCACCAGGTCGAACTTGGCGAACTGGGCCTCCTCGAGCGTGGAGCCCTCCGAGGGGAAGACGGCGCACGTGTAGGCCATGGACGGGCCCAGCACCCACGCGTAGAAGCGGTTGGAGACGTCGTAGTGGTGGTGGATCGCCTCGGCGTCGCGCTGCTTGGCGTGGCGGGAGCCGAGCCTGGCAAGGGCGCTCTGGCGCATCTCCTGCGGGGGCGCCGGCACGCGCATGAGCAGCGGCTTCATGCCGAGGGCCCGGACGGCCGCGAGCTTCTCCGACGTCGTGAGGTCGTTGGTGGTGATGTTCCACATGCGGTCGAGCAGGGTGTAGAGGTCGCCCTGCACGTCAAGATGCCCGGAGACGAACGCCCGGGCCAGGCCCAGCTCTCCGGGGGCCTGGGCGAGGTAGGCCACCGCGATCGGGGACTTCACCTCGATGGCCAGGTCTGCCCCGTCCGGCCCGGCCTTGCTCCCGTCGTAGGCCGTGAACGCGACATTCGCGTCAGTGCCGACGATCTTCTCGAAGATGGTTGCCAGCGCCATCCGTGTTTCACCTTCCCCGTACACACTTTTCGTACAGGTCCAGCAGGCGACCGTTCGGGTCGTATTCCCGCTTGACCGGCCGGTAGGCCTCGCCGTTGTACAGCTGCCAGAACTGCTCCGGGGCGTAATAGGAGGTCGAGTAGAGCGACTTGTGCCCGTCGAGCTCGTGGACCGACCGCTCGATGAGCCGGTTGTAGTAGCCGTCGAACTGCCCCCGCGGCAGCGGCACCATGCCCCAGAATCCGAAGTTGACGTACAGTTTGCCCGGCTCCAGCGGATAGAGCGGCCAGCGCGAGCCGGCGCGGAGCGGGCACATCCACACAGGTGTCATGCCCACCTTGTCGTGGAAGAAGTCGAGGAACTCGGCGCCGCGCTCGACCGGGACCTCGACGTCCTGGATCACCGACTCCTGCACGGGCTGGTCGCGCCACCGGTCGACGCGGGCGGTCAGGCCGAATTTCCGGTCGAGCGCCACCAGCCTGCGGTAGACGTCGGAGCGCATGTAGCGGCGTGGCATGAGCGAGCGGATCACCGGCTGCTGCACGCCGAAGGCCCGCGAGCACCAGAACCAGTCGGTGTCCCAGCGCCACAGGTAGTCGCGGACGGTCAGCCAGTCGCGGCTGCGCTGCCGGATCGACTGGTAGTAGATGCGCATCCCGGTGTAGTCGGACACGTAGGGGGCACGATCGGCGAACCGGCCGAGCGTCAGGTACATCTCCCCCGGCGTGAAGAAGACGCCGTCCACGAAGTCGACGGTCTCGCCGTCGTGGACCATGCTGTCGCAGATCTCCTGCATGGCCAGCATGCACTTGCCCGCGTCGGTGAACCTGACGTGCGTGAGATGCACGTACGGCTGCACCTTGCGGAGCCTGATCCGGATGCGCAGCGCGTAGCCCAGCGTGCCGTAGGAGTTGGGGAACGCGCGGAAGAGCTCGCGGTGCTCGTTGTCCTCGCGGGCCACGACGACGCGCCCGTCACCGGTGAGGATCTCCAGTTCCTCGACCGACTCGTGCGGCAGGCCGTCGCGGAAGCTGGTGGACTCGATGCCGAGCCCGGTCACGGCGCCGCCCAGCGTGATGGTCTTGAGCTGCGGGACGACGTAGGGCATGAGCCCGTGCGGCAGCGTGGCGTCGACCAGGTGTTCGTACGTGGTCATGCCCTGGACCTCGGCCGTCATGGTCTCCGGGTCGACGCTGATGACCTCGTCGAGGTCGCGGGCCGAGAGCTTGGCCGTGCGGCCCTGGGCGCGGAACCTGAAGAGGTTGGACGTCGATTTGGCCAGCCGGGGCGTGGCGCCGCCCGGGATCTCGGCGTAGGACCGCCGGATCTGCTCTACTGCCCGCTGGTGTGTCGACATCGTCGTCGTCACGGAAGCACCCCCTTGAGCCGGTAGAGATCGCCCGTAAGACGTTATCTCTCACGGGCGGCCCGAACCAGACCGGGGTCGTTAAAGACACGAAAACTGTTCATCGTGCCAGGTGAATCGCCTGCATGGTAGGCGATTACGTAAACTTTCTGGAGATCAACGGTCCTACACCGTTCAGCACGGCGTCCACCTTTCTGCCCTCGACCGCCGCGGTCAGGTTGTCCAGAGTGGCCGTGAGCAGGCGGCCGGTGGACTCGGGGGTGACGCCCGCGACGTGCGGGGAGAGCAGCACGTTCGGCAGGTCGCGCAGCGGATCTCCGGAGGGCAGGGGCTCCACGTCGAAGACGTCGAGTGCCGCTCCGCCCAGGTGCCCGGAGCGCAGCGCCTCGGTGAGCGAGCCCTGGTCCACGACTCCGCCCCTGGCCGCGTTGATCAGCAGGGCGCCCCGTTTCATGCGTGCCGGGTCGATGAGGCCGCGGGTCTCGTCCGACAGCGCGATGACGACGACCACGACGTCGCCGGCGGCCACGAGCGAGTCCAGCGCCTCGAAGCCGGGGTCGGGGCGCGGCGTGCGGGTCCAGTAGGACACCTCGCAGCCGAGCGCGCGGAACAGCTTGACGCACTCCGCGCCGATCGGTCCGTAGCCGACCACGCCGACGCGGCGGCCGCGCAGTTCGTGGGGCTGCAGGCCCTGCTGGGGCCACTCGCCCGCGCGCACGGCCGCGTCGGCGGCGGCCAGCTTGCGCGACAGCGACAGCGTGGCGGCCAGGCACCACTCCGCCACCGCGACGGCGCTGACGCCGGGCGTGTTGGCCAGCGGCACCCCGGCCGCGGCCAGGGCGTCGAGGTCGTGACCGTCGACGCCCACGGACGGCTGCTGCACGAATGCCAACCGGGGCGCGGCGCTGACCGCCTCGGAGTCAAGCACGAGCGTGCCCGTCCAGTCGCCGAGCACGATCTCCGCCTCCGGGAGCGCCGCCAGGAGCGCGTCGCGGTCGCGGGCCGCGGGAACGCGCACGGTCACCCGGTCGCCGAGCGGCGCGAGCAGGCGGCGCATCACCTCTTCGGGGAGCGGCGGCAGGGCGAGCAGATTCCAGGGTTTCATGCGCCTACGGTAAAGCTGCTGATCACCTGCCGCATCAGCTCCCTGTTGCGGCGCCACTGCCCCTCGGTGACCGTCCAGGACAGGATGTAGGCGGTGTCGCCGATCGCGACCGCCCTGCGCACCTCGCGGTAGCGCACACCCGGCCGCACCCAGCGAGCGTCGCCCGCCTCGCCGGCCGTCCAGGAGAACTCCCACTCCACGGCTTGGGCGCCCTGGTGGGTGACCCGCCTGAGCCCGCGGTTGACGACGTTGACGGCGTTCTGCTGGAACGTCTCCTCGGAGTCGCGGATGATCTGGTGCGGGTCGAGCTTGGCGTAGACGGCCTCGACCCCGAGGTGCGCGCTCCTGTCCCTGCGGGTCCATTCGGTGTACGCCTCGGCGAGCGCGCCGCGCCAGCCCGTCGGCCGCATGATCGACCAGCCGTCCCGCGACTTCCACGCCCGCACGATCGGGACGGCCCTGGTCACGCTCGGCGTGGGCGTCGGCGAGGCGCTCGGCCGCGTCGCCGTGGCGACCGGCGTGAGCGGGCTGCTCACCGCGGCCGGGCGCGTGGTGGTGCGCGGCGCACCCTCCGCCGGGGCGGCGAACTCGAGGTACGCCACCGTGCCGCCCGCAAGGACCAGCACCGCCGCGGCGCCGGCCGCGAGCAGCGCCCGGCCGCGGCGCCTGCCCGGCTTCCTCTCCTCGACGTGCTGGTCGTCGTTCGAGGGCCGATTCGCGATGATGGCCGCGAACAGCCGGTCGGCCTCCTCCGCGTCGATCCGGTCCTCGGGCTCCTTCTGCAGCAGGCCGCGCAGCACCTCATGCAGGGCCGGCGGGATCCTGCGGTAGTCGGGCTCCTCGTTGAGCAGCGCGTTGAGCGTCGCCATGGGTTCGCCGCGCTCGAACGGCGAGCGCCCCACCATGCAGGCGTACAGCGTGGCCCCCAGCGACCACAGGTCGGAGGCGGGTCCGGCGTCGGCGGCGCGGACCCGTTCCGGCGCGAGGAAGCTCGGCGAGCCGGTGACCATGCCGGTCTGGGTGAGCGACGCGTCGCCCTCGGCGGTGGCGATGCCGAAGTCGGTGAGCACGGCGCGGCCGTCGTCGGCCAGCAGGATGTTGCTGGGTTTGACGTCGCGGTGCAGGATGCCGGCCTCGTGCGCGGCCCTCAGCGCCGACAACACCTGCCGGCCCACGCCCGCCGCCTCTCGTACGGGCAGGGCGCCGGTGGTGAGCACGACCTCCTCGATCGACGGATGCCGCACCAGCTCCATCACGATCCACGGCCGGCCGCCGTCCTCGGCCACGTCATAGATCGCGACCACGGACGGATGGTTGAGCTGGGCCGCGGTGCGCGCCTCGCGGGCCGTACGCAGGAGTTGCCGCTCCTGGTCGGCGGGCGAGAAGCCCTCGGGCAGCAGCAATTCCTTGATGGCCACCTGCCGATTGAGCAAGGTGTCGCGGCCTTCCCAGACCACGCCCATCCCCCCGCGGCCCAGTTCGCGCAGCAACTGGTAGCGCCCTGCGATGAGGCGGTTGCTCTCCGAAACCATGTCCTACCCCTGTAGCGGCGAGCGCCTGCCACGGGACGACCGCTGGACGCGGGAGTCCGTGGAGGCGCGAACGCCTTCTGCAGACAACCGCCCTACGCGGCCGCCTGTAGACCATCCGAACAGTGGGCAAGTTTCCCATACCTCCCCCAACTTCGCGGGAAGGTCGCGAAGGTCGCGGGGCTCGGAAGGGCGGCTTGCCACGGGCGACCGAAGGTTGTTCTACTGGAGCTGGGCTCACACCGAGGAGACGTACATGCCTGATGATCGCCGTGGCCCGCTGGCCGGAGTGCGCGTGCTGGAACTCGCCGGACTCGCTCCAGGGCCGTTCGCCGGGATGATGCTAGCCGATCACGGCGCGGAAGTCCTGCGTGTGGACCGTGTCAAGGCGGTTTCCGACCGGCCGCGCGCCGATGTCATGGACCGGGGCAAGCGCACGATCGGGCTGGACCTGAAGGCCCCTGAGGGCCTGTCGGCGTTCAAGGAGCTGGCCCGGCACGCCGACGTGGTGATCGAGGTGTTCCGGCCGGGGGTGGCCGAGCGGCTCGGCATCGGGCCGGACGACCTGCACGCAGTGAACGAGCGGCTGATCTACGGCCGGATGACGGGCTGGGGGCAGGACGGGCCGCTCGCCTCCACGGCCGGGCACGACATCGGCTACGTCGCCGTTTCCGGCGTCCTGTCGATGCTGGGCCGCGAAGGTGACAAGCCGACGCCGCCGATCAACATCCTCGGCGACTTCGCCGGCGGCGGGCTCATGCTCGCGTACGGCGTGCTGCTCGCCCTGTTCGAACGGGAGCGCACCGGCAGGGGCAGAGTGATCGACGCGGCCATGGTCGACGGCGCGGCGATCCTGTTCTCGATGTTCTACCAGGCCGTGCAGAGCGGCCACTGGGGACCGCGCGGCACGAACCTCCTGGACACCGGCGCCCCCCAGTACGACACCTACGAGACCGCCGACGGCGAGTACGTCGCGGTGGGGGCGCTGGAGCCGCAGTTCTGGGAGGCCATGGTGACCCTCATGGGCCTGACCGACCTGCCCGACAGGAACGACAGGTCGCAGTGGCCGGCGCTGAGGGCCCGCCTGGCGGCGGAGTTCAGGACGCGGACGCGGGCCGAGTGGGAGGCCCTCTTCGAGGGTTCGGACGCGTGCGTCTCCCCCGTGTTGTCGATGGCGGAGGCCGCCGCGCACCCGCACAACGTCGCCAGAGGCGCGTTCGTCGAGGTCGGCGGCGTGACCCATCCCGTGCCCGCGCCCCGCCTGCTGGGCGTGCCCGCCCAGGACCTGTCGCCCGCCACCCGCCAGGCCGACCTGTCGGGATGGGGCCTGTCGCCGGAGGAGGCGGAGAAGCTGCGCGCCCAGGGAGTGCTCGCCTAGCGTGCCCTCGCCACGGCGTGGGCCGAATAGTCCTTCAGCGCAATCGAGTCGTGCAGGCGCACCCCCTTGGCGGCGCCGATCTTGCTCGCCGCCCTGGTCACGGCCGCCGGCAGGTGATTGATCAGCCGCGCGGCCTGGACCAGCGTCCACACCTCGAACCGGCTGCCGGGCACCAGGCGCTTGGCCGCGGCGATGGCGAAGGCCCGGCTGCGGCGCACGTACGCGCCGATCTCCGCCTCGTAGGCGGGGAAGGCCCGCGTGTGGTCGCCGCCGTGGGCGGCCAGCTCGCCCGCCAGGATGTACGCCCCCACGACCGCGAGGCTCGTGCTGCCCCCGACGGCCGGGCCCGGGCAGTAGCCGGCGTCGCCGACCAGCGTCACCCGGCCCCGTGACCAGGTGTCCAGGCGGAGCTGGGTGATCGAGTCGAAGTAGAAGGCCGACGTACGGTCCACCTCCTCCATGAGCCGCGGCACCTCCCAGCCCGCATCGGCGAAGTGCTCGCGCAGGCATTCCTTCTGGCGTGCGACGTCCCTGTGGTGGTAGTCGAGCGGCTCCGGGGTCCTGAACAGGAACACGGCCCGCGCGTCGGCCATGTGCGCCGCGCCGTAGAGCGCCGCCATCCTGCCGACCCCCGCCAGGCCCTCCATCCGGCCGTCGAGCCCCAGGTGGTTGGGCACCGAGGCGACGGCCAGGTAGGCGCCGATCCACGAGGTGAAGCGCGACTCGGGGCCGAAGACCAGGCGGCGCACGTTCGAGTGCAGGCCGTCGGCGCCGATCACCAGGTCGTACGCGCCTGTCCTGCCGCTGTCGAAGACCACCTCCCCGCCGTCGGAGATCGAGGCGATGGAGTCGCCGAAGACGTAGCCGGCGTCGTTCCGGGTGGCGTCGTAGAAGATCTCGCTCAGGTCGTCGCGCATGATCTCGACGTGCCGGTCGGAGACCGCCGTCATGAGGCGGCGCACCTCCACGTCCACGGGGCGCGCGTGCCCCTCCCTGTACACCGTGAGCACGTCCGTGCCGGTCCTCCTGGCCAGGACCTGCCGCAGCACGCCCATCTGCTCGACGATGTCCATGGCGGGCCTGAACAGGTCGATGGCGTGGCCGCCCGTCTTCCGCAGCGCGGGAGCGCGTTCCACGACGGTGACCTCGAAGCCGTACCTGCCGAGCCAGTACGCCAGCGCCGGTCCCGCCACGCTCGCACCCGAGATGAGGATTCGCACCGCACTCTCCTTACTTAACGGATGGTAAGTGCGACGCTAGCACAGGCCCTTACTTAACGATAGGTAAGGGATAGCCTTGGCCCATGCCCAGTGACACCAAGGCCCGCATCCAGGCGGTCGCCCGCGAACTGTTCGCCGAGCAGGGCGTGCGCAACACCAGCCTGCGCCAGATCTCAGACCGGCTGGGCATCACCAAGCCCGCGCTCTACTACCACTTCGCCTCGCGCGACGACCTCGTGCGCAGCATCGTCCAGCCGCTGATCGACGACCACGACAGGTTCGTGACGGCACGAGCGCCCGGCGACCCGCGCGAGCTGCTGGAAGACTATTTCGAGATGATCTGGCGGCACCGCCAGGTGCTCGTCATGGTGCTCAACGACCTGGCCACGCTGGGCCAGCTCGACCTGACCGACCGCCTGTTCGACTGGCGGCGCCGGCTCGTCGGCCTGCTGCTCGGCGCGGACGTCACGCAGGAGCAGCGCATCCGGGCCACGGTGGCGCTCGGCGGGATGTCCGACTGCGCGGTCGAATACGCCGGCCGGCCGATCGAGGAGGTCAAGCCGACGGCCGTCCAGGCGGCGGCCGCCGCGCTCGGCCTCTGATCCACCCGTGTCCGGCCCTCGCTAGAGCGCGATGAACAGATCGGCGCCGTCGCGGTGGTGCACCTCCAGATCCGTGGTGAACGCCCGCGCCGGCGAACCGCCCGACTCGGTGTAGTGCCACACCTGCTGCCACGCCTCCACGAGGGCCTGCGGCATCGAGCCGCGGGCCTCCACCTTCAGCGACTTGGCCGCCGGCACCCGGACGGCCACCATGCCCTCGGGCAACCGCGGCACGGTGCGCACGCCGATGCCGACGATCTGCGTGAAAGCCCCGTTGTGGTCGCTCTCGTAGTCCGTCAGCACGGCGTAGAGGTTCTCGTCCACGCGTCCCGGCACGTGCGCGAAAGCCCCCGGCGCCCCCGCCCGCTTCCAGAGCGTGGGCAGCTTGGCGCGCTCCGGATCCTTCTCGTCGGCGTTCGTGGTACGTACGGCGAAGCCGACCACGGTCAGCTCGGCCCGTTCGGTGACGTCCACAGGCCCTCCCTCCCCCAAAAGTGTCCCGGCCGATCATAAGCCCCCGAGAAAGGGGGAAACCCTTGGCACACCCTGTCGCCACATAAGATGGATGAACGTGAAGTTTCTTAATGACCTCGAGCCTCCATACGATTTGACCTACAGCGACGTGTTCATGGTCCCGTCGCGGTCGTCGATCGGCTCGCGGCTCGCGGTCGACCTCTCGTCCAACGACGGCACCGGCACCACCATCCCCCTCATCGTGGCCAACATGACCGCGGTCGCCGGCCGGCGCATGGCCGAGACCGTGGCGCGGCGCGGCGGCATCACCGTGATCCCGCAGGACATCCCGCTGGACGTCGTGGCGAACGTGGTCGACTGGGTCAAGAAACGCGACCTCGTGCACGACACGCCGCTCACCCTCACCCCGCACGACACGGTCGGCGAGGCGCTGCAACTGCTGCCCAAGCGGGCGCACAACGCCGTCATCGTGGTCGACTGGGACAACCAGCCCGTCGGCGTCGTGACCGAGGCCGACTGCGAGGGCGTGGACATGTACACCCAGCTCTCCGAGGTCATGTCGAGCGAGCTGCTGACGCTGCCCGCCGGGCTCGACCCGCGCACGGCCTTCGACCGGCTGCACGAGGGCCGCCACCGGCTGGCGCCCATCGTCGACGCCGGCGGGCGGCTGGTCGGCATCCTCACCCGCATGGGCGCGCTGCGCGCCACCCTCTACCAGCCGGCCGTCGACTCCCGGGGCCGCCTGCGCATCGCGGCCGCCGTCGGCGTGAACGGCGACGTGGCCGCCAGGGCCGGGGAACTGCTCGACGCCGGGATCGACTGCCTGGTCGTGGACACCGCCCACGGCCACCAGGACAAGATGATCTCCGCGCTGCGCGCCGTCAAGGCGCTGGACGCCCCCGTCCCCGTCGCCGCCGGCAACGTGGTGACCGCCGAAGGGGTACGCGATCTGGTCGCCGCCGGCGCCGACATCGTCAAGGTCGGGGTGGGCCCCGGCGCCATGTGCACCACGCGGATGATGACCGGGGTCGGCCGGCCGCAGTTCTCGGCCGTCGTCGAGTGCGCGGCCGAGGCCCGGCGGCTGGGGCGGCACGCGTGGGCCGACGGCGGCGTGCGGCACCCGCGCGACGTGGCCCTGGCGCTGGCCGCCGGCGCCTCCAACGTGATGATCGGGTCCTGGTTCGCGGGCACGTACGAGTCGCCGGGAGACACCCGTACGGACGCCAACGGGCGCAAGTACAAGGAGAACTTCGGCATGGCCTCCGCGCGGGCCGTGCGGCTCAGGACGGCCGACGACTCGGCGTTCGAGCGGGCCAGGAAAGCCGTGTTCGAGGAGGGCATCTCGACGTCCAGGATGTACCTGGATCCCAAACGGCCCAGCGTGGAGGACCAGATCGACGCCATCGTGGCCGGGCTGCGCTCGTCGTGCACGTACGCGGGGGCCTCGGACCTGGAGGAATTCCACCGGCAGGCGGTCGTCGGCGTCCAGAGCTCGTCCGGCTACGCGGAGGGCATGCCCCTGCACCAGAGCTGGTGACCGCACGGCCGGACGGCCGGACGGCCCGGCACGGCGCCTGCCGTCCCCCGCCGCCCACGACCGGTGCCGGGCCAGGAGGTCCGAGACGGCGTCGCCGCCCTCGCAGTGGTGCCGCGGCGCGGGCCCGGCGAAGCGGCCGGAGCGTCAGGTACGGCGCCAGCCGCCCGCGGCGTTGATGCCACCGTCCACGTGAACCGTCGTCCCCGTGACGAACCTGGCCAGGTCGCTGGCCAGGAACACGGCCGCCCCCGCCGCGTCCCGGGGGTCGCCGAGGCTTCCGAGCGGCGGCACGCGCACCGGGTCATAGGGCAGCGGGCGGGCCAGCATGCGCTCGCGCACACCCGCCTCGCCCTCCGTCCGCAGCGCGTCGGGCGCGATCGCGTTGACCCTGATGCCCCTGGGGGCCAGCTCCAGCGCCAGCGACCTGGTCAGGCTCTCCAGCCCGGCCTTCATCGCCGCGTACACCGCGAACCCGGGCGCAGCCTGGTGCGCCTCGCTGGAGGTCACGTTGATGATGCAGGCCCCCTCGGACATCATCGGCAGCAGCCGCCTGGTCATGCCGGTGACCTGGGTGAAGTTCTCCTCGATGAGGATCTGCTCGCCGCGCGGCGAGGTGTCGGCGAACGCGGCGTGAAAGGTGCCGCCCGCGTTGTTGACGAGCACGTCCACGCGGCCCCAGCGCTCGCGTACGGCCTGCGCGAACACCTCCACGGCCACCTGGTCGCGCACGTCGAGCGTCATCGCCAGCTCGCCCTGCGGCTTGTCGCGGTCGCAGACGGCGACGTGGGCCCCGAACGCGGCGAAGGCCTCCGCGATCGCCCGCCCGATGCCCCTGGTTCCTCCGGTGACCACGGCCACCCGGCCGGTGAGCATGACCGCATCGGGAGACAGCGCCGTCTTGGTGTCCGGGTCGCTGGAGCGGCTCGCCGACAGGCCGCTCCCGTCAGGAAACGGAGGAGTCACGAACGACGACGATATCCCGAGCGCATAGAGTCGTCGGGTCAGTTCTCATCGTCAACAGGAGCACTTCGTGGCACTCGAGAAGCCCGAGATCGACTTCCCCGGGGGCAACCCGCCCGCCGACCTGGAGATCGTCGACCTGACCGTCGGCGACGGCCAGGAGGCCAAGCCCGGCCACAACGTACGCGTCCACTACGTGGGCGTCGCGTTCTCGACCGGGGAGGAGTTCGACGCGTCGTGGAACCGCGGCGAGGCGTTCGAGTTCCCCCTCGGCGGCGGGCGGGTCATCGCCGGCTGGGACCAGGGCGTCGCGGGCATGAAGGTCGGCGGCCGGCGCAAGCTGGTCATCCCGCCGCACCTCGGCTACGGCAGCCGCGGCGCGGGCGCCCGCATCAAGCCGAACGAGACGCTCATCTTCGTCGTCGACCTGCTCGGCGTCAGCTAGATCGCTGATGTGAAATTCGGTGATCGGCTGCGGGCGTGACGAAGGGCGTCCATGGTCGGTGTGTGAAGACTGACTTGGACGCCCTTCTGACCGCACTCTATGTGCATCTGGACGATCACGTGA
>NZ_SMKO01000157.1 GCF_004348685.1 Nonomuraea deserti | reverse complement strand
CTGTGGCGGTGGGGTGGGCATCTCTGCCGCGCGTTTGAGGGCTTGGGCGGACACCTCGTCGAGGGGCGGGCGGTGGTTGGCGTGTTGTTCGGCGGTGGCCTGTACGCCCTCGTCGTCGAGCAGGTACGTGCGGGCGCGGCGAGGGATGTCGTGTTCCGGGGAGCTGATCAGGAACTTGCCGGGGGCGTCGAGCTTGTGCGGGTGCCATCCGGCTTTGACCATGCCCTGTCCCAGGATGAGGTCTCCGTCGCGGGCTTCCCGGACGCGGAAGCACAGCCGGACGTCCATCTGGGAGCGGACCGCGCTCTTGCCCATCGCGTCCTTGGAGGGGCGTTGGGTGGCGGCGATCAGGTTGACCGCCGGCGCGCGGCCACGTCGGGCGATCGAGTCGGCGTGGTCGATGGCGCGTGGTGCCTCGCTGGCCAGTTCGGCGTACTCGTCGATGACGATGATCAGCGCGGGCCGCTCGGGCGAGGGCTCCCGGACGCGTTCGCCGCGCGTGGTGAGGTCGTCGGCGCGGCCGTCGAGGATGACCACGGCGTCGGCGAGCAGGGCCTCTGCTTCCTGTGGGGTGGTGGCGATCCGGTCGATGCAGGACGCCCATGGGAGCAGTTCCATGCCGCGTTTGAGGTCGACGGCCCAGAGGATCACGTCCTGGCAGGCGGTCAGGTCGCCGAGCAGGACGTTGACGCCTCCCGATTTGCCTGCCCCGGACATGCCCGCGAACAGGGCATGTCGGCGGAGCAGGGGGACGTGGACCGGGGTGCCGTCCTCGAACAGGCCCAGCTTGGCGGGTTGGGTGATGGAGGTGATGGAGGGGCCTGGCCAGGCGATGGCGTCGGCGTGCGGGTCGGTTTCGATGACGCGTACGTCGGCGCGGTTGGCTTTCTTGCTGGCCACGGGCTGGACGCGGATGCCGCCGCGGGTGGTGCCGAGCGCTGATTCCAGGCGGGGGACGGCGTTGATGGCGTCTTCGACGGTCTGGCCGACGCCCAGCCCGAGGCGGAAGCGGTAGCCCCACAGATCGACCATGGCCGATTGGATGCGGGATCCGGCCAGGCCGGCGGCTTGGGCGATGTCCGGCCAGGCGGCCAGCGTGCGCTCGACGCGTACGCGGGCACGCCTGCGGCGGTGCGCCCACCAGGGCACGGCCAGCACGAGGGTGCCGACGCCGAGCACGGCGGGTAGAGGGTCGGTGAACGGGCCCAGGGAGGCGGCCAGGGTCAGCCACGTTCCGGCGAGCGCCGTGGTGACAGCGGCGTAGCCGCGTTCGATCGGGCGGGTGAGGTTGACCCACCGGCCCCACAGGGCCAGCGCGCCGGCCACGAGGGCGGTGGCGATGATCACGGTGGGCCACCAGCCGGGGAACCAGCGCCGCAGGACCATGCTCCCTGCCAGGACGCTCACCCCGATGGTGAGCGGGGCCAGTTCGGACCGGTAACGCCAGCCCAGGCGGGCGATACCGGCGATGGCCAGCGGCGCCAGTTCCAAATCGTCGATCATGGCGATGGGTTGCACGCCGTAGCGGCGCATCCGGCGTGCGTTGCGCCGCAGTTCGTAGCGTGAGGCGCGGTGTCTGTTCATCGGCCCTCACCCGCCCTGTGGTCGGCGGGCATCTGGGCGTGCAACTCGTCTCGCACGTAGTACAGGGGGTCGTCGTCGCCGTCGTGGTGGGCGGCCAGGGTGGCGCGGATGGCGGCGAGCAGGTTGGCGCGCTGGTAGCGGACGCCGGCCAGTTCGGCGCGAAGGCCGGTCACCTCGTCGATGAGGGTTTCGATGTCGTCGAGGGCGGCGATCACGTACTGCCACAGCGGGAGCAGGGGCGAGGGGTCGCGGGTGAGTGCCGTCAGGAGTTGGGCGGCGGTGGTGGTGCGGTGGGCGGCTCCCTGGAGATCGGTGTGCGGGTAGGGGTGGCGATGGGTCATCAGGCATCACATCCTTCGGTCGGGGACAGGGGTCAGTGGCTGGTGATCCAGCTCAGGGCCGCGCGCAGGGCGGCGCGGATGTCGGGCGCGAGTGTGGTGGCGGCCAGCAGGAAGCCGAACAGCATGGTGATCAGCGCGTGCCACCAGCGCAGGCCCAGGTAGCGCCAGGCCATGAACACCAGCGCGCCGAACACGAGCACCAGCGGGATGGTGACGGTCATGGGGCTTCACCTCCTCTCACAGGCGGTTTCGCGGGTCAGATGCCGTCGTGGCGGGACTTGCGGCGGTGCCAGCGCCAGCGGGCGCGGCACTTGACGCACCGCAGGGTTCCGGGCGTGGTCGCGCCGCACAGGCAGCGGCCGGACTGGAGCGGGAGTCTGTGCATCGGGCTTCACCTCCTTCCGGCGTAGGCGGTCGGCCGGCCGGAGCGGGCGTAGGTGCCCAGCAGCCGGCGGCTCAGGGTTCCGGTGGGGGCGTGGCGGCGGTCCTCGGCACGGATCACCACGACCAGCGCCGTGAACAGCGCCAGAGTGGCGGCCGACAGGGCCAGAGCCAGGAACACGATGAACAGTCCGAGGTCCACGGCTCACACCCCCTCGATCTCGTCGAGGGCGATCGCGTCGCGGTAGGAGTCGCGCGCGGCACGGCGTTCCATCGCCGCGCGGGTGATGAGAATGGCTTCGTAGCGGACGCTGCCGAACGCTTTCCCGGCGACGTGGTGCCCGTTCTCGGCGGTGGGCGTGGTGCCCAGCAGGGCGGCGATCCGCGCGACTTCGGCGATCGCCTGCGCTTCGGTGGCGGCGTCGGTGTCGTAGTTGGTGTGGACCGCCACCCGGACGGTTCCGTACCTGGGGACAGGCACCTTCGGGTGGCTGTCCAGGAACGCGGCCAAGGCGCGCAGTCCGGTGATCAGTTCGCTGCGGTGATGGCGCTGAGCTGGACTCATCTAGATCACATCCCTTCCGTTTCCGGTGACCTACGAGGCGAAGGTAGGTTTCGGGGAAGGGGTGAACCCATCGCGCGGTGTGATCATGCAGTGAGATCAAAAACATCCGGCGATGAGATGGAGCAGATCTTGCGGTGAGATAAACCCCAGCTCACAGCACCCAAGCAAGAGACCCCCGACAGAGCCCTTTGGGAACTGGCACTCTCACGAGTGCAGAAGGGCCCTGCCGGGGGCGTTGACGCGACGATGCGGGACACGGTGGCACGGGCGTGAGCCGGTCAACCGCACCGTCGCGCGTCGAGAGGGAAGACCGCCGCAGGCGAGTGCTGAACTGATCTTCCGGCGTGAACGATCAACGCACCTGTTCCATCCCGTACAGCTCGACGACCTGGGCAGTAGCCAGGGCATACGGGTGGTGCTGGAAGTCGTCCCACGCCACGAACACGTTGTGCGCGACCAGGGTCACCGAGCTGAACACGCCCGGCCGGTACAGATCGGCCAGCACGCCGACGCTGCGAGCGGCGGCCACCGTGTAGAGGGCGAAATCCTCACGCAGCATGGGACACTCCTCCAACGCCTTCGGCACGCACGTCCAGCAGGTCGGCGGCGCGTTGGTCCGGCCGCTGCGCAGACTGGTGCGCTCGAACACGGTCTTGGTCAACGCCCACGGGATCAAGTCCGACACAAAGCCGGTCACAGACTCTCCGCACACCTGGCACAGCAGCCTGTCCATGCACCGCCACTGACGGCGCGTGTTCAGCTTCCGCATCCGCTCCGGCCCGCGCCTGGCGGGATCATCGCGCAGGTCACGCGTACGGGCGCGGAGGATCCCGCCGACGCTGCCCAGCTTGGCCGCATGGTGGTCAACCCAATCACCGGCTTTCGACGGCAGATAGGACAACCGCGACCGGCCCGCGTACGACACGAAGCCGATGGGATCGGTCACCAGCTCGTTGGCGTACGCGATCGTGTACGGAACCGTCGAGTACCCCGTCACAGCGGATCACCCGCCCGGAACGGCATCCCACCGCGCGACCCCGGCGCAGGCTGGACACGTTTCGGCGCGGACCCGCGTAGATCGGCGTAACGTGCGGCGATACGCCGCGCGGCTCGTGTCGGGTCCGCCGTGGGATGCCAGGCATAGACGGGCCGGTGGCGCTGGTCGTTCCACCCCGTGCACCACCAGAACACCGTGCCGTCCGTCCACACGAGCAGACCGCGCCAGACCGACACCACGGCCAGCCCGTAGCCGTCGTTCACGTCGGCTGGCAGCCCATGCGTTTCCAGCTCCCGTTGGAGCTGGTCAGCCATGGCAACGGCTCTTGCTTCCGGGTCACGCACCGGCCCTCCCGCAACTCCGTTTTCCCCGAGCAATAGACGGGCGGAAGTCAGGCGGATGCGGATCTTCGGCACTTCCTCACATCAGCGCTGACCTGCGCCCCGGACTGATGTGAGGGTTCCAAGCAAAGCGGATGCGCATAATCTCACCGTGATATCTCACGGTGTGATGGACTAGAAGAGCTCCACTACTCCCGAAAGGCTGCGCTACCAGGGGAACGGAACGCCGCCATGACGATGGATCAAGAGCGAGTCCGGCATGTTCTTGAGACTGTTTTCGCACGTCATGACATAGAAGACGTCTGCAAACAGCGTGATTTGGGCGGGGTTATCCGCATCCTCACCAAGTACGGCATCACCCAGGGGCAGATCGCCAACCTCACCGGGATCCCCCAGGGCCGCGTCAGCGAGTACAAGAGCGGCAAGCGCGTCCCGACCGCAAAGCATACATTTGAGTCGTTCGCTGACGGTTTGGGCATGCCTGGCCACTTGCGGCGCCTTTTGGGCTTGGCGTCCTCCGGTGGCAGGGGCGGTGCTCGGGTCGCCAGCGACGGTGTCCAGATCCCCACGGACACCTTCGACTTGCAGCTCTTCGCTGAAGCGATCGGGAAAAGAGGCGAGCCATTGAAGCGCCGCGAATTGCTCACCTTGGTTGCACAACTCGGTGCCCAGTCCGCTCTGGCTCAAAGCGAGGCATGGGAGAAAGTCTCCTTCGCCCTGTCACGGCCCAGCGCCATTGACGAAGCCGTCGTACGAGAGATGGAAGCCAGAGCCGCCGGTTTCCACCGCCTCGAAGAGATGCTTCCCGCCCACACCATCTTCAGAGGTCTGGCCGCCCACCTGAACGAGGTCGGCACCATCCTCAACGGCACCGCCACAGACCCAAAAGACGAGCTACGCCAACGCCTGATCGTCGTCGCCGGTGAAAGCAGCGTCCTCGCTGGCTGGATCGCAACCGACCTGGGCAACATATCCGCCGCACGCAACTTCTACGACACCGCCGAGAAGGCATCGAAGGAAGCCGGCGACCCTGCCATCATCGCGTGCGCCTTCGGCTACCGGAGCTACATCCCCAGCGGCAAAGGCAACCACGGACGGGCCCGCGCCCTGCTGTCCACCGCGCTCCAGCACTTGCCCAAGGACACCTCCCCGGGCACCACATCATGGCTGGCCGCCAGACACGCCGAAGAGAGCGCAGCACTCGGCGAAACCGAAGCCGCCCTCCAGTCCTGGGAAGAGGCACGCGAAGCCTTCACCATCGCCGACCCAGAAGAAGACCGCGTCTGGACCCGCTTCCTGGACCGGGACCGCTTCGACTCCTTCGCCATCTCCACCTACGCCCAGATCGGCCGCCTGGACGAAGCCGAAGCAGTAGCGCACGAGGTCATAGCACGCCTGTCCGACGTGGAGAGAAAGCGGGCAGGCATCATCCTCGGAGATATCGCCACCGCTCACATCGTGCACGGCTCGGTGAAAGAAGCCGCCAAAGCCGCAAGAGACGGCCTCGCCGTCATCCGCGAAACCGAATCCGGCATCTGGCTACCACGCTTCATCGTCATCGGAGAAGCCCTCCGACGCTGGCAAACCCAACCACCGGTCCGCGCCTTCCTCGAAGACCTGGCCATCACAAAGCGTCAATTTTCCGCGTCTCCGCGCTGATCCAGGCTAGGTATTCTTCGCTGCCAACGGTGATTTCAGTTGCGATAATTTCCGGTGTTTCGTAGCTATGGTTGGCTTTGATATGAGCCTCAAGTGCAGCGAATAGAGCGCGTGTGGTCTTGATGACCAACTGCCATTCTTGCTCGTCGCGCAAAGATCCTTGCCACCAGTACAGGGACCGAATAGGCCCGATGATTTGCACGCCAGCAGCTAGGCGCTGCGAGCTGATGCTGTGTGCCAAAACGGTACCTTCGGTGGAACTCGGCACAGTAGTCATGACCTGTATATAACCCATAACGCTGCCGCTCCTTTATCGGTGTAGTGATCACCTACGTTGCTGAGTACGGCTATGGCCTTTGTGCGTTTGGGGGTCGTCACACAGGCATAGACAGCATTGGATTGCAGCATCTCATTAGCGTACCGCCAGTGCAGCCGAGAGCGTCCTACAGGATGGAGGCGAGACTCTACGGCTGGCAGTGTATCCCCTCATTGCTCCCTATATGGGTTTGCTTCCCGTCGCAGTAGAGCCCGGCCAGCAGCTAGCATCGCATGGATTTCTCTGGCTGTTACGGGTATCGAATGTTCCCCTCGGCGGCGAACGATTGAAATAACCCCTTGCTGGTATCTACCATCAATAAAGGCGCCCTGAACTAGGAACGGCTTACGCTCTTCAGGCTGAGGGGGCACCAATATATAAACCACCTCGCCGTCCTCGTACGGTACGCTCTCAATTCTGAGACGGTCTACCGGCGGGTGTAGGTGTGAGTCGATAGACTGATGATATCTGTCGACTCTTCTCCCATCGATGGGAAGCGGGGTTAACTTCTTGAGGACGTCGCGACCTTCTCGTTTTTCTGAACGGATGCCGATGATCAATATGCCTCCGTATTCAGAATTGGCGAAGCGGGCAACATCTTCAGATAGTTCGCTCTGCCATTGCTTGTCGCGCTTCATTTCGTATGGTGCGGACTTGACTTCTAGCCACTCGTTTTCTGCCATGCCAATCAGGCGTCCGATGCCTCCCGTGCGTACAAGTTCGTAGACCATGCGAGGGTCGGTGAATGACTGGCTGAAGAAGAATGAATTATAGTTCAGCTCCCTCCTTATTGCGCAGATTTGAGCAATCGTGGTAGACGGTGGAATGGCGGCCTCGATCGACCATACATAAAGTCCCGGGTCATGGCTCTTACGCACGTCGACACGGGCGGCGTTCTCGCTCTCTGTGTTGAAGTTGAAGCCATATTCTTCCAGAAGAGTTGCAAGCTTGCCTGCAAGTAATTTTCGAGGAATCTCTCTAGGTGACCGAACTGCAAACTCAATATCGCACTTATAAACATTTGAGAAATCTACAAATATCATCGGACTATCCTCCCAAGGCAGTGGAGCAGCATCATCGATGCACACACTGAAATTGTATGCACGATCATCCTTCGCATGGGGAATATGGTCGGCATCCTGAGGCGAATGCGACTGAATATAACTGATGATTCCTTTCCCTAACTCCATCAAGGAAATGGACGGCGCTTGATCGCTGGCGAGTTCGAACTCCCGGCCGTTCATTGTCCGCAGCGTTATTGTGGCATCGTCAATACTGACGTGCGCATCCTGCCAAGTGCGATGATGGGTACTGGGCTTGTCCATGGCTTCCACGTTTTCCTTCCATGATCGCACGTCAGGTAGGTGGTGGTTCGGGACAGAGCGTTCTATCGACTGAGGACTTCGCGTGCCGCTTCACGGACACTTTGGGAAAGATGAGTGTTGAGAAGCGTTTGAACGCTTTCGCGACACCAGAGAGAATCCGCTGACAGATTCAAATCAATCAGAGCCTCGTACAAGCCTTCCAATACTCCCATCGCCACCGCGATACCAGGCTCGTTTGCCAGTGATCTCACCCGGTCGGTCACGGCATCGATGAGAACCGCTTGTGAGTAGATACTAAGATATGCCAGAGCCCGTGAGGCCTCCTCTCTTACATGCGATTCAGAATCGTATGTAAGCTGTAGCAGCACGATTTGGGGCCACTCAAGACCCAAATTACGCGCTGCAACTAGGCGACAGCCGGCAGCCGCATTTGCACGAGTATCAACATCACGCGAGGCTACATCTTTCAGAATGCCATCACGAATATGACTAGAATGCGAGAGTTGATATGCGGCATAGAAGTTCCGACAGTGCGATTGGAAGGCGGGCGAGGATATAGTGAATATGCCATCGGCGGGCTCATCTGCTTGGGGAATCGGGCGATGAGCGAACACGGCCTTGATATCGGCGGGCATAGTAATCTTCATCGCTGCAGCGGTTAGCGCCTTCAAAGCTTCCGTCTTGCTTTGATTGGATACTTTTGGATCGTATAGTGCTTCCACGAGTAGTGGCCAGAGAACACTTCTCTTGTGGTGTGAGATGAGAAGTGCGGCTAGCTGCAATGGCGACCATTTGTAAGTTGTCGCTCGGCCACTCTGAGCGTCTCGTTGTATAGTGACTACAGCCTCTGTGATTATGGCAACTGCCTTATCGAGGTCATCGGCGCTTGGTGTGCCCAGCAAGCCTTCGATCAAAGCAACTACAAATTCAAGGGGAGTGAGTCGCTTCTCCATGACTGTTGAGCGGCTATCATCTATCTCCGTCCGGACGCGTAGGCGATCTATCGCTGATATGCCTGGCGAATTACCCCATTGATCAAGCAGGGAAAGCCACCCCGTCTTGGTGGCAGGTGACACTTCGCGCCAAATAATTCTGGAGGAGAGGCGAGCTATCGCTGTAAGGACAAAATTGTCGTTCGATGGATTGACGCTACCTATCGTGGCGAGGGCGGATCTTGCCACGTGCTCCATGTCGACCTGGCTGTTTCCTGCTATCAGGGCACCCGTCACACCAAGTGCAACCTCCACTTGTTTGCTGGAGCTCACATATGACAGCTTGACACGTCCATCACGATCTTGGCTCGCGTATCTCAAGGCTATTTCGAGGGCACTTGTTGTGTATGAGGGAGAAATTAGATCCGCTGCCCATCGTAGCAATGCAAGATCTGTTGATGTCGTATAGCTTTGAGGCTGTCGAGTGCTGATCAGTGACTCGGCGGCTCGCTTGAGACTTTCCAGAGGTCCTTGCCTGCGAATCTGGTCAAGGAGTCGCTGGAACTGGTCAGTTGCGTCTGCTTGTCTAAAGAGGCGGATTGCCTCCGCATACTCACTTGCGTCTCCGGACCGCTGTATTAGCTTCGTTGCAAATACGGTCGCAAGTGTTCGTCGTAGGCGGGCGGTCTCCGCTAGATCTCCACTCAGCTCAACCCGAAGCAGGGCTGAGTAGAGGAGCCGTAGGTCGCTATCTTTGTCGCCCAAGAACAGTCGTCTATTTCTCGGTGAAAAATAGCTATGCTTGTAAAGGTCATCTAGCGTACCTACAAGGGCCGATAGTGCATCCCTTGCTGGACGCACGGCTGCCTGGGGAAACGGTGATCGAACGAGAACTGCCCACGACTTATCTGCGGGGTTACCCGTAGTAACTAGAATGGATTGCGCGTTTCCTGATATGAGCTGGGCTAGTCGCACCTGCGATTCGGCTGCAGACCAACTTATGCCCTTCGAGACTGGAAATTCCTCCCACTGTTCGCCCGTTTCGGTGAGCAGCATTGTCGCCTCGCTGGCAAGCACGCGTGCGTCGGAGAGTTGGCCAGCTTCAACCGCTCTCATAGCAGCCTGCTGGAAAAGTGCTGCGGCGGCCAGATTGCGAGATGAAGTGGAGCCAATAGCACTTTCCCTTACTTTTTGTCCGAGCGCGGAAAGTGTGCCTATTGCTATTTCTGGTCGATCGAGTTCGGCGCTTGCTGTCGCCGCAAGTAGCGCTGAGGCAGTGCGGGCTCCCAGCGAGAGCTGGTCATCTTCGACAAGTGCAAATAGCTCCCCAAGCCCTTCTGCGGTAGTATTCCAATCCATCGCACGTTGGGCGGCGTCTAGGATGCGGGCGCCGTAGACTTCCGGCATTTCTGCTGTGTCGTCACTGGCGTTGAGGTCTCGATATGCGTTATATTCGCGGGATCGGAATAGGACTATAAGTGAGAGCAGTTCTGCTCCCTCCGCCCGGTCGGTTCTAAAGTTGGGATGGGGGGCTACGTCAGTTGGGGCGAGGCAGGCAGCCACCCACTCCATCTGAATGCGCCTATCGTTCAGCATCACTCAACCTCCGATCCACTATCCGAGGTTTGGTTGGGTCTATCCAAAATGGACTGATCGACTCCCACCGTCACTGCGGTCTGCATGACAGCTGAAAGCTTAGTATAGAAGTGTTGCTCGGTGGGGCAGATCAGGAACCGCGAATGATCTGGTGAGAGCCCTGCATTCTTTAGCATGCGACGCCCATCTCTATCCGTGATCGGGTCGTCGGACAGACCAACTGCGCAGAGGATCAAGCGGACGAGGGGGTAGTGCTGCTCAGCTTCTTGCAGCTTGGCGCGAACCTGCATCTTTGCGCCGCCTCGGATTTGGCCTGCCGATACGAGAAGCAATATTGCTACGACGTCGGAGCGGGCATGGTTCCGTTCCACAAACTGAACGCATCGTAGATTTGGGTGCACCTCTTTTGTAACGGCGACAGCTGTATCCTCCCAGTTCCCATCATCATCAAAAAAGGCGGATCGCCAATAGAGGACAACCGGATAGCGTAGGCTCTGCTTCTCTTTAGTTTGGGCCAGCTGAGCATGTTCTTTATCTTCGAGCTTCGCAGTGCTTTGGAGAGCGGTGTTAGTGAGGTGAGGTAGACTTATGCTTTCGAAAGTGGCTCCGCGCATGTCGTACACCGGGCCTACAGGGTCCACTCGGGAATTTTCTTGACCCGAACGCATAGTCCGAAAAGTGATATATGCTGCGGCGGGAGTTGTGACGGCGATGATTAGCCAGGGGTACTGTCGGATATAGTCGAGAGGTCCGAACCACTCATCCTGAGCAGATGCCGCATTGGCTGCCAGGCTAAGGATCACTCCAGACGCGGCTACGATGAGACTGAGAAGGTAGTCGCGAACCTTTCCGTTTCGGCTCACATGTTCTCCACAGTCCCGTTAGCTGGGAAGATCTATGCCCATGTGGGCATCATAGTGGTTCACGAAGCCTGTGATGCCCGCCGCGGACGATCGACCGTACTTCATACAGACCGCGGGAGGTCACGGTCTGTGGCGTGGGGGTCGGACGAGGCGGACCATCGAGGCTCAATGTGTGCCGATAAGTAGGGGGATGCCGGTTGCACTGGTATAGGCAGTGTCGGCCGTTGTGAGTCGTGTTCCTTATGGTTCCGTCTACGTAGACGCACCTGAGTGCTAGCTTCCGAAATAGTGGTACTGCGAGGATGCGCCACCGTTGGGTACGGTGATGAGTCTGAGATCGTCGTTCTGGCCACCGCAGGTGAAGTACCTGAGGAGTGCGGGGGTGTTCTCGGGGAACGCCCGTCATTGTCGTCACGATCGATAGTTGTCGATCTTGAGTTCCTCTCCCACTCTGGGAGGGGCCACGGGAGCCAATCCTGGGAGCCAGTGCCTTGCGGCTCCCTCAGACTTCCCGCGCCCTCCCCGGAGTGTTTCGTAAGGTGAGAGGCACCCGATCGACTCGAATCGACATCCCGAGACTCCCCGGTTTTCCTTCACACCGAAGAGGTCACTGGTTCGATCCCAGTATCGCCCACCACATAGCAGCAGGTCAGAGGCCGGTCCTCCATCGGAGGTGCCGGCCTTCTCGCTGTCTGGACCGTCGTCGGACCGTGGCCCCGTACGGGCAGCTGGGCCTGCTGTTCGGCGAGTACTTTCGCGCGGACCGCCGTCCATGCCGAGCGTGACGGCGTGCTGCCCGGTCTGCACGCCTCCGGCGTGCAGACCGGGCACCCCACGATCTCTCCCAGCAGCCTCAGCGCGGCCGACGAGGGCGGGAACGTAGTCCAGGCGATGTTCCCCGGACAGGACCACACCGTGTGCCAGAATGTTCTCGATCTGCCCGTACATCGTCGCCGTCAGCGCGCAGGCGCCGCTCGGCTCGACGACGGCCTTCAGGTTGGTGAAGCAGGTCGCCATCACCTCGACGGTCTCGGCGTCGGTGACGGTGACCACTTGGTCGAGTCTCCGTTGGGGCGGACGTCTTCTGACGGCCGAAGCCTGAACCCGGCAAACTCCCTGCTAGACCCGCTGGGCGAGCAGAACATATGTCTCATGGTGAGCGTGGACAGTGCCACCGAGCTCTTCGATCCTCGTCCGGAGCGCCTGCAGCAAGGCCGTGAGGCGCTCGGTCCCGAGACGCTGGTGATCGCTGATGGTTGCCGCAAGACCTATCCATTCATCGCCGGCGAAGCTGTGTTTCCACTGGTAGCTCCTCATCTCGACCGGCGAGAATGCGGAGCTTCGTTCGAAGAGGTCGGCACTGGAGGCGTGAAACCGCGACATGTTCTGTGCAGGACGCCATACCTGCGCGATTTCGGGCGCGTACCTGCGGTAGATCGGATCGAACGCGGCGCTGACGGCCTCGCTCAGTACCGTTGAGGTCCAGAACCGCGCGATGGTCCCACCCACGTTCAGCACCTCGGCGGCCTTGGCGACCCCGCGTACGGGGTCGATCCAGTGCCACGCATCACCACAGGTGACGACGTCGAAAGTGCGTCCCGCCGCGTCCCATGACTCGAAGGCGGCAACCTCTACCGCAACGCCATGGCTGCGAGCGACCTGAGCCATCCGCTCGTCCAGCTCGACTCCGAGGACGGAGAGACCACGCTCGGCGAGGGCCACGGTCGCCTTGCCGGTGCCACATCCGACGTCGAGAACCTTCGTCGGCTGCAGGCCGGCCAGGTCATCGATCAGTTCGCGGGGGTACGTCAGACGGTAGCGGTCGTACTGCTCCGCCACAGAACCGAACGACCCGGCCCGTTCGTGATCAAGATGAAGCTCCTGAGGTGCATGTGGCATGGGGGCCACACTACTGAGCCCGTTCAGTTTCAGGTCGCGTCATCCGGAGTCGACACCTGATCTGAAGCCGTGCCGAGCGACTGGGGTGGTAGATGCCCTGGAGCGGTGCTTGTCAGCAACTCCAGCTCGACGTCGCGATGCCGCAGCTCCTTGGCGATCGTGAGGAGTTCGGCGGCGCCGCGCGGGTCACGCCGGTAGCCCGAGAGCGTGGCGCCGGCGTCGATGCCATGGAGCATGCGCTGCAACCCGTGCTCGAAGGCGTGCCAGGTCGAAGCGATTGTTCGCGGACGACGTAGCCGAGTCCAAGATGACCGGTGGACGACACCCACCGCCGCCCGTTATCGGGGCGGCGAGCGCCGGACTCATCCCCGAACGCCTCTACGGAGACTCGGAGTCGGGCGCCGCGGCCGCCACCCGCTGTGGCCTGCGGCAACGCCCTATTCTGCAGCTGGTAACGGCGACCCGAGCGTCGGGCTGTCGAGGGGGAACGCCCCAGCGCGCACGACGAGCCTCAGGCTGGCGAGGGAAGCGACTGAAGCGTTTTAGTATGGGCCGGATGCGGATGGCCTGGGTACTGCTTCTGCTGCTCGTGGGGTGTGCTCCCAGCCCAGAATTACCTGCCCAGACGCCAGAGGCGTCGGGTGGGTCGTGGCGGCTGACGCACACCTGGAACGGGGCCGGCGAGCACAGGTGGCACTCGATCGCTGCAATGAGCTCGGGGGAAGCGTGGGCATTCGTCGCGGGCAACGAGTCGCTGATGATGCGGTGGGACGGGCGTGCCTGGCGGGCCGTGGAGCCGCCCGATGACTTCAGCACGACGGGGCACGGCTTCGGGTTCAAGACGTCGCCGACGGGTGATGATCTCTGGCTGGTGGCCGGCAGCGTGTGGCAACGGGTGCGGGGTGAGTGGGTGAGGCGGCCCCGGTCGTCTCCCTACGAGGACCTCGACAGCAAGGACATGGCGGTCGCGGCCAAGGGAGAGGCGTGGCTGGCCGAGGTCGGCGAATACGGGGGTGGTACCTGCACCGGCGGGATGGTGACAAGTGGAAGCCGGTACGGAAACCCAAGGGCGAGATGGGGTCGGGGTGGCTGGAGCGGGTCGCCGCTTCCGGGCCGGGACAGGTCTGGGCGATCCAGCAGGTGGACGGCGCGGATCAGGCCATCCGGTGGGAGGGTTCGCGGTGGAGCGTCCATCCTTTGCCCCAGGTCTCAGCTCCGTCCCCCAGTCCCACCACCGCGGGCTGCGTCAGTACGGGCTGGCCGCGGTTCTCGATCCAGGCCCTGGCCGTACCCGGTCGTGATGATGCCTGGGCCGTCGGTTCGGTCCTGGTGGAGAAGCCCGGAGCCTGCATGCACTCCGTGGCGAAGGAGGGCGTGGTCCTGCACTGGGAGGGCGGGCAGTGGAGACGGGTGGAGCGCCCGTTGCCCGGGATTTCGCTGACCGTTGCGCGGGCGGACACAGCGGGAGGGGTGTGGATCGCGGCCAACCCCGTCCAGGGTCGCCGGCCGTACCTGCTGCACGTCAAGGACGGGCAGTGGACCGAGTATCCGCTGCCCGAGGGGCCGACCGAGATCATGGGTATCGCGCCGGTGTCCGGCACCACCCGGGTGTGGGTGTATGCCAGGCAAGGGAGCCGGGTGTCGCAGCTCTACGAGGTGGCCAAGTGATGCGTGCCGGGCGGCGGCAGGACGGCGTAGCCGTCGGCCTTCTGCAGATCCTGGTGATCGCCGCTCACAGTGCCGCCGGCAACGCGCTGCGCCACGGCGGCGGCCGCGGCATCCCCATCGCCTGGCGCGACGCCGGCGACCCGGCCATGCTTCTGCCGAGAACACCCAGCTGTACGCGCTGCTCGATGACAAGGTCGCCGACACCGTGATCCGCGCCGCCCGCCGCCGTGACCACGCGTCCAACTGACAACGCAGCTCATAAGCCCTTTGGCAGCTGGTAGCACATCTGTCAACGGCACCCCGTTTCGCCGGCCGTGCCTGAGGCGGCGGTGTCTGGGCCGAGCTGGGTGGGGAACGCCACGACGGACACGGGAGTCGCCCTTCGCTGAAGCGATGTGACACATGGTGTTGCCGAGTCGGCCCGGCGGCCGGGAGCGGCGAACTGGGCGTCCGCGGCTCCGGCAGGGCCGGCGTGAGTCCTGTGTCGATTCAGGGTCAGGACGAGGAGGGCGAGCCCCGCGGTAGCGAGGACTCCTCCGGCTACCGGCTGGTCGGAGTGCTTCGGCCGTCGGCTCCATGTCCGGCGGGCTGTCGCGGGCCGCTGGCAGTCGGCGGCAGCAGCACGACGATGAGCACGGCGCCGAGCGCCACGCAGACCGCGCCCGCTGTCAGCCCGCCTGAGTAGCCCATGATGGCCAGCGCGGCCACCCCGACGGCGCCGCCGACCTGCTGGACGGAGGTGAACAGGGCCGAGCCGAGACCGGCGTCCCCCTCGGTGGTGCCGTCGACCGCGGCCGCGGCCATGACGGGCAGGCTCAGCCCGTTGCCCACGCTCAGGATGAGCATCCCGGGCAGGACGTGGGCAGCGTAGGAATCGCCCGCCGCCACACCGGACAGCAGCAGCAGGCCGGCGATGTTGACCAGGAACGCCAGCAGGAGCGCCCAGCGCGTCCCGATCCTGAGCGAGATGCGGAAGGACAGCCACATGCCCGCCAGGATGCCGGCGCCGTAGGGCAGGTAGGCGATGCCGGCCAGCAGCGGGCTGTACCCCAGAACGGTCTGGATCTGGATCATCAGCAGGAACGACATCGCGTACATCGCCATCGAGAACAGCAGGGTCGCGCCGTTGGCGACCGCCCGCGTCCGCGAGGCCAGGAACGACCTGGGCACCAGCGGCGCCGCCGCCCGCGACTCGGCCACCAGGAAGGCCACGACCAAGGCGGCGGAGAGCACGACGGCGCCGGTGACGAGCGGATCGCTCCAGCCGGTCTCTCCGGCCCGCAGCAGCCCGTACACCAGCGACACTGCGGCACCGGTGACCAGGACCGCGCCGGGAACGTCGAGGCGGCGCCGATCGGGCGCGCGGGACTCGGGGACCAGACGGGGGAGCGCTGCCCGGGCCACGGCGACGATGGGCAGGTTGATCAGGAAAAGCCCACGCCAGGACACCAGGTCGGTCAGCGCCCCGGACAGCACCAGGCCCGTCGTCCCGCCCAGGGCCGCGATGCCGCCCCAGATGCCCAGCGCCTTGGCCCGCTCCTCCGGCCCCGGAAACAGCAACGTGATCATCGACATCGCCGCCGGGCCGGCCATCGCAGAACCGGCGCCCTGCACGAACCGCCCGATCACGAGCTGCCACGGCTCCTGGGCGAGCCCGCAAGCCAGGCTGGCCACCCCGAACAGCCCCACCCCGATGAGGAAGACGCGGCGGCGGCCCAGCAGGTCCGCCATCCGGCCGCACACCAGCAGCAGCCCACCGAAGGCCAGGAAGTAGGCGTTGACGACCCACGGCAACCCGGACGCGCTGAAGCCCAGCTCATCGCGGATGCTGGGCAGGGCCACGTTCACGACGGTGTCATCGAGCACGAGCATGAACTGGACGACACACAACACCATCATCGGCACCCGACGACGCTATTGATCCGCCGCATTTGGCCACAATCCGCGATGAGGCCAGACTGTGTCGCATGGAGGACATGGGGGCGATCATCGTCGGCCACTTCCCGCTCGCGTCGGGGGACTGGATCTCCCCGCACAGCCACACCCACCACCAACTCGCCTGGACCCGGCGCGGCGTCCTGAGCGTCGGCGTGGGCGAGGTGTACTGGGTACTGCCGCCCACCAGGGCGCTGTGGCTGCCCGCGGGTGTCACGCACGCGACCGGCGCGACCCGCGACGCCGTGCTCTGCAGCCTGTACCTGGCACCGGAGCGCTGCCCGCTGGACTGGGCCGAGCCCACGGCGGTCGGCGTCGACGGCCTGCTGGCCGAGCTGGTCGGGTACCTGGCCCGCAGCGACCTCACCGACGACGCCCGGCTGCGCGCCGAGGCGGTGGTGCCGGACCTGCTGCGCCCGCTGCCCACCCGGCCCATCGACGTGCCCCAGCCCACCGACGAGCGCGTCCGGGTAGTGGCGGCCGCCCTGCTGGCGGACCCGGCCGACCCCCGCAGCCTGGAGGCTCACGCCCGTGCGGCGGGCGTGAGCAGGCGGACGCTGACGCGGCTGTTCGTACGCGACACGGGCATGAGTTTCGACCATTGGCGTACGCAGGTACGGCTGCGCGCCGCCCTGCCGCTGCTGGCCGAGGGACAGCCGGTGTCGCGGGTGGCCCACAGCGTGGGCTACGCCACGGCGAGCGCGTTCCTGGCGGCCTTCCGCCGCACGGTCGGCACCACGCCCCGGCGCTACCTGCTCAGCCGTTGACTTGATCTTCTTGCCGCGGCGGCCCGGGGTGACGGTCGCCGCCATGGTCATCGTGTTCGCATCGCGAGTACCGCCACCCCACCCGACGGCGCCGCCCCACCCCCACGACATCGCCGGCTCAAGGGCGGCCATACGCGCAGGCCCGCATGGGGACGGTGCCGGCCGGCGGCAGGAGAGGGGTTCAAGCTGCGAATCGTCACATTCGCCGGCCTGGCGGTGTCTTCATGCCAGACCACTACACGTACTTGGAGGACACCATGGCACTACGCCTCCCGAAGGCCGAACTTCCCGCAGAGCTCAAGGGGCACATGGTCAAGCAGCTCGGCGCCGTACCGGCGAACGTCGAGGTGCTGTGGCACAGCCCGCAGGTCACCCAGGACAACCTGGAGTTCGGCGCCAGCGCGGGCGCGTGGGACGCGGCCGACGCGAGTCTGAAGTCGTTCGCGCACATGGCGGTCGCGGCGCAGGTCGGCTGCAGCTGGTGCCTCGACGTTGGCTACTTCCAGGCGCAGAACGAGAAGCTGGACCTGGCCAAGGCGAGCCAGGTGCCGCGCTGGCGCGAGGCGGAGGTTTTCACGCCGCTGGAGCGGGACGTGCTGGAGTACGCCGAGGCCATGACGAACACGCCGCCGACCGTCACCGATGAGCAGTACGCGAGCCTGCTGGAGCGGCTCGGCCCGGCGGCGATGGTCGAGCTTACCGTGTTCATCGCCTACGTCAACATGGCGACCAGGGCCAACGTGGCGAACGGGGTCACCTCGCAGGGCTTCTCGGATGCCTGCGAGATCCCGCTGGCCAAGCGCCCCGAGAGGACCGGCGCGGCATCGACGGCATGAACCAGGACGCGATGGCCGAGGACCCGTTCGTCGCCCACCGCAGCCTGCTGTTCACCGTCGCCTACGAGATGCTCGGGTCGGCTGCCGACGCGGAGGATGTGCTGCAGGAGTCCTGGCTGCGGTGGGCGGACGTCGAACATGCGCAGGTGAGCGACCCGCGGTCCTACCTCGTCCGGGTCGTCACCCGGCAAGCGCTCAACCGCCTGCGAACGTTGTCGCGCAGCCGCGAGGACTACGTCGGCGAGTGGCTGCCGGAACCGCTGCTGACCAGCCCTGACATCGCCGAGGACATCGAGCTCGCGGAGAGTGTCTCGATCGCGATGCTCACCGTCCTCGAAACTCTCAGGCCGGTGGAGCGTGCGGTGTTCGTGCTCCGCGAGGTCTTCGAGCTGCCCTACGGCGAGATCGCCGAGGCCGTCGGGAAGTCCGCGGCCGCGGTACGGCAGATCGCGCGGCGGGCACGCGACCATGTGGCCGCACAGCGGCCCCGGGTGCGGGTGAGCCGGTCGGAGCAGCAGGCCGTGGTGGAACGGTTCCTGGCCGCATTGCGCACCGGGCGGTTGCAGGAGCTGATGGAGGTCCTCGCGCCGGACGTGGTCCTGATCGCCGACGGCGGCGGGCTCGCGGCCGCGGCCCGCGCTCCGGTCCACGGCGCCGAACTCGTGGCGGCGTTGCTCGCGCGCCCGGACCGGACGGTGTCGACCGTATGGCTCAACGGCGCGCCCGCCGGCCGGATCGAAGTCGACGGCCAACTGGCCGCAGTGAGCCTGGTGGTTGAGGACGGGCGGGTGACCCGGATCCACGCGGTAGCGAACCCGCGGAAGCTGACGCGGTTGGACGAGCCGGCCAAACTCGCCAGATAGGCCCGCTGCCCGGTCAGCGTCGTGGGTGTTCCGGACGGTGAGATCCGTCCGGAACACCCACGACCCCACAACAACCAGAAATTGACGGACCTTGATACAACCTCACGTGCGCAGCCGGCATGCGCGGCTCCAGCCGGCGCATCCGGCGCACTGTGAACTCCGGGTGAGCATCCGCCGCCGGCGGAGCGAGGTGCGGAGGAAGTCTTGTTCTCGGAGCTCGGTTGCCGTGGAGCTCCGAGAACGAGGTCCGGCCGTGGTCATCCGCGGCGACGGCTTCGGCGCCGTCGGCCGCCTCGGCGACCACCTCCAGGTCGGGCTCGGCCGGCCGGGCTCAGGGTTGGGTGCCGAGCCACTCCTGGAAGGTGGGTCCGGCGAGCTTGGCGTGCGGGCCGGGCAGGAACCCACCCTCGGCCGCGATCTCCGCGTCGGGCATGCCCGAGCCGTCGACGCCGGTCACCTTGACGCCCCGGCGGGCGCCGAGGAGTGCGGCCGCCTCCGCCAGGATCTCCTTGCGAGGGCCGGCGATCTCGGGGATCGGCGCTCCCGGGGCCGGCTCGCCGGGGTCGAGGGCCAGGTCGACCAGTTCCTCGGCCACGGTGCGGCAGGCCACGAGCTGGGTGGGCAGGGCCGGGACGTAGGCGACGTCGCCCTGCTGCCAGTCCAGAAGCTGACCGACGAACTCGTGGAACTGCGCGGCCCGCAGGATCCGGACGGGAAGCGGGCCGGACAGCAGGAGCTCCTCGTGCGCCTTCTTGGCTGCGAGGAATCCGGCGGTGGCCTTGCCGACGCCGATGATGGACGCCGCGGCGATCCGGGCGACACCCGCCTTCTGGCCGTATTCGTGCAGGTTACGGGCCGACGTGCGGAAGAACTCCGTCGCCGCCTCCTGCTCGGAGGCGTGCCACGAGGCGACGTCGATGATGACGTCGACCCCGGCGAGGGCCTCGGCCAGGCCCGCACCGGTGATGACGTCGACGCCGGTGGCCCGTGACATCGGCACGATCCTGCGCCTCCGTTCGGTGAGGACGTCGACGACGTGACGTCCCAGCCGCCCGGTCGCTCCCGCCACCGCAATTCTGGTGATGCTCATGTTCGCTGCCTTTCTCACGCGCTGTAGTTCTGGCCGGGGGGCATGCCGGGGATCGGCTTGGCGATCAGAGCGGCGGGGGTGAAGAAGCCGATGTGGGCGATCGCCATGATGAGCGTCCAGAGCGCCTTGTCGTCGTAGAGCGCCGCCGCCCTGGCGTACAGCTCGTCGGGGACGCGCTGCCCCGACGGGTTCGGCGTGAGCACGGCCTCGACCAGTTCCAGCGCGACCCGTTCGGCGTCGGTGAAGCAGGTGGCGTCCCGCCAGGTCGCCACTGCGGTGATGCGCTCCTCCGATTCCACCGCCGAGCGGAGATCGCCGGTTTCCCTGACGGTGAAGTAGGTGCTGCCGAGCATCTGGCCGGCACGCAACTGCAGCAGGTGGACGGTGACCTGCGGAATCGAACCGTTCTTGATGACCTTGTGCAAAGCTCCGGCGACTTCGGCCATCTCGGGGACGAACGGAAGGGGGTTGGGCATGCGCGACCGGAGGTCGGTCGTCGTGGGTGCGGACATGGCGAGGGCTTCCCTTCTCACACACAACTGGCGGTGCCGCATACCGTACGGATCGTTCGCGCGGCGTCCTGACGACCACGAGACGCCGGCCACCCACACCCCGTAACAGCGCTGGCATGTGACGCGGGCCACCGATCGCGGGTGTTACGCACCGGCCGGCAGCGGCGTCTTGTGCGTGGTGGAGCTGAGTTCGGACAGGCAGGGGCCAGGCATGAATGAGCGCGGCGAACGAACGGCGGACGCCCAGGGGCAGCCTGGCCGTGCCGACCACCTGGAGCCCGCCACCGAGGCGTTCGTCACCCATCGCAACCTGCTGTTCACCGTCGCCTACGAGATGCTCGGCTCGGCCACCGACACCGAGGACGTCCTGCAGGAGACCTGGCTGCGCTGGGCGGACGTCGACCTTGCCGGCGTGCGGGAGAAACGGGCCTACCTGGTACGGATCGTCACCCGGCAGGCAGCGCTTCCACCAACGCTGCACGAGGCCATCCCTGACCGGGCGTGAACCCTACGCCGGTGTGCGGGCGACTTCTTCGGCTCCCGCCGAGGGAACCGGCTGGTAGGCCTCGTACCGCCGCAGCCACTCTGCGCGGATCTGCGGCGAATGCCTATCTTGTACGCAGAACTCGTTGCCTTCCGGATCGGCCATCACCACCCAGGCACGGTGGTCGCCTTGGCCGACATCGACGCGGGTGGCTCCCAGCCCTTCCAGGCGGGCAACCTCCACGGACTGGTGCTCGGGCCGAAGGTCGAAATGCAGGCGATTCTTGCTCGTCTTGGGCTCGGGCACCTTGATGAACAGCAGGTCGGCCACCACGCAGTCCTCGCGACTGCCTTCGGGTGGCTCGACGACCCACTCCGGATCCTCGTCTCGGGTGATCACCCAATCCAGTGCCTCTGCCCAGAACCTGGCCAGTCGCCCGGGATCCCGACAGTCGACGATCAAGGCACCGATACGCAATCCCATGGCATCACCGTAGGGTCCGCGACTCGCAGCCGTCGACAGATTTTGCCCCGGACCTGGTGGAGGACGGGAGCCGTACCGGTACGCGATAGGCGGCGGCCCGGGAGCGTGGCACGATGAGCAACCATGTGGCGCCTGCCGGCCGGTTGAGTGATCATTGACGAGCATGGGAGTCTGCATGACCACCGCTTCTCCGACCACGGGCAGCCGCCGGCGGTGGACCTTGTGGGGGTTGATGGCCGTCTCCGCGATCGCCGTCGCCGCCTTCGCCGTGCCGCCGTACCTGAGCGGTGACCCCGCCAACAGCAATCTGCCGATCAACCCGGACGCGGCGCAACATTTCCTGTCGCTCGTGGCGCACGCCGTTCCGTCCGGCCTGGCACTGGTCATCGGCCCCTTGCAGTTCCTGACTCCCCTGCGCAACCGCAATCTCAAGGTGCACCGGGTCGCGGGCCGCGTCTACCTGGTCTCGGTGGTGCTCGCCTCGATCGCGGCGTTCTTCGCCGCCACGTTCTCGGTCAGCGGTTTCCCCGCCCAGGTGGCGTTCTACGTGCTCACGGCAGCCTGGTTGTACACGTTGGCCCAGGCTTACCGGTGCGTCCGCCGCGGTGAGGTGCGGCTGCACCGGATCTGGATGATCCGTAACTATGCCTTGACGTTCGCCGCGGTGACCCTGCGCGTCTACCTGGTCGTCGGCATGGTGGCGCGGAAGCAGTTCGCCTGGCTGACGTTCGAGGACATCTACACGGCCAGCGTGTGGGCATCCATCCTGATCAACGTCGTCGTGGCCGAATACTTCATCGTCCACGGCATTCTGGCGTCGTCAGCCCGTCGCCGGCGGCGGCGCGGGTCCGCATCCTCCACGTCGGTCGCCACGCCGGGTTCAGGCGGGCAGGGCGGGTGATGAGGCCGGCAGGCGGGAAAGGCCGGACACCAGCCGATCCCGTCCTCGTCGCCTGGCTGGAGCCGGCCGACTCGCCGGCCACCTCCTGCACGACGTCCTGCGCAGGGCCTAGACCTCCTCGGGGAGGGTGAGCATCTTGTTGAGTATCGGGACCAACTGCTCCTCCTCGTAGTCCAGGTGGGCCTCCAACGCGGTGGCGAGCCGGTCGAGCTCCTCGCCGATCCCCGTGCCGTCGTGGTCGAGGAGCTGCCGGATCCGTTCCATGAGCCGGGCCACCACCCGGTGCTCCGAGCGGAGCCGGGTCAGGGTCTCGGCCAGTTCCGGGTGCTCGGTGCCAAGATGGGGGAAGAGCGCGTTGTCCTCGCCTTCGTGATGGGCGTGGAGGGCGTCGCAGAACGTCAGGCAGTGCGTACGCACGTCCATGGCGCCGGCCCGCGACGACCGCAGGTCCGCCAGGTCCCTGCGGAAGCCGTCGTGCAGTCTGATCAGCTCGTCGCCCCATGCGACGATGCGCTGCTCCTCCGTCATACCAGTTCCTTTCGCGAGAGGTTTCCGTGAACGGCGGCGAACACGGCCGCCAACAGGGCCGCCGCGGCTGCGATACCGAAGGTCCACCCGGCGCCGCCGCCGGCGAGCACCGCCGCCCCCACCGCGCCGGCCACACTGCTGCCCACGATCCTGACCAGCGCGTTCACCCCGCCGGCCGCCGCGGTCTTGGCGGGCTCCACGTGTTCGACGGCCATCGTCCCGAGCGCCGCGTAACCGAGGCCGGTGCCCAGCCCCAAGAGCGTCGCGGCGCCGTACAGGTCCGTGTCCGAGGTCCTGGACATCGCGAGCCACAGGGCGGCGGCCGTCACCAGCACCGAACCGCCCGCCACCAGCGCGGAGGCGGTGAAACGGCGCATCAGGGGGCCCGCGAGCACGGAGACCACCAGCATCAGCACCGTCGTCGGCAGCAGGTAGACGCCGACCTGCAACACCGTTGCGCCGAGCGTGCCCTGGGCCACGGCCGACACGGTCGTGATGGCGGCGAACAGCGCGAATCCCAGCAGGAACGACGCCACGGTCGCCCCCACCGTGCCCCGGTGCAGCAGCATGGGGATCTCGATCAGCGGTGACGCGACACGGCGGGCGGTCGCGACCCACACCGCGGCCACCGCCACCGCCAGGGCGAACAGGCCCATCGTGAGCGGGGAGGTCCAGCCCCAGGCCGCACCCTTGCTGATGGCCAGGAGCAGGCAGACGAGCCATACCGCGACCAGAGCCGCCCCGGCCAGGTCCGGCCGTCCGGATCCGCGCGCCGGCGCCTCCCGCACCACGGCCGCCACCAGGACGAAACCCAGCGCGGACAGCCCGGCCAGGGCCCAGAACACCGCCCGGTGGTCCCCGTCCAGCACCCCGGCGAGGATCATGCCGCCGCCGCTGCCCACCCCGATGGTGGCGCTGAGCACCCCGATCGCGCCGGGCAGCCGGTGGCCGGGCACCACCTGCCTGACCAGGCCCATGGCCAGCGGGAGCAGCGGCGCGGCCGTTCCCTGCAGGACGCGGCCGACGATGAGCAGGGGCAGCGTGCCCGCCATGGCGCTGAGTGCCGAGCCGGCGAGGAGCAGGCCGAGTGCGACCAGCGATGTCGTACGGCGGCCGTACATGTCGCCGAGGCGCGACAGCAGCGGGATCGAGACCGCTCCCGACAGCAGCCCCGCGGTGAGGGTCCAGGAGACGGTGGTGGGGGAGGCGTGGAGCTGCTGCTCGAGGCCCGGCAGCAAGGGGACGACGACGGTCATCTGCAGGGTTCCGACGGCTACGGCGAAAGCGAGCACCGCGACGACCCGCCAGTTTTTATACATGTATAGAAAGTAGCATGGCAGGATGCCGACGCGTACAGGACGACCACCCAGGATCTCCCGGCCGGAGATCGTCGCCGCCGCCTTGCGAGTGATCGAGGAGGACGGCACGGGCGCGCTCACCATGCGCAGGCTGGCCAGGGAGGTCGGCAGCACGGCGATGGCGCTCTACCACCACGTCCGCGACAAGGAGGAACTCCTCCTGCTCCTCCTCGACGACTACGCGGCCGGGATTCCCCGCCCCGACCTGCCGGACGAGCCACACGAGCGCATGGTGGCCGCCGCCATGGCCATGCACGAAGCCCTGTCCGGCTGCCTGTGGGCCGTGGACCTCCTCACGGCCGACGACCTGATGTCGGCGGGCGCGCTGTGGTATCCGGAGCAGATCGTCGACGCCGCCGTACGCGCGGGCCTGACGACCGAGGACGCCGTGGACGCGTACCGGATCATCTGGCGCTACACCGCCGGCGAGATCAGCGGCCGGGCGGCGGCCAGCAGGCGGCGGCGGGAGGG
>NZ_SMKO01000156.1 GCF_004348685.1 Nonomuraea deserti | reverse complement strand
GGGAGTCGGTGGGGGGCAGGGCGGCGAGGCGTTCGAGCACCTCGTAGTCGTCGCGTCCGTTGCAGGTCTGCGCGTACGCCCAGAGGTCGCTGGGTGTGCCTCGCCGCAGCAGGCAGGCCCGCACCTGGGCCTCCAGCTCGTCGCGTTCCCTGCGGATCTCCGGCGACTCCGAGCGCAGCAGCAGGGGGCCGTTGTAGGCGCGGGCCAGCGAGGCCGGGTCGCCCGCGGCCAGGTGGCGGCGCAACTCCAGGAAGTCGGCCTCGATCGGGCAGGTCAGCCGGTACGGTTTGGCCGCGATCGCGTTCCCGAACTGGGCGCGCAGCCGGTGGATCTCCGCCCTGATCGTCACGGGGTTGCCGGCGTCGCCGTAGAGCAGGAACGACAGTTGCTCGGCCGTCAGCCCGTGGGGGTGGAGGGCCAGGAGGGCGAGGAGTTCGGCGTGCCGGAGCGACAGGGTCTGTTCGCGGTCGCCGAAGGTGGCCGTGGGTGTGCCTTCGCCGAGGAACGTCATGGTCAGGGTCGGCGGTGTGGTGGCCGGCGAGGGGCGCAGGAGGAAGCCGCCGGAGAAGGGTTCGATCAGGGCGACGGAGCCGTCTCTGAGGAGCATGCGCTGGGCCTGGTTGCCGAGGGGGACACGCTCGCCCAGGCAGCCCGACGGGTCGCCGGAGATGACGCGGCCGGTGGACGACAGCAGGATGCCCGGCCGCCCGCGCAGTGCTTCGTAGCGGCGGCGGAGGCGTTCGTCGCGTTCGTGCATGCGCAGGGCGAGCTGGGATTCGGCGAGCTTGGCCGTGGCGGCGACCAGGGCGACGGTGGCGGGGTGGAGGCTGCGGGCGGTGCCGCTGACGTCGACGCAGCCGATGACCTGGCCGGAATCGGGGTCGCTGATCGGGGCGGCGCTGCATGACCAGACGTGGAGCACGCGCATGAGGTGCTCCTCGGAGTAGACGTGCATGGGCCGCCGGATCGCGAGGGCGGTGCCGATGCCGTTGGTGCCGACGTTGTGCTCGGCCCACTGGTGGCCGTCGGCGAGGCCGATCTGGTCGGCGCGGCGGATGATCGCTCGGTTGCCTTCCCGCCACAGGACGCGCCCGCTGTCGTCGGTGACGATCATCACGTGGTCGATCTCGTCGGCCAGGCCGGACAGGGTGTCCACGAGGAGGGGGAGGAGGGGCGCCAGCGGGTGGGCCTGGCGGACGTCCTTGATGTAGGAGGGGTCTAAGACGGAGGGCGCGTTCAGCTTCTCCGGGTTGATGTCGGCTTCGAGGGAGCGACGCCACGATGCTGTGATCAGACGGCGTGGGGACTCCGGCCAGTCCTGGCCGGTCGCCACCGCTTCGTGTGCCCCGCGTAGAGCGCGGGAGTAGTCGTCGAGATGGGCGTAACTCATTGGTCACTCCAAGTAGTCAGCTCGACTATCCGTCTTGAAGGCCCTTCGCGCAACCCGTTCGCGAGGATTGCACAGAGTGATCAAATGGACGCAACCTGTGCGCAACGTTCGCGCCCATAGCGTTCCTGACCAACGCGCCGGTTCGCCGGCGCGAGGCCGGGTCTTGGACGCTGGAGGGGGGTCTGAGACCCGGCCGGACACGTCCGAAGACTCGATGGACGCCCGGCCGGGAACACGCCGGACAGCGAGCGGATCATACGGGCACAGGCCCCGGGACGAAACATGGGGACGCCACCAGTACATGACGCCGCCCAAACACCGTAGGCTCGTGGCAGTCAAGAACGCGGAGCCACGAGGAGCGCACGACGGTGAACCCAGGGGATGTCAACCTGCAGCAGCTGCTGGAGCAGGCACAGCTCATGCAGCAGCAGCTTGTGAGCGCCCAGCAGGAGCTCAACGATGCGCAGATCGAGGGCTCAGCAGGCGGCGGCATGGTCACCGCCGTCGTCAACGGCTCGGGCGAGCTGCTCGAACTCAAGATCGACCCGAGCGTGATCGACGCCGGCGACGCGCAGGACACCGCTGACACGATCGCCGACCTGGTGATCGCGGCCGTCCGCGACGCCGTGCGCGCGGCCGCCGATCTGCAGCAGGAAAAGCTCGGCCCGCTCGCCCAGGGGCTGGGCGGCGGCGGCCTCGGACAGTTGCCAGGGTTCTAGGCATGTACGAAGGGGTCGTCCAGAATCTGATCGACGAGCTGGGGCTGCTGCCCGGCGTCGGTCCCAAGAGCGCGCAACGGATCGCGTTCCACCTGCTGGCGGCCGACCCAGCCGACGTCAAACGGCTGGCGCACGCGTTGCTGGAGGTCAAGGAGAAGGTCCGTTTCTGCCGCACGTGCGGAAACGTGGCCTCCGAGGAGGAGTGCCGCATCTGCCGCGACGCGCGCCGCGACACTCACGTGATCTGCGTGGTCGAGGAGTCCAAGGACGTCGTGGCGATCGAGAAGACGCGCGAGTTCCGCGGCACCTACCACGTGCTCGGTGGCGCGATCAGCCCGATCGACGGTGTCGGCCCCGACGACCTGCGCATTCGTGAGCTCATGACACGCCTGGCCGACGGCCGCGTCACCGAGCTCATCCTCGCCACCGACCCCAACCTGGAAGGGGAGGCGACGGCGACCTACCTCGCCCGTCTGGTCAAGCCGATGGGTGTGAAAGTGACACGACTGGCCAGCGGTCTGCCTGTGGGCGGTGACCTCGAATATGCCGACGAGGTCACCTTGGGCCGCGCGTTCGAAGGACGGAGGCTGCTGGATGTCTGACGAGTGGAGCGCGCTGGCGGAAGAGATCGCCGGGCACGCACAAGACTACGTCGACGGGCTGACGAGGGTCGCGGGTGGCGAGGGCGGCGACGCCATCTGGTCGCTGCTGCTGGTGGAGGTCGCCCAGGTGAGCCTCGCGGGCGCCAAGCTGGGCGCCAACCGTGACGTGATCCTGGCCGGCAACTACGAGCCGCCGATGAGCGAGGACCCCGACATCGACGGCGTGCGCACAGCGCTGGCCGAGCGGCTCGAGGCGGTCGACGACTACGCCGAGGTGTTCGACCCGTACAAGGACACGGGGGTCACCCCCTACCGGCTGTCCGACGACCTGACCGCGGTCGCCGCCGACCTCATCCACGGGCTGCGCCACTATCACGCGGGCCGCCCGCACGAGGCGCTCTGGTGGTGGCAATATTCTTATTTCAACACGTGGGGAAATCACGCGGGCGCCGCCATGCGGGCGCTGCAGGCTCTCGCCGCGCACTCGCGGCTCGACGTGGCCGAGGAGACCACCGCGGTCTGAAGAGCGTCCACATGGTGGCATGGCCCATCGGGCGCATGAGACGGCCCCAGTAGACTGGCAGCTCACAGTCCAGACCGGGAGACTTCTTGTGGCCCTCGTTGTGCAAAAGTACGGTGGTTCGTCCGTCGCCGACGCGTCCTGCATCAAGCGGGTCGCGCAACGGATCGTCGCGACGAAAAAAGCCGGCAACGACGTGGCCGTGATCGTCTCCGCGATGGGCGACACGACTGACGAGCTGCTCGATTTGGCCGAGCAGGTGTCGCCGCTGCCTCCGGGCCGCGAGCTCGACATGCTGCTGACCTCGGGCGAGCGCATCTCGATGGCCCTGCTGGCGATGGCGATCGCCAACCTCGGCCACGAGGCCCGCTCGTTCACCGGCTCCCAGGCGGGTCTGATCACCAATTCCGCGCACGGCAAGGCGCGCATCATCGACGTGACGCCGAGCCGCATCCGTGAGGCGATCGACCAGGGTCACATCGCGATCGTGGCGGGCTTCCAGGGTGTCTCGCAGGACACGAAGGACATCACCACGCTGGGCCGGGGCGGCTCCGACACCACGGCGGTGGCGCTGGCGGCGGCGCTCGAGGCCGACGTGTGCGAGATCTACACCGACGTCGACGGCGTCTACACCGCCGATCCACGCATCGTGCCCGCGGCGCGGCAGATCCCCAGGATCTCCTACGACGAGATGATGGAGATGGCCGCCTGCGGGGCGAAGATCCTGCACCTGCGCTGCGTCGAGTATGCTCGCCGCTTCAGCCTGCCGATTCACGTACGCAGCTCGTTCAGCACCAAGGAAGGCACGTGGGTCGTCTCCGACCCTTACACCGAAGGAACCGAGATGGAGCAGCCGATCATCTCCGGCGTCGCACACGACCGGAGCGAGGCCAAGATCACTGTTGTCGGGGTGCCCGACAAGGTCGGCGAGGCTGCCTCGATCTTCAAAACGCTGGCTGACGCCGAGATCAACATCGACATGATCGTGCAGAACGTCTCGGCCGCGGCCACCGGTCGCACCGACATCTCCTTCACGTTGCCCACGGCCGACAGCCAGGCCGCGCTGACGGCGCTGAAGAAGATCCAGGAGCGGATCGGTTACGAGTCGCTGCTCTTCGACGACCAGATCGGGAAGGTGTCGCTGATCGGAGCGGGCATGCGCTCGCACCCCGGCGTCACGGCGACGTTCTTCGCGGCCCTCGCCGACGCGGGGGTCAACATCGAGATGATCTCCACGTCGGAGATCCGCATCTCTGTGGTGGTCGGGCAGGACGGTGTCGACGCGGCCGTGGCGGCCGCGCACCGTGCCTTCGATCTCGACGCCGACCAGGTCGAAGCCGTGGTGTATGGAGGAACTGGACGATGAGCAGCAGGCCCAATCTGGCCCTGATCGGCGCGACCGGCGCCGTGGGCACCGTGATGCGCGACATCGTGTCGACGCGTGAGGACATCTGGGGCGAGATCCGTCTCGTCGCCTCGGCCCGTTCGGCGGGCAAGGTCCTGCGCGTACGCGGCGAGGACGTCGTGGTCCAGGCGCTCGCGCCCGAGGTCTTCGACGGCATCGACGTGGCCATCTTCGACGTGCCCGACGAGGTGTCGGCCGAGTGGGTGCCGATCGCGGCCGCGCGCGGCCCGGTGGTGATCGACAAGTCGGGCACGTTCCGCATGGAGCCCGACGTGCCGCTGGTGGTGCCCGAGGTCAACCCGCTCGACGCGCGCAACCGGCCGCGCAACATCATCTCGACGCCCAACTGCACGACGCTGTCGATGATGGCGGCCATGGGTGCGCTGCACGCCGAGTTCACGCTCACCGAGCTGGTCGTCGCCTCCTACCAGGCGGTGTCGGGCGCCGGCGTGGCCGGTTCCGGGCGGCTCTACGACGAGGTCGAGGCCGTGGCGGGCGACCGCAGTCTCGGTCAGGTGGCCGGCGACGTGCGCAGGGTGCTGACCGACAAGCTGCCCGGCGAGTCGCCGTTCCCGGCGCCGATCGCGTTCAACGTGGTTCCGTGGGCCGGCTCCTACAAGGACGGCGGCTGGGCCTCCGAGGAGCTCAAGCTCCGCAACGAGTCCCGCAAGATCCTCGGCATCCCCGGCCTCAAGGTCTCCGCGACCTGCGTGCGCGTTCCCGTGGTCACGACTCACTCGCTGGCCGTGCACGCGCGGTTCGAGCGCGAGATCACGGTGGCCGACGCGCATCGTGTGCTGGAGGCGGCGCCGACGGTGGTCCTCATGGACGACCCGGCCAACGGGGTCTTCCCGACGCCGCTCGACGTGGTGGGCAACGACCCGACCTACGTCGGCCGTGTCCGCCAGGCGGTCGACTTCCCCAACACGCTCGACCTGTTCGTCTGCGGCGACAACCTGCGCAAGGGGGCGGCGCTGAACGCGGCGGAGATCGCCGAGCTGGTCGCGTCCGAGAAGTGACCGGGTGATGTGGTGTGACGCCGTGGGTGCCGCACGGCGTCCGCCGCAGCGCAGGTCACCGGAAGAGGATGTCCCAGTGGTCGCCTTCGTCGGCGAAGACGGTGCCTGATCCGGATCGGTAGAGCCGGGCGCCGTCGCTGCGGCTACCGGCCCGGTCGCTGATCTTCTTGATGTGCCGGTCGATACAAGAATTGTGTGAAATATCCAGCTTGTAGCCGTTGCCGTGGCTGTACTGGCCCGGCGCGTGGCCGGTCTCCGTGCCACCCGTCACCATGATCGGGCAGCCGCTCTCGCGCTTCAGCTGGATGATGCCGGCGACGGTCCCGGCGCGCACGGAGTCGAACGAGGTGCAGTGGTGCCGGTGCTTGCTGGTGCAGTTGCCGGTCGACTTCGTACGCAGGCCCGAGCTCCGCAGCCAGCCGGCGGCGGTGGCGTGGGTCAGCTGCGCGGCCGCCTGCCGGGGCATCACGCGCGCCAGGTCCACGCTGGCGCGCTTGTGAGCCTTGTGCCGCCGCGTGTGGCGCTTGCCGGCCACCTTGGTGCGTTTTCGTGCCTTGGCGGCCTGTGGCCGGCGTTCCGCGGGCGAGAGGTTCGCCCGCGGCTGGGCCGGCAACGGCTGCGTGTGCGTCGTGCCCGGCACCTGCGTGCCTTCCGTGAGCCACCGCAGGTCGTCCAGCGGCCAGTTCTGCAGGGCCGCCAGATCGTCACGGTTCATCATGAGGTTCTCGCGCGCCGAGGGTCCGGCGGGAAGCGGCCTGGTTTCCGAGGCGCTGGATTGCGCCTCCGCCATGGCCGCCCGCAGCGGTTGCGGGAGGGGTTCCTCCCACCCGCCGGGCCCGGCCTCGTTGGGGCCGCTCCCTGTCCGCTCCCCATCGGGGTGGGAGGCGGCGGAGGCGGCCGAGGCCAGCGCGATGATGGTGATCTCTATGCCGAGGAGCGCGACTACGATGAGGCGCACTGTTCCACGTATCCACATGTCGATGCCTTTTCGCGGAAATAGCCCTTCCGCCTGAAACGACAATCCCACCATTCACAGGAGATAACTCATGCCGCGGATGCAACTTTGCCGTGGATCGGCGATCACCGTGCGGCTCCATGACCTAACCAGGTTTCCCGACGTACAGTGACGAACGTGTCCGAAGCCCGAAACCGCGGATCGGAGAGCACCCGGGAGCTCATCGTCGAGACGGCGTTGCGGCTGTTCAGGGAGCGCGGCTTCGACGCGACCACCATGCGCGCCATCGCCGCGGAGGCCGGGGTGTCCGTGGGTAACGCCTACTACTACTTCGAGAGCAAGGAGGCGTTGATCCAGGCGTACTACGACCGCGCCCAGGCCGAGCACGAGGAGGCCTGCAAGGAGTTCCTGGCGACCGAGGAGGCGTTCGCGGCCCGCCTGAGCGGGGTGCTGCGCGAGTGGGTACGCGTTTCCGAGCCCTACCACGAGTTCGCCGTGAAGTTCTTCAAGCACGCGGCCGAGCCGACCAACCCGCTGAGCCCGTTCAGCGCGCAGTCGTCCCCGGCGCGGGAGGCGTCCATCGCGATCTACCGCCAGGTCGTCGAGGGGTCGCGTGACCGCATGAACGCCGAGCTGCGTGAGGAGCTGCCCGAGCTGCTGTGGTTGTTGTCCATGGGGATGGTGCTGTTCTGGGTTCACGACACCTCTCCGGGGTGCGCCCGTACGTACCGGCTGATCGAGGTCACGGTGCCGCTGGTGGACCGGCTGGTCGGGCTGTCGCACCTGCCGGGGCTCCGGGGGATCACCAAGGACTTCATCGCGGCGGTCCACGAACTCCGTGCCTAGCCCCCATACCGAGCGGTTGGTACGGTTGGACGCGTCCAGCGTCCAACCGCAGGCTGCGGGCGGAGCACGCGCCTACGGGCCGGACGCGTCCAGCGTCCACCGGAGGTCGCGGGCGGAGCACGTGCCTACGGGCCGGACGCGTCCAGCGTCCACCGGAGGTCGCGGGCGGAGCACGTGCCTACGGGCCGGACGCGTCCAGCGTCCACCGCAGGCTGCGGGCGGAGCACGTGCCTGACGGGCCGGATGCGTTCAGCGTCCCACCGGAGGTCGCGTGCGGAGCACGTGCCCGGGGTGGGGCGCAACCGAGCTGGAGGCCGTGCATGACGCAGAAGTGGGGCATGACCATTCCCTTCTACGACCGCTCGCTCGCGAGGTCGCAGGAGCTGATCGCGGAGTTGCCCGGGCTCGGCTACACCGACGCGTGGTCGGCCGAGGTGAACGGCGTCGACGGGTTCACGCCGCTGGCGCTGGCCGCGCAGTGGGCGCCGGGGATCAGGCTGGGCAGCGCCATCGTGCCCGTCTCGACGCGCGGTCCCGGGCTGCTGGCCATGTCCGCGGCCACGCTGGCCGATCTGGCGCCCGAGCGGTTCGTGCTGGGCATCGGGGCGTCCTCCCCGGCCATCGTGGAGCGGTGGAACGCCGGCACCTTCGACAAGCCGTACGCGCGCACCCGTGACACGTTGCGGTTCCTCAAGAGGGCGCTGGCCGGCGAGAAGGTCTCGGAGGCGTACGAGACGTTCGAGGTCAAGGGGTTCCGGCTGGAGCGGGCGCCGAAGGCGCCGCCGAAGATCGTGCTGGCGGCGCTGCGGCCGGGCATGTTGCGGCTGGCCGCCGCCGAGGCGGACGGCGCCATCACCAACTGGCTCTCCCCGCATGACGTACGCCGCGTGCGCGCCGAGATCGGCCCCGGCACCGAGCTGATCGCCCGCCTGTTCGTCTGCGTGAGCGAGGACGCCGCCCAGGTGCGCGAGATGGCCAGGCGGATGCTGGCCGGCTACCTGACCGTCCCGGTCTACGCCGCCTTCCACGACTGGCTGGGGCGCGGCGAGACGCTGCGGCCGATGCACGAGGCCTGGGCGGCCGGCGACCGGCAGGCCGCGCTGAAGGCCATCCCCGACGAGGTGGTCGACGACCTCATCGTGCACGGCGACGCGGCCACCTGCCGAGCCAGGATCCAGCAGTACGTGGACAACGGGCTCGACACCCCCGTCCTCGCCCCCATCCCCGGCGGCGAGGTCTCCATCGACCAGGCGGTGCGTGACCTGGCTCCCCAGGCCTAGGAGGCGACGTGGACGACGTACTGAGGCTGGACGCGATCGCCCAGGCGCGGGCGGTCAGGGAGAGGCAGGTTTCGGCGCGCGAGCTGGCCGAGGCCGCGATCGCCCGCATCGAGGCCCGCGACGGCGAGCTGAACGCGGTCATCCACCGCCGTTTCGAACGCGCGCTGGCCGAGATCGACGCCATTCCGGCGGACGCGCCCTTCAGAGGGGTGCCGATGCTGCTCAAGGACCTGGGCTGGCGGCAGGCGGGGGAGCCGTACAGCGCGGGCTCCTCGGTGCGCGACGGCGCCGTGGACGCCCCGGACGGGTACGGCGTCGTCAGCCTGCGCGAGGCCGGGTTCGTCGTGCTCGGGCGGACCAACACCCCGGAGTTCGGCTCCACGATCACCACGGAGCCGCTGGCGTTCGGCCCCACGCGCAACCCGTACGACCCGGCGTATTCCGCGGGCGGGTCGAGCGGCGGATCGGCGGCGGCGGTGGCGGCCGGGATGGTGGCGCTGGCCACCGCCAGCGACGGGGGCGGCTCGATCCGCATCCCCGCGTCCATGTGCGGCCTGGTGGGGCTCAAACCGACGCGCGGCCGGGTCAGCCTGGGCCCGGCCATGGGGGAGGGGTGGAGCGGGTTCTCGTGCCCGGGCTTCGTCAGCAGGAGCGTGCGGGACACGGCGGCGGCGATCGACGTCGTCGCGGGCATGCGTCCCGGCGACCCGTACGACGCCCCTGCGCTGCCGGGCCCGCTGGCCGCGGAGGTGGGTGCGGATCCCGGGCGGTTGCGCATCGGGTTCCTCGCCACGCATCCCAGGGGCGACGTGCCGGAGGCGCCCGAGGTCGCCGAGGCCGTCACACGGGCCGCGGAACTGCTGGAGTCACTGGGCCACGACGTCGCGCCTGGAGGCCCCGAGGCGCTCGCGGAGCCGGACTTCCCCCGGCACTTCGGCGCCATCGTGGCCAACCATCTGGCCGCGCAGGTCGCGGGCCTGGGCGCGGCGCGCGGCAAGCCCGTGGACGTGGAGGAGCTGGAGCCGCGTAACGCCGCCATGGTCGGCGCGGCCCAGGAGCACAGCGCGGCCGACCACATCCTGGCCACGCAGTGGATCGACGGCTTCCGCCGGCGCATGACCGCCTGGTGGGGCGCCGGCCACGACCTGCTGCTGATGCCGTCGCTGGGGGTCGCGCCGTTCCCGCTGGGCTGGATCCCGCCGACCGACCTCAGCCTGAGCCTCGGCAGGACGATGCACGCGGTGGCCTACACCTCGCCGGTCAACGCGAGCGGGCAGCCCGCCGTCTCGCTGCCCCTGCACAGGACCGCGGCGGGGCTGCCGGTGGGCGTGCAGCTGGTGGCGGCGGCCGGCCGGGAGGATCTCCTGATCCGGGTGGCCGCGCAGGTCGAGCGGGCCCGCCCGTTCGTGCATGCGGCGCTGGCCTGATCGGCAGGAACTCGTGGCCGCGGCGACGCGTTATGTCGTGAAGAGCCAGGGGTAGGGGGTTGTCATGATGGCTAAGGCAGCACGCGCGGCGGCGGCGTGGCGGACCTATCGCGAGGTGACCAAACCCGGGTCGCCCGCGTTGATGACCAGGGTCCGGGCGATCCCGCGGATGATCGGCGCGGTCATGCGCGGGCAGTACGACGGCATGGGCAAGGGCAAGCTGGGCCTGCTCGCGCTCGGCGTGGTCTACATCCTGTCGCCGGTCGACGTCCTGCCCGACTTCCTGATGCTGATCGGCGTCGCCGACGACTTCGGCGTGTTCCTGTGGCTGCTCGCCTCCCTGCTGGGCGAGAGCGGGCGCTACGTCCAGCACGAGCGCACCGTCATCAAGGGCCGCGTCGAGAGCCTCGAACAGGCCTAGATCTCCTCCATCCGCAGCCAGGCGCGCGACGGCAGCGGGTGGCCGAAGAGGCGGGCCGCGTTGCCGTACGCGACCCGCGCGATGTCGGCGGGCGGCAGCGTGCCGAGGTTGTGCGCCACCGACTTCTGGGTGTCGGGCCACGTCGAGTCGGAGTGGGGATAGCCGCTTTCCTGGAGCACGTGGTCGAGGCCGACGGCGAGCCGCACCCCTGACAGCGCGTGGTCGTCGCGCGTGCCGAAGAAGAAGTTGCGGCGCAGCACCTCGCTGGGCTTGAGCCCGCCCTCCCACGACGCCTCACCGGCGACCGGGTGGTCGAGGGCGTAGTCGGCGCGCTCGGCCAGCATCGGCAGCCAGCCGACGCCGCCCTCCACGATGAGGATGCGCAGCGCGGGGAAGCGCAGCGGCAGCCCCGACCAGAGCCAGTCGGCGCAGGCGAACATGGCGCTGGTCGGCATCAGCGTGGTGATGGCCTCGAGGGGCGTGTCGGGGGAAGGCACGGGCGACCACGACGAGTCGCCGGTGTGCAGGGCGACGACGGTGCCGGTCTCCTCGCAGGCCGCGAAGAACGGATCCCAGTGGCCGGAGTGGATCGACGGCAGCCGCAACCGGGTCGGGAACTCGGGGAACACCACGGCCTTGAAGCCCTTGGCGGCGTTGGCGCGGATCTCCTTGGCGGCGAGGTCGGGATCGGGCAGCCAGGGGAGCTGCAGGCCGATGACGCGCTCGGGGTAGGTGCCGGCCCAGACGTCGATGTGCCACTCGTTCCACGCCTTGACCAGGGCCAGGCCGAGCTCCTGGTCGCGGGTCCTGGCGAACGGCATGCCCGACTGGCCGGCCAGCATGCCGGGGAAGCAGAGGGCGGCCCAGATGCCTGCGACGTCCATGTCCTTGACGCGGGCCTCGATGTCGTGGCAGCCCGGGCGCATGTTGTCGAACCTGACGGGGTCGAGGGTCCACTGCTCGCGGGGCAGCCCCGCGCCGACGTCGATGCCGGCGCACGGGTAGGTGGCCCCGCCGTAGCGCCAGACCTGGTGACCCGCCTCGGTCTCCACGACCTTGGGCGCGACCTCGGCGTATTTCTCCGGCAACCGGTCATCGAACAGGTCGGGAGGCTCGATCAGGTGATCGTCGGCGGAGATGATCACGTAGTCGCGCCGCCTCGGGTCTGGGTCGGGAAGCAGCGGCGTAGTCACGCACGTAACCGTACGACGAGGGGATAACGTCGAACAAGCTGCGACGTATCCGTTGGGTCTCCGAGATCACACATCGGGAGCCGAGTCCTGTCAAGGAGCTTCGGCCAGCAGGTGGCCGCGCAGCTCGTCGATGGTGTCCTGGGTGATCCCGAGGACCTGGTCGGCGTACGCCTCGACCGAGCCGTGCCGGTGTGCGAGGTCGGTCAGGAAGAGCCGCATGGCCTCGGCCGGGGCCAGACCGAAGCCGGGCCACGGCGACGTGCCCGGGTGTCTCCTGTTCCAGTCGGCGATGAAGCGGTCGGTGGCCAGCCCGGTGAGCGCGTAGTCGGCCACGATGTCGTCCTCGTCGACCCCCGCCAGCGACAGGACCAGCGCGGTGAGCACGCCGGTGCGGTCCTTGCCGGCGGCGCAGTGGATGACGGTGGGGGCGTTGTCGGCCCGCGCGATGGTCTCCAGGGCGGTCCTGAGGTTCGCCACGCCGTCCTCGGTCACCTCCAGGTAGCGGTCGGCGAGGTAACGCTCGATGCCGATCTCCTCGTCGTAGGTGGTGGCGGTGTCCCAGCGGCGGCCCTCGATGGGCAGGTTCTGGTAGAGCAGGCCGTCGGTCTCGGGCACGCGGCCGTTCTTCTCGATCTCGAACGCGTGCCGCAGGTCGATGACGGCGCGCACACTCAGGTCGCGGAAGGTCGTGAGATCGTCTCCTGCCAGCCAGCCGAGGGAGTCGGCCCGGTAGAGCCGCTGCCACCGGACGATGCGCCTATCTTTCGTGAAATATCCGCCTACGTCGCGGAAATTGCAGAGGTTGGTGAACGTGATGTGCCGCACTTCACCACCCTAACGGGGAGCGCTCTCCGCTTCCTCGGCTTCCGACGCCTCCGCGCCCTCCGACCCTTCTGACGCGGCCCTCCGCTCGGCCACCTCGCGGCGGATCAGCAGGATCCACCCGCCGATGGCGATGCCGATGAACAGCCACCACTGGACCCCGTAGGCCAGGTTGAGGCCGCCGCCTGCGCCCACGTCGGGCGCCGGCACCGGGGCCGGCGCCGCGGCCGGCCGCGGCTGCTGCCCGGTCAGCTCCACGTAGCCGCCCACCAGCGTGTACGGGAGCCCTTTCCCGATCCTGCCGATGTCGATCAGCAGCACCTGGCCTGGAGGCAGCCCCGAGCGCTCGCGGATGCCGCTGGACTCCTCGGTCTCGCCCGGGCGTAGCCGGCCGGTGACGGTCACCTGCCCGGCGGGGGGCGGCGGGACCTCGGGCGGGGTGTCGGCGGTGGCGCCCGCCTTGACCCAGCCCCTGTTGACGATCACCGCCGTGCCGCGGCCGGTGACGAGCGGGGTCAGGACGTAGTAGCCGGGCCTGCCCTCCTGGGGGCGCCGGCGGACGAGCAGGGCGTGGGACGGGTCGTACGTGCCCGCCACCGTCACCTTCCTGAACCGGTCGTCCTCGCGGACCGGCCGTCCGGGGGCCGCCAGCCGCTCCAGCGGCACCGGCGCGGCCTGGATGTTGGCGGTGACCCGCTCGCTGTTGGCGGACCGCTCTTCGAACCGCCCGAACTGCCACCGCCCGAGGAACACGAAGGCGGGGATGACCAGCAGCACCACCACGTGGAGCGCGAGCCACCGAGGCGTCAGAAGGAACCGGTACACGCTCTCAAGACTAGGCGCAAGGAGGGTCGCCACCTGCGGCGGGCCGCTCACGCGCTCCTGAGCTCGGCTCCCTCGCCGGGGATGGGCGTGATCTCGCGCGGGCCGCCCACCTCGTGGCCGTCGGCGCAGCGGAAGTGCTGCTCGACGGGGGCGCCGCAACCGCGGTGGGTGAGCCGGACGGGCGGCCCGTCGTCGTTCGTCAGGTATTTGTCACCCCAGTGCATGAGCGCGACCATCAGCGGATAGAGGTCGCGGCCCTTGTCGGTCAGCCGGTATTCGTCGCGCTGGCGCTGCCCCGGCTCGCGGTAGGGCTCTTTGCGCAGCAGGCCCTCGTCGACCAGCCGGGCCAGGCGGGCGCTGAGCACCTGGCGGGGGGCGCCGGTGATCGCCTGCATGTCGGCGAAGCGCCGCACGCCGCTGAACGCCTCGCGCAGCACGAGGAAGGTCCACTTCTCCCCGACGATGTCCAGGGTGCGCTCGATCGAGCAGTTGTCCGCTCGGAAACCCATACGAGACGGCACGTTCATTTGACCATTATACCTGAGTTCAATTGACAGACCCAGATGAAGCAGGGCAGGCTGAGTTCATGCATGGAACTCAGATCCGCCAGGCCTGCCCTGATGACGAGGAGCGGATCAGACGCTTCCTGGCGGGTCTGTCGCTGCACACGCAGACGCTCCGCTTCTTCACCGGGGTCGCCAACCCCGGCGGCGGGCTCGTGCGGACGCTGCTCGCGGTGGACGAACGCCGCGACGCCCTCATCGCCACCGCCGGGTGCGGAGAGATCGTCGGCCACGCCATGAGCTATCAGGGCGAGTGCAGCGACGTGGAGATCGCCGTGGTGGTGGCCGACCGGTGGCAGGGATTCGGGATCGGGCCGCGGCTGGTCGACACGCTGCTGACGCGGGCCGCCGTACGCGGGGCGAAGACCGTGGGGATGGACGTCATGGGCGAGAACCGGCGGGTGCTCAGGCTCATCCGCAGGCTCTGGCCGGACGCCGAGATGACGGTCGCCTCAGGGTCCGTGGCAGTGACCGCTATGATCAATCAGGCCGGGCTATTTGCGGAATAACGTTCTGGTGGCACACCATTGACAGCGTGAAGAGTGTCAAGAACGGACGCGACGGCCGGACCCGCATCATCGAGGGTGCCCTCCGCCGGTTCAGCCAGGACGGGGTCTCCGCCACCACGCTGGCCAGCCTCCGCGAGGAAAGCGGCGTGAGCGTCGGCAGCTTCTACCACCACTTCGCCAGCAAGGAACATGTCTTCGGCGTGCTGTACGCCGAGATCCTCACGGCCTACCAGAGCGCCTTCCTCGCCGAGCTGGTCAGCCACGACGAGGCCCGCGACGGCATCGAGGCCGTGGTGGCCTTCCACATGCGCTGGGCGGGCGAGCACCCCGAGCGGGCCAGGCTGCTGGTCAGCGAGCGCCCTCCCCGTAAGAACGAGCCCGGCGGCGCCGAGGTGGCCGAGGCACGCCGCGCGTTCTTCCGCAAGGTCTCCGACTGGTGGCGCCCCCACATGAAGAACGGGCTGCTCCAGCCCGTCCACCCGACCATGTGCTACGTGTTGTGGCTGGGGCCCGCACAGGAGATGTGCCGCCTGTGGTTCGCGGGCGCCCACACGCCGACCGGCGAGGAGATCAAGGGCCTGGGCGAGGCGGCCTGGCAGAGCCTGCGCCAGCGACCCGAATAGCGGGCCGCGCGGCCACGCCGCGGGCGGGCGGCCCCGTCACGCCGGTTGCCGGCCGTCGCCGGCAGGTGTCCCGTCACGCGGTCGCCGGCGGGCAGTCCCGTCACGCCGGTCGCCGGCCCGCCGGCACGCGCCAGCTGACCCTGCCGAGCGAGATGTCGAGCCGCATGTCGCCGCGCTGCCTGCGCAGCCCCGGCACGCGTACGCGGGCGAGCACGTCGTACCTGCCCTGGTGCGGATAGCCGAACCCGAGCTCACCCGGCAGCACGCGCAGGTCGTCGCGGTTGCCGCAGCGCGGGCAGGTCCACGAGACGAGGTCCATGCCGCGGTGGTAGCTGGAACAGGCGCGGAAGTAATCGTCGGGAACAAACCGGGAATCGCAGGCCAAACAGGGGATCAGCATGGGTCCGCTCCTCCGGATGACGCGCTGGCCTCTCTAGGCATATCGCGTCCCGGATGCCCGGCGCAGGCAGAATACCGGGGCAGATCGGTAACAGTATGAACGCTCTCGGTATCGGATCATGCGTAGGAGTCCGCGATGAAAGGATGGACTTGTGGAACGACTGCGCGATCATCTCCTGGAGACCGGTTACACGATCGACGGCGTACGCGAGCGTCTCGGCGCGATGGCCGCCTCCGCGCTGTCCCGGGAGGAGCTGGTCCCGGCGCTGCGCGCCACCGCCGACGGTGACCCGCTGGCGACGCTGATCAGGTTGTGGTGGCTCGGCGTTCCCGTGCCGGCGAGCGCACTCCCGCCGGACGTCATGCGATCCGGGCTGGTCGAGACCGACGGCGACCAGGTCCGCGCGACCGTCCACCTGCAGCCCTGGGAGACCGGCGGCTACCTCGTCTCCGACCGCAAGGTCCGGCCAGGCGACCCCGCGCTGCGGCCTGACCACGTCGTGGGGGCCGGCGGCGCCTCGGCCAACCTGGCCCAGCTCGTCACCCGCCGCCCGGTCGGGCGCGCGCTCGACCTCGGCACCGGGTGCGGGGTGCAGGTGCTGCACCTGGACGGGCGGGCCGAGCACGTCGTGGCCACCGACCTCAACCCGCGGGCCCTTGAGCTGGCCAGGCTGAGCTGGCAGCTGTCCGGCGTCTCCGGGGTGGACGCGCGCACCGGCTCGATGTTCGAGCCGGTGGAGGACGAGTCGTTCGACCTCATCGTGAGCAACCCGCCGTTCGTGATCGCCCCTGAGGGGAGGCTGACCTACCGCGAGTCGGGCGCCGAAGGCGACGGCTTCTGCCGCGACCTCCTCCGCGAGACGCCCCGCCATCTCAGCCCCGGCGGCCAGGCCCACTTCCTGGCCAACTGGCTGCACGTCGAGGGCGAGGACTGGCACGACCGCGTCGGCGGCTGGCTGCGCGAGACCGGCTGCGACGCCTGGGTGGCGCAGCGCGACGTGCAGGACCCCGCCGAATACGTCGAGCTCTGGCTCAGGGATGCCGCCGAGCAGGGCACCAGGGGCTACACGGAGCACTACGACCGCTGGTTGTCCTGGTTCGAGGAGCGCAAGGTCGAGGCCATCGGATTCGGCTGGATCACGATGCGCAACTCGGGCACGCTCGACCCGGTCGTGCGCGTGGAACATCTCACCCATCAGGTCAGCCTTCCGGTCGGCGACTACGTCGACTCGGTGCTCGACGCCGTCGCGGCCGCCCACCGGGCCGGCGACCTCGACGCCGCGCGGCCGCGTACCGTCGACGGCCTGCTCGACGAGCGGATCGGCCTGCCGGGCGCGGAAGACCCGATCCGCATCGTGCTGCGGCAGACGCAGGGGCTGCGCCGTACGAGGGAGGTCGGCACGGTGGAGGCGGCGCTGGCCGGCGTCTGCGACGGCGAGCTGGCGCTCGGGCCGCTGCTCAACGTGATCGCCGAGCTGGTGGGCGACGGCGAGATCCCCAACGCCGACGCGGTCAGGCCCCTCATCGCCGAGGGATACTTCCTGCTTTGATCCGGCATTGATCGGACGTTGACACTCCGGGTGGAGGCTCTAGGCCAAGACACGGCCTTGGGGGGTTCGAGGGCCGTGTCAGGTCCGGCCGGTCGTCTGTGTGAGGCGGCTGCCGCCTCGCGGAGCATCCCGATGACCGGGCCCCCTAGCGACGCGTGGCGGCGAAGGACGACCGGCCGGGCTGAACCTCAGTCGATCACGAGCACATCGTGACTCCCTAAGGACAGCCTTGATCAACCATGTGTGGATGACACGTCTGGACGACGAGCTGTACTCAGGACTCGACGACGGTCTCGCCGTCGGTCCCGGCGACGGGCTCGCCAGCGGGGATGCCGTCGGTCCCGGCGACGGGCTCGCCTGCGGGGATGCCGTCGAGCAGGACCTTGAGATCGCCGGCCTCGGGAGCGCCGAGCCGGGAGAAGATCTCGAAGGCCTGCCGTAGGCAGTCGAGACTCCTCCCCACGCTGCCGGGCCCGTGATCGAGACCGCGCAGGGCCTTGCCGAGGACGGTGAGCGAGAGCGCCTCGCCGTAGGGGTGGCCGATCTCGCGGGAGACCAGGAGGGCCTGCTCGGCGTGGCGTACGGCCTCGGGGTAACGCTCGGCGGCGATGAAGGTCTCGGCCAGCCTGGAGCACACGCGCTGCTCCCAGACCCGTTGCCTGCTGGCCCGGAAGAAGGCCAGGCACTCGGCGTGGTGGTGCACGGCCTCGGTGAGCCGGCCGACCCGGGAGAGCACGATGCCGAGGTGGTAGCGGGCGCGTGCGGTGCCGGCTCCGCTGCCGATCTCGGTGAAGATGGCCAGACCCTTCTCCGCGGCGGCGATCGCGTCGTCGGGGCGGCCCAGGCCCAGGTGGTCGCGGGCCGAGTAGCTGAGCACCAGAGCCTCGCCGGCCGGCACGCCGTTCTCGCGGTAGAAGCGCATCGCGGAGTCGAACAGGGACAGCGCCTCGGTGTGGCGGCGCTGCCTGCCGACCACGACGGCCAGGGCGTTCAGCACCTCACCGGTGACGACCTTCTCGCCGCGCTCGCGCGACAGCTCGTCCACGCGCCTGAAGTGCTCCTCGGCCTCCCTCAGCCGGTTGCCCGCGAACAGCACCCGGCCGAGCACGTAACGGGCGCGCAGCTCGCCGGCGGTGTCGCCCATGGCCAGCGCGGCCGCCAGCACCGCCCGCGTGCTCTGGTCGAACTCGCGCGTGTGCGTGCCCGACTCCAGCAGCGGCTCCATCGCCACCAGCAGGTCGGCGGCGGGCAGGAGGTGCTCGGCGGCACGCGCGGACGCGGCGGCCTGGTTGATGGCGGCGAACAACGAGTCGCCTTCGGCGATCAGCCACGCCACGGCCTCGTCCACGCTCGTGAAGGTGCGCCCGCTCCCCACCACGACCAGGTTGGCCGAGATCATGCTGCCCTCGTACGCCAGCCGGTGCGCGGACTGGGCGGAGGCCAGGTAGAAGCCGAGCAGCCGGCGCAGCGCCATCGTCCTGGCCTGCGGCCGCTCGGTCTTCTCCAGCTCCCGCCTGGCGAACAGCTTGAGCAGGTCGTGGAAGCGGTAGCGGCCCGGCGCGGGCGCCTCCAGGAGGCTGGCGTCCACGAGTGACTCCAGCACCTCCTCGGCCTCGAACGCGCTCATCGACAGCACGGCCGCCGCGGCCCCCGAGGAGATGTCGGGGCCGTTGGGCAGCGCGAGCAGCCGGAACGCGCGGGCCTGCGGGGCGTCCAGCTGCCCGTAGCCGAGCGCGAACGTGGCCTCGACGGCCAGGTTGCCCACCCGCAGCTCGTCGAGGCGGCGCTGCTCGTCGGCCAGCCTGGGCACCAGGGAGGCGACCGTCCACGACGGGCGCGCGGCCAGCCTGGCGGCCACGATCCGCACCGCCAGCGGCAGGAACCCGCAGGCGGCCACCACGTCCATGGCCGCGCCGCGCTCGGCCGAGACGCGCTCGGGCCCGGCCACGGCGGCGAACAACGACAGAGCCTCGTCCGGCTCCATCACGTCGAGGTCGATCAGCCGCGCCGACGGCAGATCGGCCAGCTTGCCCCGGCTGGTGACGACGGCCGCGCACCCGGCGGAACCCGGCAGCAGCGGGCTGACCTGCTGGGCGTCGCGGGCGTTGTCGAGCAGCACGAGGATGCGGCGCTCGGCGAGGATCGACCGGTAGAGCGCGGAGCGTTCCGCGAGGCCCTCGGGGATGACGTCCGGCGGGATGCCGAGCGCGCGCAGGAACGCCCCGAGCGCCGACTCGGGCGCGGTGGCCTCGCCGGAGTAGCCGCGCAGGTCGGCGTAGAGCTGGCCGTCGGGGAAGACCTCGTCGACCTGGTGGGCGACGTGCACGGCCAGCGCGGTCTTGCCGACGCCGCCGATGCCGGAGATCGCGACCACCGGCACGCCCTCGGGCGACGACTGCGCGGGCGAGCCGGCCGACACCATCGTGCGCAGGCGTACCGCGATCTCCTTGCGGCCGGTGAAGTCGCTGACGGCGGCGGGCAGCTGCGCGGGGCGCGGCAGGTCGAGCGCCTGCGGCTCCTCTTCCTCCAGCGGCTCGCCGGCGGACGCCTCGTCGTCGGGGACGGGCGCGGCGGCCAGCGTGGGGTCGGCGGCCAGGATGCGCTGGTGCAGCGCGGTCAGCTCGGGGCCGGGCTCGATGCCCAGCTCGTCGACGAGCGCCTCCCGCGTCTCGGTGAACACGTTGAGCGCGTCACCCTGCCGGCCGCAGCGGTAGTAGGCGAGCATGAGCTGGGCCCGCAGCCGCTCGCGCAGCGGGTGGTCGGCGGTCAGCGCGATCAGCTCGGAGACGACTTTCGCGTGGTTGCCCAGCTCCAGGTCGACGTCCATGAGCGTCTCGACCACGCTGATGCGGCGCTCGATCAGCCGGTCGCGCTGGTGCTCGGCGTACGGCCCGACGGCGCCGGCCAGCGGCTCGCCCTCGAACAACGACAGCGCCGCCCGCAGCGCCCTGGCGGCCTCGGACAGCCTGCCCGCCCTGCGCGCGGACTCGGCCTCGCGGATGCCGCGTTCGAAGCGGGTCAGGTCGAGCGCGTCGCCGGGCAGCCGCAGCGCGTAGCCCCTGCCGATCGACGTCAGCAGCTCCGGGCGGGACCGGGCGGGCCGGTCGGGTTCGAGCACCGTACGGAGCCTGGAGACGTAGGTGCGCAGAGCGCCGAGGGCCCGCGGCGGCGCGTCCTCACCCCAGACCGCGTCGATCATCTCGTTGGGAGTGACCGCGTGCCCTTCCCGCAGCAGCAGCATGCCGAGAATGGAACGCTGGAGCGGGGTGCCGAGGTCGAGTTCCCGGCCATCACGCCACGCGCGGACAGGACCGAGCACGGCGAACCGCAGCCCGCCTGGAACGCTCTGACCAGCCATGCCGTCTGTCTCCAAGCCATGGAACGATTTGGTACCAAATGATAGATCCATCGCTGCTCGTCACCTAGACGCCGGCTGATCGTTCACCGAGCCGTTGATCCGCCGTTAATCAGGCGTTGAGCTCGCCCCTGGATGCTGATGGTCGGCTGGGTATGACACTCAGATCGACACAGAGCACACCGCGGGGGCGTGTCATACAGAGCGCCGGCCGGCAGGCAAAAATACCGGCCCCGCCCAGAAAGTTCGGGCGGGGCCGTGACGGACGGATGACCTGGTCACCTCGGCCGGTGCCGGTCTCCTGGCGAGCCGCCAGGAGTCCGGAGCGGGCGTGGGCACATGATGAGCGCGTGCGTTCACGCGCGGGGGAACTCGTTCACCGGTGGCTGCGGACTGGGTGTTTCCACAGGTCGACGACCCCTTGTGGGGGTGGGGCAACCGGCTTGCCGGGCCTTCGGGCAGGGATCGCCTAGCCGCCACAGGGTGCGGGGACGAGCGCGGGCGCCGGTGCGGCGGTCGCGCCGTGCCGTACGAGCGAGAGCTCTTTCAAACCCCTCGACAGGTGGTTGAGGCTGGCCGCGATCCACGGGAGCTGGAGCGGGTCCGGGCTGGTCAGAGCGGTCAGCCGCTCCTGTGCGGTCTCGCCGTAGAGCAGGCTCACCGCCACCCTCATCCTGGCCGCGGCGGGGTCGTCGCCGAAGGCGTGTCCCGGCAGGACGCCGATGCCGTGGTTCTCCAGCAGAAGTTTGGTGATCTCGGTGGAGCCGCCGAGTCTCAGGTGGCTGAGGTCGGGGTAGAGGTAGAAGCCGCCCTGCGGGGTGGGCACGTCGGCGCCGATCTCCAGGAACCTGTCGAGCACGGCCCGCGCGACCAGGCCGTGCAGCCGGCGGCTGCGGGTGATGCGCTCGGTCAGTTCACGCGGATCGCCGAAGGCGTAGGCCGCGGCCTCCTGTACGGGCGCCGCGGGCGCCGACCAGATCTCGCTGGCCACCGCGAGCAGGCGGGCGCGCAGCTCGTGACCGTCGTCAGGAAGCCGGGCGACGCCGATCCGCCAGCCGCCCAGGGCCAGGCTCTTGCTGAGCCCCGTGGTGACGATCGTGCGCTCGGGTGCGAGGTCGGCCGGGGAGGTGTACGGCAGAGCGGGGTCGTGCAGCAGGTCCCGGTAGATCTCGTCCGAGATGATCATCAGGTCGAGCTCGCGGGCGACCTCCACCAGGCGGCCCACGGTCGCCGGCGTGGCCAGCCGTCCCGTCGGGTTGTCGGGCAGCGTGACCAGCACCGAGCGCACGGTCCTGCCCTGTGCCCTGGCCAGCCGCACCTGGGCGGCCACCAGGTCGGGGTCGGCCACTCCGCCCTCTCCTGGAGGTGCGGGCACCAGGATGGGGCGTGAGCCCACGAGATCGGCCTGCGCGGCGTAGCTGACCCAGCTGGGCATGGGCAAGACGATGTCTCCGCCGATCGCCAGGAGCAGGCCGTACAGCAGTGACTTGCTGCCGGGCCCGCAGACGACCAGTTCGGGGTCGGTGATGAGCCCCCGTCGTGTCCAGTAGCCCGCCGCCGCGATCCGCAACCCGGACGCCCCCGCGACCGGTCCGTAACCGTTGTTCTCCGATGCGGCGGCCAGCCTCTCGCGCAGCGCCGGGTGGACGGGCAGACCGGCCTCACCGAAGGCCAGGTGCAGCACACGTTCCCCGGCGCGTCGTCTTCGTTCGATGTCCTCATTTGCCGCCAGAGTGGCGGACAGAGTTACCGTCATGTTTGTCACGTTCCCAGCGTGGTTGCCATCAGGCATCAGGACAAGCGAGGCTTTTCATGGGTAGGCATAAGGAAGTCTGATGCTGGAATTGCGGCGTTTGGTGCTGATCTGCGAATTCGCACGCCGAGGAAGCATCTCGGCGACTGCCGAGTCGCTGGGGTACAGTCCTTCGGCCGTTTCGCAACAACTCGTCGCGCTCGAACGTGAGACCGGCACGGCGCTGATCGACAGGACCGCGCGCAGCGCCGAGCTCACCGACGCGGGCCGCCGGCTCGTCGTGCACGCGGAGCGCATCCTGTCCATGGTCGAGGAGGCCGAGTCCGATCTGTCCGCGCACGCGGGCAAACCGTCGGGACGGGTGGTCGTCACCGCCTTCCCGACGGCGGCGGTGGCGTTCGCGCCCGCGCTCGCGCGCTCGCTGCGCCGCCACACGGAGCTCACGCTGCGGCTGGGGCAGAGCCGGTCGGGGCGCGGGCTGCGCGAGGTGCAGTCGGGCGAGGTGGACATCGCGCTCGTGGACGACTGGTACGGCCGGGTACGCGACAGCGAGAGCCTGCGGGTGTTCCCCCTGCTGCGCGACCCCCTGGTGCTGGTCGTGCCGCGCAAGCACCGCCTGGCGGACCCCGAGGTGCCGCTGGACCTGCGTGAGCTGCGGGACGAGGCGTGGATGGCCACGCCCGACGGCGAGCCGTCGCGGCTGGCCGTGGACCGCCTGCTCGTGGACGTGGGCGGCACCCGGCCGACGCCGTGGGAGTTCGAAGGGCTCGGGACCATCCTGTCGCTCGTCGCCAAGGGCATCGGCATCGCCGCCGTGCCCGCGCTGGCGCTGGCCGCCGGGGTGCGAGGGCTGGCCGTGCGGCAGTTCCCCGGCAACCCGGTGGGACGCGACGTGCACGCCGTCGCCAGGAGCTCCAGCGTCAACCGGCCGTCGGTGTCGGTGACGCTGAGGGCCATCCACGTGGCCGCCCGCTACATCGCGGCCGACCTCGAGCCGGTACGCCCGGCGGAGCGGCGGCGCCCCGAGGACGACATGCTCGCCGACTGGCCCGAGCCGGTCCGCTCGACCAAGGACGTGGTGGGCCGGTCGTTCGGCGAGTGAGAGCCACGCTCCGGCCACGACCGCGCATCGGCCGGCCGTTCGGCCACGACGCGCCCCCGGGCCGGTCGTGGAGGCGATAGCGTCTGCCAATATGGCGCCGACGTACGACATCGAGCACCTCCTGCTCTCCCAGCACAGCGTCCGCACGGTCGCGGGGGTCGACGAGGTGGGCAGGGGCGCGTGGGCGGGCCCGGTCACCGTCTGCGCCGTGGTCACCGACCTGTCCGAGCCGCCGGCGGGCCTGACGGACTCCAAGCAGGTCTCCGCGGCCAGACGCCCGCCGCTCGCCGCCGAGCTGGCCGCGTGGGCGGTCGGCGTCGGCTACGGCGAGGCCACCCACGAGGAGATCGACGCGCTCGGCATGACGCGGGCCCTGCGCAGGGCGGCCCGCCGGGCGCTGGAGGCGCTGCCCGTGCGCCCCGACGCGGTGATCCTCGACGGCAAGCACGACTACATCGGTCCGCCCTGGCCGGTGCGGCTGGAGATCAAGGGGGACGCCGCGAGCATCTCGGTCGCGGCGGCGTCCGTGCTGGCCAAGGTGCGGCGCGACGCCTACATGGGGACGATCGGCTGCGACGAGTACGGCTTCGCCGAGAACGCCGGCTACCCGTCGCCGCTGCACCAGGAGGCCCTCGCCCGGCTGGGGCCCACCCCGCACCATCGTCTTTCGTGGTCCTACCTGGACGATCTGCCGCAGTGGCGGCATCTGAAGCAGCACCGGGATCCGCTGGCGGGCGAGGGGCAGGCGACGCTCTTCGGCTGACCGGAGGCTCTGGGGTGGCGGCTCGTTCCGGGTGACCGCCATGATGGATCGGGTGCGAATCGGCATTTTTCTGATCGCGGCGCAGTTTCCCGGCCAGGAAGCCGGGCGCGTGCTGTCCGACGCCGTCGAGCTGGTCGTGGCGGCGGAGGAGGCGGGGTTCGACGACGCGTGGATCGCCGAGCACCATTTCATGTCCTACGGCGTGTGCCCGTCGGCGACCACCCTGGCGGCGGTCGCCGCCGGCCGGACCACCCGCATCGGGCTGGGCACGGCCGTGAGCGTGCTGTCCACGCAGCATCCGGTGGCGCTGGCCGAGCAGGCGGCGATGTTGCACCACCTTTCCGGCGGGCGGTTCACGCTGGGTGTGGGCAGGGGCGGGCCGTGGGTGGATTTGGAGGTGTTCGGCACGGGGGCCGAACGGTTCGAGCGGGGCTTCGGGGAGTCGCTCGACGTGCTGCTCGACGCCCTTTCCCGGGGCCGGGTGGCGGCCGGAGGGGAGTTCTTCCGGTTCAGGGAGGTCGGGGTGGTGCCGGAGGCGGCGATGCGGCCGGTCGTCGCGTGCACCTCGGAGTCGACGGTGGGGCTGGCGGCGGCGCGCGGCCTGCCCATGCTGCTCGGCATGCACATCGGGGACGCGGAGAAGGCGGCGCTGGTCGCGGACTACGCGGCGCGCGGGGGGACGGCGGCCGGGCACGTGGCGGCGGGGGTCGCGTACGTGGCGGACTCGACGGCCCAGGCGGTGCGGGAACTCAAGGC
>NZ_SMKO01000155.1 GCF_004348685.1 Nonomuraea deserti | reverse complement strand
CGGCGACCCCCTCCGCCGGCCCGTCCGCTTCCGGGTCACCGGCGACGCCGAAGGTGACGCGGAACGTACGGGACGCCTTCCGGGCCGCGATGGACGCACACCCGGGCGCGGGAAATCTGGACAAGTGCACCCGGCGCACCCCCCTGACCAGCAAGGCCTGCGGCAGAGCGCTCGCGGCGGCGGTCAAGGTCGCCACCGGCACCGCGCGCCGGCTGCGCAAGCGAGACCCGGAATACGCCGACCTGCTCTACGGCGCGGCGCTCCTCACCGCCGGGGAGATGCAGGAGATGCTCACGCGGCTGCGCGACCCCATCCCCTGCTACGGGCTCAGCGACGCGCCGCAACCCCCGCCGCCGCTGCGCGCCGAGGCGCAGGAGATCTGCGCCGAGGCCGCCGACATCACCAAGTCGACGTGGCGGATCTTTCTCGCGCAGGTCGAGCGCTGACATGCCGCACGCCCGCGAGGAGCACACCGCCTCGCGCGTCACCCCCGCCGGACTCCGCGGGATCCCCGGACGGCACAGTCCTCCGGTGTCAGGCCCGGTTTCCCGCTCCCCAGAAGAGCGGCCCAGACGTCGAGTGGATCGTGATGCGCCATCCGATCCTCTCCAGCTGCCGTTCGAGGTCCGCCGGGCGGTGCGGGACCTTGACGATCCGGTAGGCGGTGCCGTCCATGAGCCGGCGTTGTATGGTCACGGACTGCTCGCCCTCGATGAGCTCGTCGGCGGTCCGGTAGCTGTCGTCGACGAAGAACACCCGCCCGCCCGGCTTCAGGCAGTCGGCCACCAGCGACCAGAAGGACACGAAGCGTTCCGGCGGGACGTGCGACAGCCAGAACCCGAAGAAGACGACGTCGTAACGGCGCTCCGGCCGCCAGCGGAACAGGTCGGCCGACACGAACCGCACCCGCTCGTCCTCGCCCACCCGCGTCGAGGCGATGGCGAGCATTTCCGGGGACGCGTCGAGGGCGGTGACGTCCGTGGCGTGCTGGAGCAGCCGCGCGGTCCAGGTGCCGGGGCCGCAGGCGAGTTCGAGCACGCTGCCGGCCGGCCGGAACGCGTCGAGCGCCGCCGACAGCTCGGAGGCTCCGGGAAAGGGGAGAGCGTGGCGTTCGTACTCCGGGGCCACCGCCCGGTAGTAGCCGGCCTGTTCGTCGAGAAGCTCCTGCAGATTTCCACCATCAGCCGATCCCATGGATCGACCATCACAAATCAATCCCCTGGCGGCAACACGGGCCGCGCCGGAACCTTCGGCCGTCTCCGGTCCACGTCGTCCGGCTCGCCACCGACCCACCGCCGGACGTCCGTTCCCTCCGAACCCGACCCGCCGCCGGAGGTCCGTGTCCTCCGAACCCCGACCCGCCGCCGGACGTCCATCTCGTCCGAACCCCACCCGCCGCCGGACGTCCCTCGCGTCGGAACCCCACCCGCCGCGGGACGTCCGCGGCTCCGGCGCGCCGACGCCGAGCGGGCGTCCGCGCTCCCGTACGAACCCCGCTGCGGAAGGGCGAGCCGCGGAGCCTGGACCGTCGATCTCGCGTGGAGGAGGCCGGGAGGCTCCCGGTCTGCCCCAACCAGGGGCCGCGCGTTGCCGACAGGGTTCTTCCCTCGTCGGTTGGTCGGCGCCCGCGCCCGAACCGATCATCCGGCTCAGATCTCCGATCGGCTGGGCTCCTCGGTCTCGCCGGCGTTGTCGGCTCGGGCCGGCAGGAGCAGGGCGGTGGCCACCACGACCACGGACAGCACCGCGCCGATGATGAAGGCCAGCCGCATGCCGCCGAGGTTGGCGAGCACCTCCGTGACCCCCTCTGACCTCAGGGCCTCGGCACGCGCGCTCATCACGGTGATCACAAGCGCGGTCCCCATGGCGGCGGCGACCTGCTGCAGCGTGCTCAGGATCGAGCTGGCGTGGGAGTAGAGCGACGGCGGAACCGCGCCGAGGCCGAGGGTGAACACCGGGGTGAAGGTCGCGGCCAGGCTCACCATCAACAGCGCGTGCAGACCGAGGAGCTGCCAGACCGGCATGGTCATCGTGACCTGGGTGAAGCCGATGAGCGCGAGCATGATCCCGATCGCGCCGGGGACGACCAGAACCCGGCCGCCGAACCGGTCGAACAGGCGGCCGACGGTCGGACCGAGCAGCCCCATCGCGAGACCGCCCGGCATGACGAGAAGCCCGGTCTCCAGGGCGCTGAGCTGGCGGACGTTCTGGAGGTAGAGCGGCAGCAGGATCATTGAGCCGAGCATCGCCATGAACGCCACCGACATCATGATCAGCGCGACGGTGTAGGTGCGGTGGCGCAGGGTGCGCAGGTCGAGCAGCGGCACACCGCGCCTCTGCAATGACAGCTGGCGGACGACGAACACGGCGATGGACAACAGGCCCGCGACCACGATCGCGCCGGCAACGCGCACGTCACCGCCCTCGAACCGGCTGAGCCCGTAGACCAGCCCGCCGAAGCCCGCGGCCGCGGTCACCACGCTCAGCCAGTCGACGGTGCTGAACCGGGGCTCTCCGACGTTCTTGAGCTGCTTCAGCCCGCTCCACGTGACCACGGCGGCGATGGGGAGCACCACGGCGAACAGCAGCCGCCACGACCCGAACTGGAGGATCACGCCGGAGACCGTCGGGCCCATCGCGGGCGCCACCGAGATGGCCAGGCTGACGTTGCCCATCACCCGGCCCCGGTCCTCCTCGGGCACCACCTGCATCAACGTGGTCATCAGCAGCGGCATCATCACGGCCGTCCCGGACGCCTGGACGATGCGGGCGGCCAGCAGCACCTCGAACGACGGCGCGACGGCGGCCAACGCCGTGCCGGCCAGGAACAGACCCATCGCGACGGTATAGGCGCTGCGGGTGGACACCCGCTGCAGGAACCATCCGGTGATCGGGATCACCGCGGCCATGGTCAGCATGAAGGCGGTCGAGAGCCACTGCGCGGTCTGCTCGGTGATGTGCAACGCGCTCATCAACTGCGGGATCGCGTTGATCATGATCGTCTCGTTGAGGATGACCACGAACGTGGCCAGCACCAGCAGCCGGATCACGGGCGGGGTGCGGCCCTTGACGGCGGTCGCGGAGGTGGCGGGTGAGTCGAGCAGGGGGCCGGGCACAGTACCTCGATCGGGGTTGTCGGGAGCGACGTCGTCGCGGCTGGGATCCCAGCCTTGGGTCTCACAAGAAGTTGTGGTCATGCACAGATTGACCTGCGCCACCGACAAAACTCATCGACCGCGCCCAACATTCCGACAAGTGCGACAAAATGTCACCCGGTTTTCAGCGGCGCCGGATGACGGCCTCCGGGGCCGCTGGGCGCATCACCCCCATGACCTGTGCAAACACCCCGGGGCCAGCACCGTGGCGAGCACCCCGCACAGGACTGCGCCACCACCCCGAACGGGCGTCGGCGGGCACACGCGCGGTGAGCCTTCGTACAAGATGGCGGGGTGGACCTCCAGCCGATCGAACGGCCCGCAGAGGCGTTCCAGCAGCCGGTGACCGCCGACCAGATCCGGGCGGTCTGCCGCCGGGTCTTCGGCCCGGGCGCCGGCGTGTCATCCGCGGTCGAGATGGGCCTGGGGATGTACAACACCACCTACCGTGTCACCGTCGAGGGCCGGAGCCGTCCGGTGATCGTGCGTTTCGCGCCCGGCCCGGACCGCCAGTTCGTCTCCGAGCGGGAGCTCATGCGCAACGAGTACGCCACCGTTCCGCACCTCGCGAGGATCGCCCCGTTGATGCCGCGGGTCGTCGCGGCCGACTGGTCGCACGAGCTCGTCGGCAGGGACTACATGGTGCAGACCCTGCTCGACGGCGTTCCCGCAGCCGAAGGGCTGGGTACCTACCCGCGCCGGGCACGGACCGGCTTCTTCCGGCAGATCGGGGAGATCGCCAGAACGGTGCACGAGGTGCGGGGCGCGAGATTCGGCCCCGTGGCGGGCCCGGCGTACGACACGTGGAGCCAAGCGGTGATCGGGTCGTTGCAGGACATCGCGGCCGACCTGGACGGGCAGGGGCTGGACGCCGCCGACCTGCGCAAGGCCGCGGCGCTGGCCGCCGAGCACCACGCCGTGCTGGACGAGATCACCGAGCCCCGCCTGCTCAGCGGTGATCTGTGGACCGTCAACATCATGCTCGCTGAAGGTGCTCCCGAGCCGATCATCTCCGGGGTGTTCGACCTGGACCGCACGCTGTGGGGCGACCCGGCCGCCGACTGGCCGATCCGGCTGGCCGCGTCCAAGCAGGATGAGCGGGCCGCGTTCTGGGAGGCGTACGGTGAGCGGGACCGCGGCCCCGCGGCGGTGTGGCGGTCGCTGATCTATGAGATTCGCCACCTTGGGGCCGTCCGGCTGGAGCGCCACCGTCTCGGCGGCCCCGGCGCGGTCGGGGATTCGTACGACGCCGTGGCGGCCGTGCTGGCGGAGCTCACCTGAAGCAGGCCGCCTCGCGGGCCACCCGATCACCTGGCGCGCTACGCGGCGAACGCCGCCACGTGGTCGCGGGCGAAGTCGGCGAAGCGGCGGGGCGGGCGGCCGACGACGTCCTCGACGTCGGTCGTCGTGAAGTCGCCGAAGCCGGAGCCCAGCGCCTGCCCGTACTCGACGAACATGCCGGCGAGCCAGTGGGGGATGCCGCCGGCGACCATGCCCGCGTGGGCGTCTTCCGCGTCGGCGGCAACGTAGTGGATCGTCCTGCCGAGCACCTGCCCGAGCTGTTCGGCCGCCTCGGCGTAGCTCAGCGTCTCAGGCCCGGACGGGGTGTAGATCTTGCCATGGTGGCGCTCCGGCTCCGCCCGCAGGATGTGCGCCGCGACGTCGGCGACGTCACGCAGGTCGATCATGCCGAGCCGGCCCTGCGCCATGTTGAGGGAGAAGGTCCCGTCGTGGGCGATGCGGCCGGCCTGCCAGAGCAGGTTCTGCATGAAGGCGTGCGGGCGCAGGATCGTCCAGCGCAGGCCGGACGCCTGCAGCTCGTGGTCGGACAGGGCGTGCAGGCGCCCGTTGCGGGTCGGGGCGTCGTGGGCGGCGCCGATCGCCGACAGGCGCACGACTCGCTCCACGCCGGCCTGGCGGGCGGCCCACACCGCGTTCATGCTGTTCTCGGGCGCCCGGGGATCCATCGCGGTCAGCAGCCACACGTCGTTCACCCCCTTGAAGGCGGGCGGGAGCGTGCTCGGGTCGCCCAGGTCCCCGACCACGACCTCGACGCCGCGTCGTTCCAGCGCGCCGGCCCTGGACCGGTCCCGGACCAGCGCCCGGAGGGCGAGGGCGGAGCCGTCGAGGGCATCGAGCAGGGCGCTCGACACGCTGCCGGTCGCCCCGGTGATGAGGACTGTGCGGCTCATCGTCCGTCCTTTCGTGAAGGGTGCCCTGCCCGCGCAGGTCAGGGTCTCAGGCTCGACAATAGTACCGAAATGTGACTATCACAAGGTGTGACTGGAACGGAGTGATACCATACTGGCGTGACGCACGCTCCAGCCGGCGACCGCATCCGGATGATCACGCAGGATCCCGACCTGGGGATCCTCGCCGCGCGGTTGCTGTTCTCGTTGCAACGGGAGGTCTTCGCGCGGCTCGCGGAGAGAGGGCACGGCGAGGTGAGCCCGCGCCACGGGGCGATCCTGGCCTACCTCGACGCAGGCGGCGTCCGCGCGACGGAGCTGGCGCGGCTCTCGGGCCGCCACAAGCAGATCGTCGGCCGGCTGGTCGACGAGCTCGAGGCGCTCGGCTATGTGGAGCGCCGGCCCGATCCGGCCGACCGCCGCGCGAAGCTCGTGGTGCCGACCGAACGCGGCCTCGACCAGCAACGCCACGCGGATGAGATCATCGCCGACATCGAGCGCCGGCACGCCGGCACGATCGGCGAGCCCGCCTACGCGCAGTTGCGGCGAGCGCTGATGGCGATAACCGGCGAGCCCGCGGCCGGCCAGGACGAATCCGGACCGGCGCCCGGCTGAGTCCGTGCGGCGGCCGACCCCGTCCTCTCAGGACACCCCGGCATAGCCGTGACAGAATGTCCGGCTCACCTGGGCAGGCGGTCGATCAGGTTGTTGAGCAGGACCAGAGCCCGCGTTCGCCGCACCGCCGGATGACGGCGCAGGTCGATCAGCAGGGACTCCTGGCGCCTGGACGTGAAGGGTCGAGGAGCGGTGGGAATCATGATGTCGCCTGCGGACAGCCACGTGCACAGCGAGTGGTCCTGGGACGCCCCGGCAGGGTCGATGGAGCGCTCCTGCGCGCGGGCGGTGGAGCTCGGGCTGCCGGCGATCGCCTTCACCGAGCACGTCGACCATACGGTCTGGACGGTCGCCCTTGACGCCCTCGCCCCGGACGATTACCTCGCGACCTTGGCCACGCCGGAAGGGCTGCTGACCCCTCCGGCGTTCGACACGGCCGGATACGCGGAGGCGATCGAGAGGTGCCGGGAGCGGTTCCCGGCTCTTCGTATCCTGAGCGGTCTGGAACTGGGCGAGCCCCACTGGCACGCCGCCGCCGTCGCCAAGGTGCTCGGAGCCGGACGGTTCGACCGGGTGCTCGGCTCCCTGCACTGCCTGCCGGTCGGCGACGGTTTCGCCGAACCGCCGGGCCTGTACGGGCACCGGGCCGCGGCCGAAGTCGTACGGCAGTACCTGGCCGAGATCGCCAGGCTCGTCACTGACAGCGACGTGTTCTCCGTGCTGGCCCACATCGACTACCCGATGCGTTACTGGCCGGCGCGGGAGGCCGGCCCCTTCGACCTGTCGATGTTCGAGGAGGAGTTCCGGCACGCGCTGCGGATGACCGCCCGGTCGGGCAGGGCACTCGAGATCAACACGCGCATACCGCTGCACTCGGCCATCGTCAGATGGTGGCACGAAGAAGGCGGGGAAGCGGTCACGTTCGGCAGCGACGCCCACGACCCGGCAGCCGTCGCCCGCGGGTTCCGGGACGCGGCGGACATGGCGCGGGCTCACGGGTTCCGCCCTGGGCGAGACCCGTACGACTTCTGGGCGCGTGTGGACTGACCGCCCCGGAGGAGAGGCCGGGGCGGTCGCCTACCCGATGACGTCTCGCACGTCGAGCCCCTTCTTCAATATCGAGTACTTCCGCGCCAGATCGGCCAGCCGCTGCAGCCCCTTGACGTCGAGGTCGGCGGAATATGATCCGAGCGCGAGCCCGTCGAGGTCGCGCGCGGCGAACTTCGTGGAGGAGGGAAGCGCCTGCACGGCCTGCGCGGGGTCGGCCGCGATCAGGCGGTGCGCCTTGGCGAGCGCACGCTTGAAAGCCTCGAGCGTACGAGGATTGTCCCGGATCCAGTCGTCGCCGGCCATCCAACCGGCGGTGGGCAGCCCTTCGAACTCCCCGGTCAGCGCCGGCCGCAGCACCCGCACGCTTTTCTCCCGCACGCTCGTGGTGAGGTAAGGCTCGGCCAGGAGGGTCGCCGCGAGCCCGGCGTCCAGGCCCTTGACGACATTGTGGTAGGGGCTCTCGACCAGGGCGACGTCCTCCATCTTCAGCCCGCCTCGCTTCAGCAAGGCCGCGACGGAAAGCGACGACAGTCCCCGGAGGTGCGGCACCGCGACCTTCCCGCCCTTGAGATCGGCCACGCTTTCGATCCCGGATCCGGCCTTGACCACGAGGGCCATGCTCCCGGGATGGGCTCGATACAGGCCACCGACGATGCGGACGCTTCTGTCCTGCTGCCGGGCCACGAACGTCGCGACATAGTCAGTCTGGGCGAGATCGAACTCGCCAGTCTCCGCCGCGTGCACGGCGCCGGCGAGGTGGGAGAGGACAGGCCGCACCCGCAACCCCTCCGCGGCGAAATACCCCTTGTTCAGGGCCACGTAGAGGGGCGCCGCCTCGACGGTGTCCGCCACGCCGACGTCGATGACGGCCCGCTCGGGCGGCGCCACCGGGCGGGCGGCCTCCGGCCTGAGCTTGATCGCGGCCGTACCGCCCAGCACGACGACCACGACCACGGCGGCCGCCGCCATGGCGATGACGTTGCGCCGCCTGCGGTGGTACGCCTCGATCGCCCGAACCCCCAGATCCCGCCGGGGCATGTCGTCCGCGATGCGGCTGAGCTCGTCACCTAGCCACGTCATCGGCGGGCCTCCTTGATGTGAGCCGGGTCGTCCAGGGCGGGGCAGTCGGGGCGCCAGCTCTGGCGCCAGGGCGCGCAGGCGGGCCAGGGCGCGCAGGCGGGCCAGGGCGCGCAGGCGGGCCAGGGCGTGGTGGGTCTGGCTCTTCACGGTGCCGACCGAGCAGCCCAGCAGGTCGGCCACGTCACGTTCCGTGCGGTCCTCGTAGAAGCGCAGGACGAGCACCACGCGCTGCTTGGGCGTCAGCCGCATGAGCGCCTGGTGCAGAACGACCCGCAGCACCGTGGAGTCCTCCGGGGAATGGGCACGCTCGGGCGGGTTCGCGATGGACACCTCGCCCGTCGCACGACGACGCCGCCACGAGATGTGCTGGTTCACCATGGTCCTGCGGGCATACGCCTCAGGTCGGTCGACGTGGCGTAATTTCGACCACCGGCCGTACATCCGGACCAGCACGCTCTGTAACAGGTCCTCGGCGAGGTGGACATCGCCGGTCAGCAGATATGCCAGGCGCAGCAACCGGTGCTGATGCGCATCGGCGAATCCCTGGAAACTGGCATTGCGATCCAACGTCTCTCCTCATGTCAGTAACCTCCAGACGCTGTGGGCACGCCGGAAGGTTGGCAGTCGGAGCCGACCCGCGGTCCTCCCGGAGCGCTGGGTGCCCGTCGCCGGCCGCACCACGGTGGAGACCGGCGGAGCGCCTGTGCGCCCGCCTCGCCGCCCGCTACTGGGACCTCGACGACCCGACCCGGGCCGACGATCTCGCCATGATGCTGGCCGGCGACCTCATCCGCGTCGTCATCCACCCGGGGACCGTGCACCGCTACCCGAACTGACCGTTGCGATCACCGCGAACCTGGACCTCCAGGTCGTCGCCCCCGCATGTCGGCCAGGCGATCGTGGAGGCGGCGAGGACGGCCGCTCCAGCCAGCTGCCCGGCTCGATAGGTTTCCCCTATGTTGCTCCTGGTCCGCCATGCCATGCCCGCATACGGCCCGGCCGTCCCCCCGAACGAATGGACGCTCAGCACCGAGGGCTGGCAGGCGGCCCGTCGGCTGATCGCCCGTCTTCCCGGAGACGCATGTCTCGTCTCCAGTGACGAGCCGAAGGCATGGCAGACCCTGGGCGGCGACGACGCGGTCACGCGTGATCGGCGGTTCAACGAGGTCACCCGCGTAGAACCGTGGCAGGGCGACTATCGCGCGTTGCGACGCGCATACGTCGGAGGCTCGGACCACGCGGACTGGGAGCCGCGCGCCGGGGTCGCCGAACGCTTCGACGCCGGGATCGCCGAGCACGTCGCGCGTGCCGGCGGGCGCCCGCTCGTGGTGGCGACGCACGGCATGGCGATGACCGTCTGGATGACGGCGCGGCTGGGCCTGCAGCGCCCCGGCGACTTCTGGGCGGACCTCCGCTTTCCTGACGCGCATCTCGTCGGCCTCGACGCGGGCACCGTCGAGCGAGCGTTCGCCCCCTGACGTGCAGGCCGTTCCTCACCGGGCCGACACCATGACATGCGGCTCGTCAGTACGGGAACGTTCCGGGCAACCAGCCCCCGAGCGGGCACGGCCGAATCGGTGGGATGCCCGGCCTTGAGTGCTGACGAGCAGCCTCACGACAATGTAGGTCGCGCCCGTGGCGCCCATCGGCGTACCGGCTGTCGACGGCGGTCGCAGCGGGGTTGGCCGGAGGCATCGGCACTTCGCCGCAAGTGTCACAGGCGAGACATCGTTGACAGTCCAAAGGAGTACACGCATGCCCAGAACTGTGACGACGCTGCTTCTCGCAGGGCTCTGCACCATCGCCGGCACGGCCGTCGCCACCACGTCGGAGGCCGCGACCGGCATCACCCCGGAGCGGGCGTGCGGGCCGGGCTACGTCCGGGTGAGCGACGGCACGCGCGAGATCAGGTCCGGCAGCGCCGTGTACGGCCGCCTCTACCTGCTTGGCCCTCATCAAGAGCACCAACACCCACACCAGCACGCGCGTCAAGGCCACGCTTCACGTCAAGGGAGCGGGCGGCAAGTCCGCGGCCGGCAGAACCAGGTCCTACGCCACGGTCACCCGATCGGCTGCGGGCAGGTGCGTGATGTATTCGGGCGAGATCTACAACGCCGGCGGCACCAAGGTGGCCCGCGGCGGGCGCGGCTACTGGGCCAACTGCGGCTGATCCCAGCCCGGCGGACATCAGAGGTCCGGCCTCCTGCGGGCCGGGACGACCTCGCGATGTGACGGTGCGCGCCGCACCGTCACATCGCGACCGCGACCCGAAGCCGCGCGTACGAGCCCGTTCACGGAATCAGCCGACCAGCAGCGTGGCGATGGCCGGGCCGAAAGCGGCGCCGAGCAGGTAGAGCAGGTTGAACAGGCCCATTGCCGCGGACCGCTCCCCATCGGGCACGGCCGCGGCGGCCCGGGTCGCGAAAGCGCCCTGCCCGGAGGCGGCCGCGAGCGACGCCAGCGCCTGGGCGGCGAGGAGCGCGGCCCAGGCGTCGCTCACGGCGGCCAGCACCACGCCCGCCACGCTCAGCGCGGGGAACAGCACGAGCGGAACCAGCAGCCTGCTGCGGGCGGTGCACATGAGCAGCAGGTAGGACGCGAGGCCGCCGAACAGCAGCGGCCAGGTGATGGCCAGTCCCACCTGCCCGCCGCTCCAGCCCGCGTTCCGGGCGAGCAGCGGCGGCAGCGCGTACATCATCCCGAAGTTGACGACCGCCAGCAGGAACGCCGGCCCGGCCGCGACCAGGAACATCGGCGCGCGCACGACCTCGACCGGCACGAACCCGTCCGGTCGGGCACGCAGGCGCAGCGCGAGCAGCGCCCCTACGGCCAGCGCCGCGCCACCCGCCGGCAACCACGTGTGCGGCACGAACACCAGCGCCGTGACCAGTGCGGTCAGCAGTGCCGCGCCGGCCATGTCGAACGTCGAGCCGGACAGCGGCGTTACCGGCCGCCGGCGCAACACGAACGGCACGGCCGCCAGGCTGAGCGCGGGGAGCGCCAGCGTAGCCCTCCAGCCGAGCGTGCCCGCGACCACGTCACCGGCGAGCGGGGAAGCGGCCCTCACAGTCGCCAGCGACGCCGTGACCAGCCCCATCGCGCGTGCTGAGCCGGCGATGCTCATCGCGATGGTGGTGAGGCCGGCGGGGCCGAGTCCCTGCAGCGCGCTGCCGGCCACGAGGAACGGCAGCGCCGGGGCGAGCACCACCAGTGGCGCGCCCAGCAGTACGAGCGCGGCGCCCACGAGCAGCGCCGTACGAACGCCTCGGCGGCGCTGCAAGCCGGCCACCAGCGGGGTCCCCACCGCGATCGCCCATCTCTCGTGCGGGAGGACTACGCCCGAGGGTTGCCGTTGCTCGCGGAGTTCGTGGCCGCCGCGCGGCGAGTGCTGCCGGACGTCCCCGCCGACACGCGGCGAGCAGTACCGGACCTCCCCGCCGACACGCGGCGAGCAGTACCGGACCTCCCCGCCGACACGCGGCGAGCGCTGCCGGACCTCCCCGCAGGCACGCACCGGTGGCGGCCAGGTGACGAGGCCCTGACGATGGCATGGGGCGCGTTCTGCGCGATGATCATCGGCGCGGACGCGGCCGCCACGGAGCTGGCACAGGCCGAGGTGGCCCGCTGCCGCCGGCACGGCCTCGTCGGCGCGCTGCCGCAGGTGCTCCAGGACCTCGCCGGCGTGCACGTGCAGGAGGGCCGGCACCGCGACGCCGAGGCGTCCGTCGCCGAAGCCGTCCAGCTGGTCCGTGACATCGGGCTGGAACACCGCGTGCCCAGGCTCAACTCCGTGCTGGCGCGGGTCGCCGCCATCGAAGGCGACGAGGAGCGCTGCCTTCGGCTGGCCGGGAACGAGCCCAACACCGGCGGCATGGCCGGCACCACCGCGCTGAGCCTGCTCGACCTCGGGCTGGGCCGCCATGCCGCAGCGCTCGACCGGCTGGAGGCGGCCGCCCGCGGCCCGCTGCGGCACGCATCCGGCCTGGTCAGTGCCGGCGCCGACCAGGTGGAGGCGGCCGTCCGGCTCGGCGCGCCCGAGCGGGCGGCGGAGCCCCTGCGCCGCCTGGAAGCATGGGCGCGCGCCGGAGGGCAGCGGTGGGCGCAGGCGGTGAGCGCGCGCTGCCGGGCCATCGTCACCGACGACGAGGCCCACTACCTGCGCGCGCTCGAGGCACACGAAGGAGCGGGCCGGCCGTTCGAACAGGCACGCACCCCATGGAGCGGCTCACCTCACAAGAGCTCCAGGTCGTCCGTCCGGCAGCCGATGGCGACACCAGCCGGGAGATCGCCGCCCAGCTCTTCCTGAGCCCGCGTACGGTCGAGCACCATCTCTATCGCGCCTTCCGCAAGCTCGGCATCCGATCCCGCCGCGAGCTGAGCCGCATCGACCTCGGGCACTGAGCGCCTCCAGCGCCGGAGATGACACAGGCGGCTCGCCGATCGAGCAGGACGCCAAGGGCGGCGTTCCTCGGCCAAGGGCTCGGCGCCGGCCCTTGGCCTTCCCATGACCCTTTCGATGGTGTGGGGCCGGTCAGCTCGGGGTGTCGGCGAGCTGGGTGACGAGGAAGTCGAGGCGCTCCTCCTGACGGTGCGGGGGGATACGGCCGCTGTCCGCCAGGACGGCTATGCCGTGCAACGCGCTCCAGATGACTTCGGCGAACAGCTCGCGTCGCGCGTTGTCCGGGCGAAAGCAGCTGACGATTTCGTCGATGGCGGCGCGCAGTTGGGGCGTCTCGGCGTCTGCGATCTTCACGTCGGTCGGCATGACGAACATGGCCTGGTAGAGGGCGGGCCGCTCGATGGCGAAATCCAGGTAGGCGCGGCAGACGGCGTGCAGGGCCTGCCGTGGCTCGGAGTCGGCGAGCCGGGCGCGGCGCAGGTGGGCGGCGAGTTCGCCGAAGCCGTCGATCGCGACGGCGCGCACGATGGCGTCCTTGCCGCTGAAGTGGCTGTAGAGCACGGGCTGGCTGTACTCGACGCGCTCAGCGAGCCTCCGGGTCGTCACCGCCTCCCAGCCTTCGGTCTCGGCGAGTTCGCGGGCCGCCGTGATGATCAGCTGATGGCGTTGGGCGCGTTCCCGTTCGCGGCGCTCTTTGACGACGGACATGACGGCACTCTAGCAACGCTAGACATCCTGCCGAAGGTATCGCTACACCGCAGTGGTGATGCCGGCGATCAGCGTGCTCCTCCTCATCGCGCAACCGCTCCTCACGCCGCCTCGGCGGTACCGCCGGAGTGGTTGGTGAGGAATCGTGATCTACCATCCCCCGAAGCGCGGTTCATCGGGCGCGACGAAGCGCTGCAATTGAGGCATGAAGCGCAGCCACCCCCGAGTGCCGGCCCGCGAGATCGTCGCTGCGGCGGCAGCGGCCAAAGCCCGCCGCGCCATCCGCGCCGCAGCACGTGCCGCCCAACCTGAGCGGACGCCGACGCCGGCAGAGGCCGAGGCGCCACAAGCTCCTCCATGGGGGCGCCGAATGTTCTGGCTTCTCCCGGTTCTGGCGCTGATCGTGGCCGGCGCCGGAGCCGCCGCGACCCCATCCATCCCGGACTGGGCCCGATGGACGCTCGCCGGCGTCGCCCTGATCGGAGCGTCCTGCCTGGCCATCGCCTTCCTGCTCGGTCCCGCAGCCCGCCGCCTGGCCGGTGAGCGCGCTGTCCTTACTGCTGCCGAGCGGAGGGAGATGACCGCCAATGAGCGTGTCGAAGCGGTCAACGCCGCCAGGCACACCCTCATCCAGGCCGCGACCGGGCTGGTCGTGATCGGCGGCGTCGTGTTCACCGCACAGGGCCTGTGGTACACCGCGCAGACCCTCGACACCGCGCGCCAGACGCAGTTCACCGACCGTTACACGAAAGCCGTCGACCAGCTCGGCTCCAGCAAACTCGATATACGGCTCGGGGGCGTCTACGCTCTCGAACGCGTCGCCAGGGATTCGCCCCGCGACCATCAGAATGTCTACGACGTCCTGACGGCGTTCATCCGCGAACATGACCCCACGCGTACGGCGAAGCTCCCCACGAGACCGGCCACTGACATCCAGGCCGCGCTGACTGCGGTCGGCCGCAGAAAGGTCCATATGGACGTCGGCGCCATCAACCTGATGGAGATCCGCATGTCCGGTGCAAGGCTGGCGGGCGCGGACCTGAGCGACGGGGACCTGAGCAAGGCGATCCTGGCCGACGCGGACCTGTTGGGGGCGAACCTGACCGAGGCGACCCTGACCGGGACGAACCTGACGAACGCCGACCTGACCAAGGCGAACCTGACCGAGGCGAAGCTGACTGACGCGAACCTCACCAAGGCGAACCTGACCGATGCCAACCTGACCTACACGAACCTCACCAAGGCGACCCTGACCGGCGCGGCCCTGACCGATGCCAACCTGACCAACACGGGCCTGTTCGAAGCGAACCTGACCGAGACGATTCTGACCGACGCGAAGCTCACCGGCGCCAGCCTTCTCGACGCCGACCTGAGCGGCGCGATCCTGGACGGCGCGGACCTGACCAGCGCCGGCCTGAACGAGGCGGATCTGGGCGGCGCGGATCTGAGCGACGCCAACCTGAGTCTCGCGGGCCTGGGCGGCACGGACCTGCGTGGCGCGAACTTGCGTGGCGCGAACCTGTTCAGCACGGACCTGACCAACGCGAATCTGACCAACGCGAACCTGATCGGCGCGAACCTGCACGGCACGGACCTGAGCGGCGCGAACCTGACCAACGCGAACCTGATCGGCGCACGCCTGACCGACGCGAACCTGAGCGAGGTCACCGGCATGACGGAACAAGACATACGACGCCAAGCCATTGTCGATTCGAAGACCCGGTTCTGAAGCGGTCGCGAAACATCGCGTACCCACATCGTTCCCGACCATCCCACGCGGGGGCGCTCGCTTCACTCCCCCGTCGCCATGCCGGACGGCTGACCGTGCCCCTGCCGGATGTTCCCCTGCTCCGGATGGACCACGGGCGGCCACGAGGACACGGTGCGGCCGTTCTTGAAGCCGGGCCTCGGCCGTCAGGCGTTCGCTCGGCGGAGGCGTTCGGCTGCTTGGGTCCACAGTGCTCTGCCGGACACTGCGGTGTAGCCGTGGAGTGCTTCCCATCGGATGTCGTGGGCTGCCGGCCACAAGCTGGCAGCCCACGCGATCTGCTGCTCTTCTGCGGTGAACACGCGGGCCCGATTGTCCTGATAGGCGGCCAGGAACGCCTCCGTACTCTCGATCGGCGGCAGGGTGGCCGGCCCCATCTTGGCGAACACCGCACTCGCGGCTCCCACCAGGGCGGCTTCCGGTTGCCATGCCAGGCTGTCCCAGTCGTGCACCGTCCACACCTGCTGGTCGTGCCACCGGAGGTTGTGTGCCTCGAAGTCGGCATGGCCCAGCACGCAGGGCAGGTCAGCATCCAGCATGCGCCGGCGAGCCCTGCCGGCTGTGTCCACGACGTAGGCGGGTACGAGGCTCTGGTCCTTCTCGTCGAGCGACTCGATCGACGGCCACAGCCCGGGATCCGTGTGATCCCACCGTACCCAGCGGGGATTCGGCAGCGGCGGCGTGACGGCGAGGTCCGCCAGCGCGGCCATCAGCCGGGCGAAGACCTCCGCGTAGCGCACAGCGACGTCCGGCGCGTCCCCGCGCAACACCTCTCCTCCAGGGCGGAACTCCTCCGCGTGCACGGCCAGTGGACCGACCCTGACGACCGGCGTGAGCGGGCGGGCGCAAGGGAACCCGTTCTCTGCCAGCCGGGCCTGCGCTGTGACGCACGGCCCCGCCCGGCCGTCGTCGCCGCGGGCCTTGACGACGACGGCCGTACCGCCGGCCAACCGGAGACCGAACACGGTCGACATCGACTGTTGCCGGAACAGCACCTCGGCGGGTTGGTCCCCGAGATGGTCCAGACACCACGCCGGTAGCCAGTCCGGCAGATCGTCAAGAGGCACAGCGAAACTGTGCCACAGCTGCACCCCGAACGCGCCGGATGTCCTCCGAGCCGCGGTGCCGGAGGCCGCCGGTCAGCCACGCGGGTTGATCGGCGACTGCGGACATGGCCGGCAGCCCTCCGTCGATGTCGAACACCACGGCACCTTCACATGCCCGGCTGCGCGGTCCTGGCGAGCTGAATGCCCAGCTCAAGGCCTGCTCAAGGCCATCGCAGCCGTCCAGGGCTACGAGGCCGCCCGAGGGGTCTATTGCCTCCATTGCGCCGTTTGGCAAGCCTTGTACAATCTTGACAGCTTACTACCAAGATCAACACTATCGTCGGTAACGTTCGCTGGGGTCGCCAACCATGCTGGAAACCGGATTCTCTGCCAAACTCTGGACGGGAGCCGGGGGCGGCGTCCAGGATGCGGCGCACGCCCTGCGGGTCGGTGTGGACGAGTTCTGCGACGCGATGAGTGCGCGGCCGTTCGGGAGCGACGACCTGGGCCGAGCCCTCTACGAGGGCGATCCGGCGCGGAAGGCGCCGGGCTTCGTGGGGCTGCGCGACGCCCTGTTGGCCAACCTGGTCGGGACGGTGAATCTGCTCCAAGGCATGGGCGCCGGGATGGTCAACGCCGGCACCGTCTACCACAGCGCGAACGGCGCGACCATGGATGCCCTGGAAGGGCGGCCGTCCCCTCGGCCCTCGTCATCCGCGGCGTTGGCGGAGATCGAGGAATATCGGCCGGTGATCGAGGGCGGAAGGTTGCCCTCGACGATCCAACCGCCCAGTTTCGTCCAGCAGGCGGCATGGTTCCTCGAAACCATGGGCTGCGGGTGTGCGTACCCCGACGGCGACATCGGCCAGGTTAACGTGCTTCGCGAGGCCGCGCTGGCGATCGGCCGGGTGGTCGATCGTGTGGCAGAGGAGGTCGATCAGCACGGCGGGCGGGTGATCGCGTCAGGGCACGGATCAGGCACGGACGAGTTCAAGAAGGCCGTGAAAATGCTCTCCGGCGAGAAAGGACTGCTGGAGGAGCTGAAACGGCAGTCGGACGAGCTCGCCGACTACTGCCAGACCGGGATGGACGCGATCGCCAAGGCGCAGTGGCACTACTGGGTCGCCGCCGCCTTCGTGGTGACCCTGCTGTATGTGGCGACCGTGATCAACCCTTTGCTCAGTGCCGCGGTGGCGAGGATCATCCGGCTTGAGGGGATCGCCCTGCAGATCACCTTGCGGATCATACGCGAGGCGGTGCTGGGAATGGCCTTCGCCGGTGGGCTGAACGTGATCGACCAGTTGTTCGCCACCGGTGACATCGATGTGACGGAGCTGCTGCAGTCGGCATGGCACGGGGCGGTCGCCGGTGGCCTCATGGGCGGCGCGCACGGCGCCCTGCCCTCACTTCTGCGCAAGGGCGGGCCGCTGTTGACCGGTCTGGCTGCGGCGATGGAGAAACCAGGCTGGGAACGGGTACTCTCCCGCTTCCTCGTCGGTGGGGCGGTGGGCACCGGCGCCATGGCCACGGCCGGATTCGCGAGCGGGCACGGCTGGGACTGGAAACATGCCGCACAGGCCGGCTTCGGCATGGCTCTCCTCGGCACCGGCGCGGAACTGGCCGGCAAGACCCTCCTGGCCGGTCGGCGGCCTGAGTCACCCGAACTGGCGCTGCGCCTGCCGCGGGAACCCTTCCCCAAAAAGGGTCTGTCGTGGCTGCGCAGCCCCGAGAAGAGGTGGATGGAGTTCAAATGGTCCATGGCGTTCATGCCCCTCGCCGCACCCGTGGCCGGCTTCACGGCGTTGGTGAAGTTCGTCGAGGACGGCAAGAGTCCCTTCATGACGCAGCCACGGCTCGGCAAGAACGGCGAACTCTTCAACATGTGGAAATTCCGCTCGATGAAGAGCGCCGACGGCATGGATTCCAGCCTGGGATCCGCTGATACCCGGGTCACGAAGTTCGGCGAAACCATGCGAGCCGCCGGATGGGACGAACTCCTGCAGCTGCCGCAGGTCGCCATGGGGAAAATGTCGTTCATCGACCCCCGCGCCCTGGTGCGGGCGACACATGACGAAATGGCGCGCGACCTGAGCCCGCAGGCCAACCAGACCTGGACGAGCGGCAAGAAGGCGGTCACTCCGGGGATGTGGAGCCACTTCGGTTACTACAAAGAATACTTCGGCTACGAGGCGGCTTCCCCAGAGTTCAACAGGCTACGCGGGAGGATGGACAACTGGTATTTCAAGTACGCCGATGAAACGATCGACCGCGAGCATTTCCGTAAGGAATTCCAGAAGATGATGAAATCCTGGGGTTCCGTGGTGACGGGCGGAGGGAAGAACTGAGCCCACTTCGTGCGCCCAGCGAGCTTTCCCGGTTGGCATGAACCACCCGCTCGCATAGACGCACGTCGATCTCGCTCAGCTCGCGAAGAGCTTCTCCGGCTGCCCAGACGATCAGGTGTGGGGAAGCCGCTCCAACCGAAGCCTTGCCCGCTGCGGATGCGGGCGCGGGGTTGGGGTGGCCACCGGCCTCCGCTCAGGCGTCACTGTGTGGGGCAAAGGAGTTCTTCCGCGGCCTGGGTGACCTTGTCCGCGTAGTCGTCGGCGGTGTGGTTGCCCACCTTCAGGGTGGTGTTCACGGCCAACTGCAGGCGCCCGTCCCGCGTGGTGAAAACCTGGGCGATGGATCCGGGCCCGGACCCCCGGGGCACTGGCCAGACATTCGCCGGGTTGCTCCTGCGGGGGGCGGATCCTGTACAAACGGCTCAAGACCCCGCGACCCGAACGCCACCCGGACACGTGTTCTCCCGGCTGGCCAAGAAGGCGGGCCTCGAGCTCTGGCATCCGCACGAGCTTCGCCGCTCGGGCGCGTCACTCATGCCCGTTCAGGGAACTCCGCTGCACGGCGTGTCCGAAGTCCTCGGGCACGCCAGCATCGCGATCACCAAGGATGTGCGCGGACACCTGCTGGAATGCGACCGGCGCGCCGCGACCGAAACCATCTCCAGCGCCCTCCTGGGGAAACGGCCCTCAACGGCTCCCGAAGCGGCTCCCACAGACGCCGAAAGCACCGGGAGAAGATCCGAAAGCAGAAGGCCCCTGACGGCGTCATGCCTCCTCGGGGCCTTGCGGTTGCAGAGCCGACGAGGGGAATCGAACCCTGACCTTCTGCTTACAAGATTCTCCATGACTGTCCAACGGCATCCGCTGCCGTCCCTCCAACCCTGGTCAGCGATCACCTATGGGTGCTCTTCGGAGAGTCGATCGCGGCCGGTGCTCAGCTCTCTACCTCGGGTCGAGTACGCGCGTCATCCAGATCGTGTTGCCGCGTTCGACGTCCACGGTGATGCGGTCGCTTCGGTGGAACTCGAGCTTCTCGAGGACGCGGAACGAGGGTACGTTCCACTCCCACACGGTCGCCCAGAGTCGTCGACGTCCTGTTCGAGTCGCGGCTTCCATGACCGCACGGGCGGCTTCTGTCGCGTAACCATGACCGTGAGCTCGTTGTGCCAGCTCGTACGCGATCTCAGGTTCGTCGAAAGATCCCTGACCGACAGTCAATCCGCAGTACCCGATGAACTCACCGGTGTCTCGCAGCTCGATCGGCAGCAACCCGAGCCCCGGATCCGCCGCCAGCGGATTGTCGAGCAGCCAGCCGCGGATGTCCTCGACCGTCGGGCGTCCCTCGGCGTCGATCCGCCGTACCGGCGGCACTCGTGGATCCCGCTCACGCCATAACCCGCGGTACTCCTCGGCATCCGACGGCACCCACCGCCGCAACCGCAGCCGCTCGGTCACCAGCTCCGCCGGTAGATCCTCATAGGTCCCCACCCGACCAATTTAGCCCGGTGCTGGCCAAGGTCGGAGAGCTGATCACTGCGTTCGCCTTGTCGATCATCTCAAAGTCTCAGCTGATCTCAGGTTCCGACCAATTGGCGGTTGATCAGACCGCCTGCTTGTACCCATGAGCATCGGCACCCATACGTGCTGTTGAGGCTGAGGAGTTGGCCGTCATTCCACACCTCGGGTTCCAGCGCTTGACCGTAGACCCATTTGGCGGCATCGCCCTAGCCTTTGACTTGGTTGTACTCACGGAGAGGCTTGGCACCCACGGCTCGTCCTTGGTCGAGCAGTGCCTGTACTTCCTTGAGTACCAGGGTGTTACCTTCAAGGGCAGTGGAGTGGTGGGCCTTAAGGTGCCATATATCGGACCAGATCTCTTCGGCTTCGGTAGGGTTGGGTAGGCCACCGAGGCGCTGGTTGAGCTCCTGGATTGCACGGTCGAGTCGTACCTAGACTGTGGCTCGACTCGGGCGGCCTCTCCCTGCCACTGAACCCCCTACGCAGGCGCTAGAACCGAAGTTTGATAAGCCATCTTAAGACCTGATTGAACTAATCGAACTTCGGCGCTCCCCCGGCACACCGTAGACCCACGACGTCCTCCGCTCCGTACAACAGCCGCAATGCTGTGGCGAACGCTGCGCTGGCCGACGAGCCTCTGCCCAAAAGCACGGCGTCCTGGGCGCCCATGTGGACGTGGAGGGCGTCCCCGCACACGTCGTCGCAACCCTCTTCGGCCATGCTGACCCGGCGATCAGGCCCCGCGTCTACGCCCACGTCATCCCGAACAGGCAGCCACAGCGGCCGATGTCTTCGCCAGGGCTGTCGGCGCGGGAGCCACCCGGGAGCCACCGTGTTAGCAAGACGTTAGCAAGATCTCGAAAATGTCCTGACAAGGTGAAAACCCCTGACGGCGTAATGCCTGCTCAGGGGCCCTCTACTGCAGAGCCGACGAGGGGAATCGAACCCCTGACCTTCTGTTTACAAGACAGATGCTCTGCCGATTGAGCTACGTCGGCGCGGCCTATCAGTGTAGACGCTAGCGACGCCTGTGACGAGCGACTTCGTACAGCGCCACCCCGGCCGCCACCCCCGCGTTGAGCGACTCGGCGGATGCGTGCATCGGGATGCGGGTCACCACGTCGCAGTGCTCGCGCACCAGCCGTGAGAGCCCCTTGCCCTCGGAGCCCACGACCACCACCAGCGGCTCGGTCAGCAGTTGGGCCTCGCCGATGTCGGTCTCGCCGGCGCCGTCGAGACCGACCACGAACAGGCCCGCCTCGCGGTAGTCGCGCAGGGCGGCCGTCAGGTTGGCGGCGCGGGCGACGCGCAGGGTGGCCAGCGTTCCCGCGGACGTCTTCCAGGCGCCTCCCGTGACGCCCGCCGAGCGGCGTGAGGGGATGAGCAGGCCGTGGGCGCCGAAGGCGGTGGCGGAGCGGGCGATGGCGCCGAGGTTGCGCGGGTCGGTGACCGAGTCGAGGGCGACGATCAGCGGGGGTTCGCCGGCGTCGTGCGCGAGGTCCACCAGCTCTGACGGGTGCGCGTAGTCGTAGGCGGGGATCTGGAGCGCGATGCCCTGGTGAACGGCGCCTTCCGTCAGGCGGTCGAGCTTGTCGCGGGTGACTTCGAGCAGGGCGATGCCGCGTTCTGCCGCGATCTTGATGGAGTCGCGTACGCGGTCGTCGTTGTCGATGCGCTGGGCCACGTAGAGGGCGTTGGCGGGCACGTCGGCCTGCAGGGCCTCGAGCACCGGATTGCGCCCGCCGATGTATTCGGGCGCGTCTTCCGAACGCCTGGACCTGGTGGGAGCGGCGCGGCGGCTGCCGCCTCGCTCTTCGCGGGCGACGCGCTCGCTGCGGGCCTTGTCTTTGTACCAGTGCCGCATCTCCGCGGGTGGGGTCGCGCCCTTGCCCTCGAGCGACCGGCGGCGCTGCCCTCCGGTGCCTTTGGACGGGCCCTTCTTCTTCGCGGGCCTGCCCGAGCCCCTGCCGCCTGCTGCCATGGCATCCAGGGTACTCGGGGCGCGGGGCAACTCGGCCCACGCGAGGAAGCCGGGCCAACCCCGGCCCGTGTGCAAGGGGTACGAGGCAATCCGGCCAACGCGCGAAGACCGCAGAAAGCATCCGTGGAAAGCCGGAAAGGGCTGCCACTCCTGGTCTGCCGCCTGCAGGCTGAACCCGCCCCTCCTCGACGCGTTCTGTCCGCCGAGGCGGTCGCGCTGCTCGCAAGCGGCGGCGTCGTCAGCCGGTTCTACGCCGACCTGTTCGGCGAACTGCCGGTCGTGCTCGCCGGTGTGCCGCATGCCTCCGCCGTTCGTCCCGCCGGCGGACCCGCCCGCGGCGGACCTGCCGCCGTGGACGGGACACCGTGGACGGGAGTCCGTGGACGGGGCGCCTACAAGCGCGCGGGCAGCGTCACGACCATCACCCAGGACGACCGGGGCTTCCCGTGGTGTTCGCCACGCTGGCCGGCGGCACTCCCTGCGTGCATGTCGGCATGCGTGCCACCCCCAGGGCGCCGGACGCTCTACCGGCTGAGCTCCCAGCGCGGCCCGTGCGGGGTGTCCTCCACGGTGATGCCGGCGGCGCTCAGCTGGTCTCTGATGGCGTCGGCGGCCGCGTAGTCCTTACGCTCCCGCGCTGCACGGCGCTGCTCCAGCGCCACCGCCACCAGCGCGTCGACCACGGGCGACAGGTCGGATCCCGTGCCCCGCCACTGCGGCGAGCGCGGGTCGAGGCCGAGCACGTCGAGCATGTTCTGGGTCTCGGCGAGCAGCCGGGCCACGGCCTCCTTGTCGCCCCGTGACAGCGCCACGTTGCCCTCGCGCACCACCTCGTGCACGACCGCCAGCGCCTGCGGGGTGCCCAGGTCGTCGTCGAGCGCGTCGGCGAACGCCTGCGGCAGCGGCGCGTCGGCGTCGACGTCGTGGATCACCTCGGCGGCGCGCGTGACGAAGCCCTCGATGCGCTGGTAGGCGGCGGCGGCCTCCTGCAGCGCCTCCTCGGAGTAGTCGATCGAGGAACGGTAGTGCGGGGCCGCCAGGTAGTAGCGCAGCTCCACGGGCCGCACCTTCTGCACCATGTCGGGGATCAGCAGGGAGTTGCCGAGTGACTTGCTCATCTTCTCCGCGCCGATCTTGAGCATGCCGTTGTGCATCCAGTAGCGGGCGAAGCCGTCACCCGCCGCCTGCGACTGGGCGATCTCGTTCTCGTGGTGCGGGAAGATCAGGTCGATCCCTCCCCCGTGGATGTCGAACGCCGGCCCCAGGTATTTCGTCGCCATGGCCGAGCACTCCAGGTGCCAGCCGGGGCGGCCGGGCCCCCATGGGGTCGGCCAGGTCGGCTCGCCGGGCTTCTCGCCCTTCCACAGGGCGAAGTCGCGGGGGTCGCGCTTGCAGGACTCGTCGTCGGTGTCGGCCGCGGGCCGCATGTTCTCCACCTTCTGGTTGGAGAGGGAGCCGTAGCGGTCGGCGTAGGACTGCACGTCGAAGTAGACGTCACCGCCGGAGGCGTAGGCGTGCCCGCGCTCGATCAGCCGCTGCATGAGCGTGATCATTTCGGGGACGTGCCCGGTGGCGCGGGGCTCGACGGTCGGCGGGAGGCAGCCCAGGATGTCGTACGCCCAGGTGAAGGCTCGCTGGTTGCGCTCGGCCACGACGAACCAGGGCACGCCCTCCTCGGCCGACACCCTGATGATCTTGTCGTCGATGTCGGTGACGTTGCGGCAGAACGTCACGTCATATCCAGAACGCGCAAGCCAGCGGCGGAGCACGTCGAAGTTCACGCCCGAGCGGATATGCCCGATGTGCGGAGGAGCCTGCACGGTGGCCCCACACAGGTAAATCGACGCCCGACCGGCTTCGACCGGAACGAATTCGCGGATGGCACGTGTGCTGGTGTCGTAGATGTGCAGGCTCACAAAAGAAAGGCTAACGCCTCAGAGCTGCCTCCTGACCGTTGAATCAGCCCCGCAACGTGACCTTGTCCGGAGAAATCCTCACGATGAGTCGCTCGGTGCCCGGTTTGTCCTCCCAGGGCTGCCCCCGGTACTTCTGCGACAACTCCTCGATGAGCGCGCCCTCCGGGTCGGACGTCATGGTCACCCGCCCGCGCACCTCGACGTAGCGGTAGGGGTTGTCCGGGTCGATGACCAGCAGGCTCGCCCTCGGGTCGCGCTCGAAGTTGCGCGGCTTCACACGCCCCTTCGCGGTCGAGAAGACCACGTCGTCGCCGTCCGTACGGATCCAGACCACGCTCGAATGGGGGCCACCGTCCGGATTGATAGAGGTGATCGTCGCGAAATTCGGCGCGTCCAGGAGCTTTCGGGCATCTTCTGACAGCACGGCCATGTGTCCTCCTAGATCCGTCTGGCCCTCCATTCTTCTGTAGGCTCACAACCGCCATGGACGTGACTCCCCCTTCTGCGCTCCGCCGCCTGGGCATCGCCCTTGCCGGACTCGCCGTCGCCGCCCTCACGGGGGCCGCGTGCGCGCTCTCCTTCGACGACCTGCGCGCTCTGGCCGTCACCGGCGAGGCCGATGCCGACCTCGCCTACCTCTATCCCGCGGCCTTCGACGCGCTCCTGGCGGTCGCGCTGATCAGCGTGCTGCTGCTGCGCTCGGCCAAGCTGCTCGTACGCGTGCAGGCGGCGTTCGTGCTGGTCCTGCTCATCGTGGCGGCCTCGGCGGTGAACGTGGCGACGGCGGTGCGGTTCGGGTTCGACGTACGGCAGACGGCCATCGGCGTGGCCCTGGCGCCCTGGGTCATGCTGGCGCTGGCCCTGTGGCTCTGGCTGCTGCTGATCAAGCACGTGCACGCCCGGCGCGCATCAGGGAGCGGCGCCGACGCCGAGCCTGCCGCGGAGCAGGACATCGTGCCGTTCGGCCGGCCGTCGCCCGGCACGGAGACGCCCGCGCCGTCGCCGGTCGCTGGTGCCGCAACCGCCTCCGAAGGGCCGCCTCTCCTCGATCCCGCCCCGGCGCCGCACGCCGAGCCCGCCCCGAAGGCGACGCCGCATTCCGAGCCCGCCCCACAGC
>NZ_SMKO01000154.1 GCF_004348685.1 Nonomuraea deserti | reverse complement strand
AGCTGGGTATAAGAGACAGCCCCCACCACCGCACCGCCCCACCGGAGGGCCCCGGCACCGGTCTGCGGGAGGGCCCCTGCACCGGTTCGCGGGAGGGCCGCCGTACCGATGCGCCGGACGGGTGGCGACGGTCGAAGGTGCTGACGGTGCTGACGGTGCTGGCGGCGGCGTGCGCCGCGGCCGCGGCGGCGCTCGGGGCGGTGGCCGTCGACGCCCGCCGCGACCTCGGGGACCTGACCACCAGGACGGGGGAGGTCGCCGCCGTGCTGGCCGCGCCCGACGCCCGTACGGTGCGCCTGCCGGTCACCACCGGCGGCACCGGCACGGTGGTGGTCTCGCGCTCCGCGGGACGGATGGTGTTCACCTCGTCGGGGCTGCGGGACCTGCCCGGCTCCCAGGACTACGAGCTGTGGCTGACGGGCCCGGAAGGCGCGCGCCCCGCCGGGCTGCTCGACCGGGCGGCCGGCGGGGTGACCGTGCCGGTGGTGGCCCCGCTGGAGGGCGAGCGGCGGGTGGCGCTCACCGTCGAGCCCGCGGGCGGCTCCGAGAAGCCCACCACGAGCCCCATCATGGTGGCCCGCCTTCCCACCGCCTGAACGCGCCCGCCGACCCGCCGCCCGCGCACCTCAACCGGGCCGCGCCGCGGGTACGGGCGAGCGCGTCACCCGCGGGAGAGGCGGTCCAGGACGACGTCCAGCGCGGACAGCGAGAGGTCGCGGACCCTGGCGTACTCCTCCTCCGGATATTGCCGGGGCCCGTTCTCGACCAGCAGGATCAGGTAGAGGTAGGCGCGGTAGAGGTCGAGCCTGGTCAGCGCCGAAGGGGTGAGCTCCAGCGGCGTCACCTCGCGGTAGCCGGCCAGCAGCGGATCGTCCTCGCGCAGCTCACCGAAGATCGTCGGGGTGACGAACTCGGCGATCGGGTCGCCCCAGAAGGCTCGCTCGTGGTCGATGATGGCCTGGATCCTGGGCGGGCCGCTCAGGTCGAGGAAGACGTTGCCGGCCCACACGTCGAAGTGCACCAGCCGGGGTGTCGTCACCTCGCCGAGCACCGGCGAGGCGGCCTCGAACACGGCCATGAGCTCGGCCGCCGGGCGCGGCAGCGGGGCCGGATAACGCTCGGTGTCGCCGAGCAGCGCGGCCACCATCGCGAGGAACGCCTCGCGCCACGTGGCGCCGACGATGCCGGCGTGCGGGTAGCCGAACACCTCGCCCGTCACCGCGTTGAACCTGGCCAGGTGGCGGCCCAGCTCCCTGCGCAGGGCGTCTTCGCCGTCGGGCTTGACGTCGTTCCACGACACGCCGTCGAGCGCGCTCAGCATCAGGTAGTCGCCGCCGAGCACCGGGTCGTCGAAGCCGGCCCGCAGCAGCGACGGCACCGGGACGCCCGCCTTGAGCGCGTGCTCGTAGGCGGCGGCCTCCATGCGCAGCAGGTTGCGTTCGTAGCTGAGCTGGTCGAGCTCGGGCGGCGGCGACAGCTTGAGCACCACCTCGCGGCCGTCGTCGAGGGTGAGCCGCCAGACCGCGTTGGCGAAGCCGTCGGTCAGCTCGGTGGCGGACGCGACGCCCGCGCCCAGCGCGCGCCGGGTCAGCGCGTCGAGCTCGGCCGCGGATAACCGGCGCTTCGTCCTGCTGTCCACGTGGACCACCTCCTTCTCGATCTCGGGCCGGATCTCAGGCGGACTCCCTGCGCACGAGGTGCGTGTCGAGGATCACGACGGGCTGGCGCAGCTCCTCGCCGTTGATGCGGGCGACGAGCAGCTGGGCCATCTGCCTGCCCATGGCCTCGGTCGGCTGGTGGACGGTGGTGAGCGGCGGGTCGGCGCTGAGCGCGGCCTTGGAGTCGTCGAACCCGATCACGGCCACGTCGCCGGGGATCGCCCGCCCTTCGGCCTTGAGCACGCGCATCGCGCCCAGCGCCATCGGGTCGGACGCGGCGAAGACCGCGTCGAGCTCGGGATGCGTCCGCAGCAGCTCGGCCATCGCGACGGCCCCGCTCTGCTCGGAGAAGTCACCATAGGACACCAGCTCCGGCAGCCCCGAGGGCAGCAGCGCGTCTCGGTAGCCGGAGAGCCGGTCGACGCCCACGCCCATGTCCTGCGGGCCGGCGATCGCGGCGATCGCGCGGCGGCCGAGGCTCAGCAGGTGTTTGACCGCCTGCCGGGCCCCGGCCCTGTTGTCCATGTCGACGTAGCTGTAGGGGTCGAGGCCGACGGGCCGGCCGCCGAGCACGGTGGGCACGCCCATCGCCTCCAGCCGGCCCGGCAGCGGATCGGCGCCGTGGAGCGACAGGAGCAGCACGCCGTCGACGTGCTGCCCTGTCAGGTAGTTTTCGAGCCGCTCGTGCTCCTCCGGCGACCTGGCCATCGCCAGGATCAGCTGCAGGCCGGTCTCGGCCAGCGCCGAGCCGATGCCGCGGATGGTGCCCGCGAAGTACGGCTCGTCGAAGACGCGCAACTGCGACTCGGACACCACCAGCGCCACGGTGTCCGTGCGGCGCGTCACCAGCGCCCGCGCCGCGCGGTTGGGCACGTAGCCCAGCTCGCGGATGGCCAGCTCAACGGCCTCGCGGGCCCTGGCGCTGACGTTCGGCGAGCCGTTGATGACTCTCGACACCGTGCCCCGGCCCACCCCGGCCCGAGCCGCGACTGCCTCAAGAGTCGGTCGGTTCATGTCGCCTATTCTGCCGGATGATCTCCGAGTACCAGAGCGCGCTGTCCTTGGGCAGCCGTTCCAGTGTCTCGTAGTCCACCCGAACCAGGCCGAACCGCTTGCCGTAACCCCAGGCCCACTCGAAGTTGTCCATCAGCGACCAGGCGAAATAGCCCTCCAGGGGCACGCCCGCCTCGATGGCCTGCTTGCAGGCGCCGAGGTGCGCCTCGACGTACGCCCGCCGCTCCTGGTCGTGCACGCGGCCGTCGTCGAGCACGTCGTCGAAGGCGGCGCCGTTCTCGGCGATCACCATCGGGATCGCGGGGTAGTCGCGTGCCACCCTGGTGAGCACCTCGACCAGGCCCGACTCGTCGATCTCCCAGCCCATCGCCGTCACCGGACGGCCGCCGTTGACGAACGACACGTGCTCGCTGCCGACCCACGGCGACCCCGTGTCCGTGGGCGCCGCGGCCGCAGACTGGGCGCCGCCCGGTGCTCCCGAGACCGTGAAGCGGCTGTAGTAGTTGACGAGCAGCACGTCGATGGGCGCGTTGATGATCTTCATGTCGCCGGGCTGGACGAAGTCCAGCTCGACGGGCAGGTCGGCCAGCACGTCCTCCGGATAGCTGCCCAGCAGCAGGGCGTCCAGGAAGAACCGGTTCTGCAGGCCGTCGATGCGCCGGGCCGCGTCGAGGTCCTCGGCGCTGCCGGTGGCGGGCGTGACCGCGTACAGGTTCACGCTGCCGCCGACGCGCCGGGCGCCCATCGACTGCACGGCCAGGCCGTGCGCCAGGTTGAGGTGGTGCGCGCCCCTGATCGCGTTCTCCGGCTCGCGCCTGCCCGGGGCGTGCTCGCCGGAGGCGTAACCGAGGAACGCGGCGCACCACGGCTCGTTGACGGTGCTGAACGTGTGCACGTAGTCCTTCAGCGCCTCGTGCACCGTCGCCGCGTAGTCGGCGAAGCAGTAGGCGACGTCGCGGTTGGGCCAGCCGCCCTTGTCCTCCAGCTCCTGGGGCAGGTCCCAGTGGTAGAGGGTGAGCCAGGGGTCGATGCCGTGCTCGCGCAGCTCGTCGGTGAGCCGCTTGTAGAAGTCGAGGCCCTTCTGGTTGATCTTGCCGGAGCCGGTCGGCTGGATGCGGGGCCAGGAGACCGAGAAGCGGTAGGCCGACAGGCCCAGCTCCGCCATGATGGCGACGTCTTCCTGGTACCGGTGGTAGTGGTCGATGGCCACGTCCGCGTTGTGCCCGTTGAGCACCCGGCCCGGCTTCCTGGCGAAGGTGTCCCAGATGGATCGCCCTCGCCCGTCCTCCGCGACGGCCCCTTCGATCTGGTACGCCGAGGTCGCCGCGCCCCACGCGAAGCCCGCGGGGAAGCGCAGCCCGGTACGTGTCTGTTCCTCTTGTGTCGTCACGCCTTGACCGCACCTTCCATGAGTCCGCCGACGATTTGGCGGCCGAATGCGACGAATACCGCGATGAGCGGAATGATGGACAGCGCCGTCCCCGCGAAGATCAACGAGTACTCCGTGGAGTACCTCGCGTTGAGCGAGTTGATCGCAATCTGCACGGTCGGGTTGTCCTGGTTGAGCACGATCAGCGGCCACATGTAGTCGTTCCACATGAGCATGAACGTGTTGATGCCGAGCACGGCCATGCCGGGGCGGACCGCGGGCAGCACGACGTTCCACCAGATGCGCAGCGTGGCGGCGCCGTCCACCCGGGCCGCCTCGACCAGCTCCATCGGCACGGACTGCCGCGTGTACTGCGTCATCAGGAAGACGCCGAACCCGTTGAGCAGGTACGGCAGGATGACCGCCTTGAGCGTGCCCGTCCACTCCAGGCTCACCATGAGCCGGTAGAGCGGGACCACGCCCATCTGCTGCAGCGGCACCGCCATCGTCAGCAGCACGAGCAGCAGCAGCGCGTTGCGTCCCTTGAAGTTCAGGTTGGCGAACGCGAAGCCGGCCAGCGTCGAGATGATGATGACCGAGACGGTGACGACGCTCGCCACGATGAACGAGTTCGTCAGGCCGGCCACGAACTTGGCCTCGGGGTGGTTGAGCACCGCGATGATGTTCTGCCCCAGGTTCCCTCCCGGCAGGAACATCGGCGGCGAGGAGACCGCGTCGGAGTTCGTACGCGAGGCGATGACCAGCATCCAGTACAGCGGGAAGGCCGACAGGAAGATGGCCAGCCCGAGCAGGACCCTCGTCAGGACGGACGGTTTCCAGATGGTCATCGCGTGCCCCCGATCCTGCGCACGAACAGGAAGTTGATCGCCGCTCCGACGAGGATCAGCAGGAACAGCAGCCAGGCGGCGGCGGAGGCGTAACCGTAGTCGAACTCGCGGAAGGCCTCCTTGTAGACGAACATGGCCACCGTCTGGAACTGGCCCTGCGACCCGCCGTCGGGGTTGCCGTTGTAGAACGTCATCGGCTCCGAGAACAGCGTCAGGCCGCCGATCGTGGAGTTGAGCACCACGAAGATCATGGTGGGGCGCAACATCGGCAGCGTGATCTGCCAGAACTGCCTGCGCTGCGAGGCGCCGTCGATCGAGGCGGCCTCGTACAGGTCGCGCGGGATCGTCTGCATGCCCGCCAGGAAGATGATGGCGTTGTAGCCGGTCCAGCGCCAGTCGACCATGGTGGCGATGGCGATCCACGACGGCACGCGCTCGGCCCGCCAGTTCGTGCTGTCCACCCCGAACATGCCGAGCAGCCAGTTGACCAGGCCCCAGTCACGGGCGAACAACTGCGTGAACACCACCGCGACCGCGACGACCGACGTGACGAGCGGCAGCAGCACGCTCATCCGGATCGCCAGCCGGAAGCGCATGCGCTTGTTCAGCGCGTTGGCCAGGAACAGGGCCAGCAGCATCTGCGGGACGGTGGCGATGACGAAGATGGCCACCGTGTTCACCGTGGCGCGCCAGAAGTCGTCGTCGCCCAGCAGCGCGGTGTAGTTGCCCAGCCCTGCCCACTCGGTGGTGCCGGTCAGGTCGTAGTCGTACAGCGAGTAGTAGAGCGTGAACGCCAGCGGGAAGAGCCCGAAGGCGGCGAACAGGAGGAAGTACGGGGACACCAGTGCGTACGGCATCGCCTTGACGTCCAGGCGGGAACGCCAGCGGCGGCCGGGCGGACGGGCGCGGCGATAGTGGCTCCGCGTCGCCCGCGGAAGGGTGTCGATGCTCATAACAGACCTTTCACGGCAACGTGCCCGGCCCGCCGCGGGCGGACCGGGCTGGGAGATCAGCCCGCGGCCTTGACCGCGTCGTCGACCAGTTGCTGCCAGGCCTTGCCGTACGGGACCGAGCCGTCGTCCATGCCCTGGATGACCGCCTCGGTGGCGTTCTTGACCTGGGCGTGCTTCACGCCGAGGAAGACCGGCTGGAGGCTGGCGGCGGACTTGGCGAAGATCTCACCGATGGGGGCGTCGTTGAAGTACTCGTTCTTCGCGCCCTGCACCGCCGGGTCCTGCTGGGCCTTGGTGTTGCTCGGCATGTTGCCGAAGTCGGTGAAGATGCCCGCCTGGGTCTTCGCCTGCGTCAGGTAGTCGGCGACCATGGCCGCTTCCTTCGGGTGCTTGGACTGCTTCGGCACGGCCAGCCAGGAGCCGCCCCAGTTGCCGCCCCCGCCGGGCACCGCGGCCACGTCCCACTTGCCCTTGCCGTCGTCGCCGGCGTTGCCGCTGACCGCGCCGAGCATCCAGGACGGGCAGCCCAGCGTGGCGAACGCGCCCTTCTGGGTGCCCGTCGCCCACTCGTCGGTGAAGTTGCGCAGCTTGGCGGTCAGGCCCTGCTGGCTCAGCTTCTGCACGAAGTCGAAGGCCGTCCTGACCGCCGGGTTCTTGTCGACGATCAGGTTGTTCTCCTTGTCGAAGTAGGAGACGTTGCCGTTCTTGGCCGCCTCCTGGTAGAGCACCACCTGGTACAGCGTGTTGGTGCCGTCGGCCCACTTGGTGTCCTTGACCTCCGACTGGAACCGCTTGCCGACCTCGAGGTACTCGTCCCATGTGGGCCACAGCGCGCTGACCTCGTCACGGTCGGTCGGCAGCCCGGCCTTCTCGAACAGGTCCTTGCGATAGCAGAGGCTCATGCCGCCGATGTCGGTGCCCAGGCCGAACAGCTTGCCGTCGGCGGCCACGCCGTTCTCCCACTTCCACGGGAGGTAGTCGGCCTTGCGCGACTCCAGGCCGTACTCCTTCAGGTCGGCCCACCACTCGGTGCGCGCCTTGGCCAGGCCCATGCCGCCCTCGTCGATGCCGACGACGTCGCCCGCGCCGCTGCCGGCCTGCAACCACTGGATCATCTGCGGCCAGTACTGCTGCTCGAACTGGTCGGTCAGGTTCTCGTGCTGGATCTGGATGTCCTTGTGCTCGGCGTTCCACTTCTCGACGGCGTTCTTGTAGCCGAAGTTGGTGCCGCCGCCGAACGTCTGCAGGCGGATGGTGACCGGCTCCGGCGCTGCGGAGGGTGCCGGCGTGCCGGAACCGCACGACGCCACGGCCAGCGCGGCCGCGGCCAGGGCCGCGGCCGTGGCGAGACCGCCGCGACGCTTGCTGATCATCATGGTGGACCCCTTCTCGGGTGAATGTGTGGGGGAGAGCACCGCGGCCTGCGTTCCACCGCGGTGGGAGTCTTTGGGAGCGCTCCCACAAAGGGTGCACTTGCCCGCTCTGAACGTCAATCCCGCGAAACGTAACCGTTACCAATGGTGCGGTTTATCACTGTGTAACCGGATTTATAGCGTTATACCTCGCAAAGAGCTGATTGGGAGCGCTCCCACCACAAGAGACATCTTTTGTGTCGCATCAAGGGCATGTCACCCGCGTACCGGGGCCTTTGCGAAGGTCACAAGGGCGCCGCACGGAACCGGCGACCACCCGCCGTAGCGGGTGGGGCGGTGGGCGCCCGCTAGGCGGGGGCGTCGCCGCGGCAGGCGGCGGCGCGGTCCTCCAGGAGAGCCCGCTCACGGGTGTTGCGCGTCATCTCCGCCGCCCGCTCGAACTCCGCCCGCGCCTCGTCCAGCCGGCCCAGCTTGACCAGCAGGTCGCCGCGGACGCTCGGCAGCAGGTGGTAGTCCCTCAGCGACGGCTCGTCCACGATCTGGTCGAGCAGCTCGAGGCCCGCCGCCGGGCCGTACGCCATGGAGAGCGCCACCGCGCGGTTGAGCTCGACCACGGGGGAGCGTGACAGCTTGGCCAGCTCTTCGTACAGGCCCGCTATGCGCACCCAGTCGGTGTCGCCCGGGTCGACCGCCCTGGCGTGGCAGGCGGCGATGGCGGCCTGGAGGGTGTAGGTGCCGCTGGTGTCGCGCAGTTCGCCGGCCCGGTCGAGCGCGGCCAGGCCGCGGCGGATGAGGAGCCGGTCCCAGCGGGCGCGATCCTGATCGAGGAGCAGGATCGGCTCGCCCGAGCGACCCACGCGGGCGGCCGACCGCGAGGCGTGCAGTTCCATGAGCGCCACCAGCCCGTGCACCTCGGGCTCCTTCGGCATCAGGCCCGCCAGCACGCGGCCCAGCCGGAGCGCGTCCTCGCACAGCGCCGGGCGCATCCAGTCGTCGCCGGCGGTCGCCGAATAGCCCTCGTTGAAGATCAGATAGATGACCTCCAGTACGGACGTGAGCCGCCCGGCCAGCTCGGCGCCCTGCGGCACCTCGAAGGGGATGCGCCTGGCGGCGAGGGTGCGCTTGGCCCGCACGATCCGCTGGGCGACCGTGGACTCCGTGACCAGGAACGCCCTGGCGATCTCCCCGGTGGTCAGGCCGCCGAGCACCCGCAGCGTCAGCGCCACCCGCGCCTCCATCGGCAGCGCGGGGTGGCAGGCCGTGAACACCAGCCGCAACAGGTCGTCCTCGATCTGGTCGACCTCGGGCGGCTCCTCGCTCTCCTCGAGCCGGTGACCCAGCTCGGCCAGGTTGCGCGCCAGCCGCTCGTTCCTGCGGATCATGTCGACGGCGCGGCGTTTCGACACGGTCATCAGCCATGCGCCCGGGTTGCGCGGCACGCCGGACTCCGGCCACTGCTCCAGGGCGGCGACCAGCGCGTCCTGCGCCAGCTCCTCGGCGATGCCGACGTCGCGCACCAGCCGGGCGAGCCCCGCGATGAGCCTGGCCGCCTCGATCCGCCAGACCGCCTCGATGGCGCCATGCGTGTCGGAAGCCGTCACCGGGCCATGACACCAGCAACCGTCCCGGCCCGGCAACTCGCCGCGTGTCGCTGGACCCCGCACCCGTCGCCCAGAATCCCGCGAACCTGTCCGGTGACCGGGCTCAGCTCCAGAATCCCGCGAACCTGTCCGGTGACCGGGCTCAGCCCTGGGGTTCCGCGAACCTGTCCAGTGACCGGCCTCAGCCCCGGCTGCGGGGGGACGGAGCCGCCTGGCGGAGCGTGCCGTCAGCCGGCCGGGTCGTGGGCGCCGAGGCGCTCGCGCAGCGCCCGCTCGCGCTCGCGGGCCCGCGGCGGCATCGTGTCGTCCGGCACGTCCGAGGGGTCGAACACCTGCCACACGTCCAGCCCGACCCCCTCGTGCCCGCGCGGGACCGGGACGCGCAGCGCCCACTGGACGGCCTCCTCCCTGGACTTCACCTGGATCAGCCAGAACCCGGCGATGAGCTCCTTGGCCTCGGCGAACGGCCCGTCGATCACCGTCGCGCTGCCGTCGCTGTAGGAGATCCGGGCCCCGTGCGAGCTCGGGTGGAGCCCCTCGGCCGCCAGCAGCACCCCCGCCTTGACCAACGACTCGTTGAAGGCGTGCATGTCGTCGACGAGCTCCTGGCTGGGCAGCGCCCCGGCCTCGGTCTCCGCGTTGCCCTTGCCCACGATCACGAATTTCACCGATGAGGTCCTTCCGTTCGATGCCGCCCGTCATGCAACGTGTCGAACGGCGCCGTGGCGGATCGACACGCATGCGGACCTTAATGCGCGAAGGGCCGCGCGGCCATGCCGCCGGCGCCACCGGGTCCTCCCTGATCGGCGGGTGTGCCCGCCGGCATGCCTCCGGAGGTGTTTGACCAGGCGGCCGTCAGGGCTCGATGGTGGTGGCATGATCACGCGAGAGACGATCGAGGTCGACGGGCTGCGGGCGAGCTATCTGACGGCGGGCGAGCGAGGGCCGGTGGTGCTCCTGCTGCACGGCACCTACTGGAGCCGGGTCTGGCAGCCGGTGCTCGGCGACCTGGCGGCGGCGGGGTTGCGGCCCGTGGCGGTGGACCTGCCCGGGCTCGGGCGTTCCGAGGGCGAGCTGACCACGGCGACGGCCGCCGTGCCGGTGCTGGCCGGATGGGTGCGCAGGTTCGCGGCAGAGCTGGGCGCGCGGGAGCCGCTCTCCGTGGCCGGGCACGACATCGGCGGCGCCGTCGCCCAGCACCTGCTGGCGGCCGGCCCGGCACGGGTGCGGCGGCTGGCGCTGGTCAATGCGGTGATGTACGACTCGTGGCCGGTGCCGGGCGTGGCCCGCTACCGCGACCCCGCCGTGGTGGCCGCCACGACGGCCGAGGAACTGCTGGCCGCCCGCCGCGCGGCCGCCACCGTCGCGCTGGGGCGCCCGGCCACCGAGGCCGAACTGGCGGACTACCTCGACCCGTGGAACGACGCCAGGGTCCGCAGGTCGTGGATGGCGCTGGCGGGCGCGGCCGACAGCCGGTACACGCTCGGCCTCGTCCCCGCGCTCCAGGCGGACCGGACCCCGAAACTGCTGGTCTGGGGCGAGGACGACACCTTCCAGGAGCTGCGCCACGCGGAGCGGTTCGCCGCCGAGATGCCGAACACCACGCTGGTCCGCGTTCCAGGGGCGGGCCACATCCCGATGGAGAACGACCCCGCCGTCGTCGCCCGCGCGCTGGCAGACTTCTTCCTGGAGTGAACCCGCGGAGGGCGGCGGTGCTACGCACCAGCCGATGAGACCGACCGATCCGGACGCGCGCGTCCTGGCCAGGGTGGCGGACGGCGACGCCGCAGCGTTGACCGAGCTGTACGAGCGGTACGCGGGGCCGCTGTTCACGTTCCTGTTCCGGATGGCCGGAGACCGGGGCACGGCCGAGGAGATCCTGCAGGACACGCTGCTGGCCGTGTGGCGCTCGGCGGGGACGTTCCAGAGCCGGTCGCGGGTGAGCACGTGGCTGTTCGGGGTGGCGCGCAGGCAGGCGCACAACCGGCTGCGCGGCACGCCGCCGCCGCCCGCCGCGGAGCCGTACGAGCAGGCCGACCGGGTGCCGGGGCCGGAGGAGCTGGCCGTCGGCGGCGACTGGCTGCAGGCGGCGCTGGCGCGGCTGCCGCGGGCGCAGCGGGAGGTGGTCGTGCTGAGCTACCTGGCCGACCTGCCGCACCAGGACATCGCCGAGGTGCTGGGCATCCCCGTAGGGACGGTGAAGAGCCGCCTGCACCTGGCCAGGACGAGCCTCAAGGAGGCGCTGCATGAACAGTCGGTGTGAGCCCGGCGGGGTCCCGGCTCCGCCGGGCGGGCACGTCGTCCCGCCGCCGGCCGGCCGGGTCATCCCGGCGGTGCTGGCGGCGTCCGCGGCCGACGGCGGGCTCGGCGATCCCGGGGCGCATGTCGTGTCCGCGCCGCGGCGGGCCTGGCAGCTGCTGGCGATGGAGGCGCGGCTGCTGCATCCGGGGGTGTGGACGGCGTCGTTCGCCGTCATGGCCCTGTGCGTGCTGTTCGCCGCGCTGAAAGGGCTGCTCCCCGTGCCCCTGCTGGAGCTGGCGGCGCCGCTGGTGGCGGCGGTGGGCGTGGCCGGGCTCTACGGGCCGGAGCGCGACCGGGCGTTCGAGGTGGTGGCGGCCACGCCCACCTCGCCGCGCGTGCTGCTGCTCGCCCGGGTGACCCTGGTGTTCGGGTACGACGTGGCGCTGGCGTTGCTGGCCTCGGGGGTGCTGGCGGCGTCCGGCGGGTCACCGGCGGGTCTGGGCGAGTTGGTCACGGCGTGGCTCGGCCCGATGGCGCTGCTGGCCGCGATGGCCCTGCTGCTGTCGGTGTGCTGGCATCCCGGCGGGGCGGTCGGGGTGGTGCTGGCCGCCTGGTACGTGCCGGCGCTGGCGCAGGCCGACGTGGCGGCGCTGCGGGCGTACCGGACGATGTGGGAGACCGGGCCGGGGACGCTCGCGGCGGCGGTCGCGCTGGCGGGGGCGGCCATCGTGCTCGCGGGCAAGGTCGAGCCGCTGCGCCGGATGGGCCGTGCGGGATAGGCCGCGGCGTGGCCCCGTCCGGGTGAACCCCGGCGGGGCGGCGCGCTGCTCACCGGTCGTGAAACCCGTCGACCTGTGGCGGCACGAGGCCCGCAGGGCAGGGCTGCCCGCCCTGCTCGGCCCTCCGGTGCTGGCCGCCCTCATCCTCCTGCTCGCCGCGTTCGGGGACCGGCTGGGCTCGCGCGAGGACAACACCCGCTGGTTCCTGATGGGCGCGCTCGAAAGGGGTGTCCCGCTGCTCGCCGGCGTCGTCGCGGCCTCGCCGGCGGGCAGAGACCCGGCCGCAGAGCTGCGGCTGGCCATCCCGGACGGCTACCGTCCCGCGCTGCTGCGGCGGCTGGCCGTGGCGCTCGGGTGCGTCGCGCTGAGCTCGCTGGCGGTGTCCTCCGTGCTGATGGCGAGCGGGTGGTGGACGTTCGCCTACGGCGGGGCGGCCGGGCAGCTCGTGTGGCTGGCCCCTTCGCTGTGGCTGGCGGCGCTCGGGCTGTGCTGCGCCGCCGCGCTGCGCAGCACGGCGGCGGCCACGTCGCTGGTGGCGTTCGTGTGGACGGGGGAGCAGCTCTTCGGCGGCGTCCTGGCGGACAACGCGGCGTACCGGCTGCTGCACCTGTTCGCCACCACGTCGTGGAGCGTCGACGGGTGGCCGCTCAACCGCCTGGTCCTCATGGGGACCGCCGTGCCCATGGCCGCCGGTGCGTGGCTGCTGCTCGGGAACGCCGAGCGCGTGCTCGAAGGGGAACCGGGATGATCGCCACGATGCGTTACGAGTTCGCCATGCAGATCCGCAGGCCGTCGTTGTGGATCGTGTACGGCCTGGCCTTCGCCGCGCTGGTAGCGGTGCTTCCGTACTGGTCGCTGACCGGCGGCTCCCACGGCGGGAACGCGGTCGCGGGGGCGATGTCCCGCGCGGCGCAACTCCTCGTCACGATGCTGGCCATGGTGTACGGATGCATGCTGGCCGACCGGCCGGGCCGTGACCGGGCGCTGCGCGTGGACGGGATCCTGGACGCCACCCCGTCCGGCCGCACCGCGCGCCTGGCGGGGAAGTACGCCGGGGTGTGCGCGGCCACGGCGGTGCCGATGGCCCTCGCCTATTTCGGGCGGGCAGCGGCCTACGCGGTGGCGGAGGGGGAGCCGTCGGCGCTCGGGTGGGCGGCGGTGACCTTCGCGGCCTCGACCCTGCCCGGTCTCGTCTTCCTCGGGGCGCTGGGGTTCGCCGGGCCGCTGCTGGTGCCGCCGATGGTGTTCCGTGTCCTGTTCGTCGCGTACTGGTTCTGGGGCAACCTGATCCCGGCGTACCTGATGCCGACCCTGTCCCACACGATCTTCTCGGCGACCGGCGAGTACGCCAGGTACGGCCTGCTGGCGCCCCTCCCCGACGAGTACGGGCGCGGCCCCGCGGCGATGTTCGACGTCCTGCGCCCCGGCTTCACCCCGGCGGCCGCCTGGTTGTGGATGGGCGTCATGGTCGCGCTCGCCGCGGCCCTGCTGGTCCTGGTCCGCCTCCGCCTCTCCCGAAGCGAGTCCTGACATGCGCATCGACGTCTCCCGCCTGACCAAGACCTACAAGGACGGCACCCGGGCTCTGGACGACCTGTCCCTGGTGGTGCCGGCCGGCATGTACGGGCTGCTGGGTGCCAACGGCGCGGGCAAGACCACGCTCATGCGCATCCTGGCGGGGCTGGTGACGCCCACCTCGGGCCGGGTGGTCATCGGCGGCCACGACCTCGCCACCGCGGAGGGACGGCTGGCGGTGCAGCGGACGCTCGGCTACCTGCCACAGGACCTGGGCGTGTACCCGGACCTGAGCGCGCGGCGGTTCCTCGACTACATCGCGCTGCTGAAAGGACTGCACTCGCGGTCGCGGCGGCGGCGCAGGATCACCGAGCTGCTGGAGCTGGTGGCGCTGTCGGACGTGGCGGACCGGCGGCTGAAGGGGTTCTCCGGCGGCATGCTGCGGCGGGTCGGGATCGCGCAGGCGCTGCTGGCCGACCCGCGGCTGCTGATCGTGGACGAGCCGACGACGGGGCTCGACCCCGAGGAGCGGATCCGGTTCCGTACGCTCATGTCGCAGCTCGCGGGGGACCGTACGGTGCTGCTGAGCACGCACATCGTGGACGACGTGGCGCAGACGTGCCGGTCGCTGGCGGTGCTGGCGAAGGGACGGCTGGCGTTCCAGGGGTCGGTGCGGGAGCTGGTCGCGCACGCGCACCAGCGGGTGTGGACGGTCACCACGCCGGGACCCGCGCCCGCCGTGGGACGGGTGGTGGCGGCGCTGCCGGAGGGGGCGGGGATGCGCTACCGCGTGGTCGCGCCGGGGCCGCCGGACCCGCTCGCCCGCCCGGCCGAGCCGACCCTGGAGGACGGCTACCTCGACCTCATGGACACCGGGCCCTGATCCGTCGGGCGGCGTGACGTCCATGATGGCGGTCCCGCGGCGGGGCTGCCGGTGGCGCCCCGGGGGCGCGTTCCAGGTGCGGCGCGGTTGCCGTGGCGCTCGGGGGCGGCCGCGCCGGCCCGCCCGTCACCGCGCGGAGCGGGCCGCGAAGGCGACGACGGCGAGCAGGACCGTGGCCGCGGCCAGCGCGGGCACCGGCCCGCTGGCGACGTGCAGCGCGGCGCCGCCCAGCGCCCCGAGGAACATCGCGGCGATGCCGGCGGCCCGGCGCCGGGCCGCCCGCCCCGGGCTTTCGGCGAAGAGCGCGGTAAGGGTGGTGGTCAGGACGTTCGTGTTCATGTCGGGCACCGCCAGCTCGCGTACGGACGCGCTCTGCATGCCCATGCCGCAGGCGAGCAGCGCGATGAGCGCCGCCTGCCCCGGCGGCTCGCGGTGTCCGGCCAGCTGGACCGTCACCAGGGCGGCCGCCACGAGCAGCGCGTGCGCGGCGGTGAGCAGGACGAACGCCCGGCGCGGGTCCGTCACCCGCAGGGTCGCCCGCCCCGTGGCCCAGGCGCCCGCCGTGAAGGACAGAAGAGCCACCGGCGACCCCCACAAGGACAGCCGCTCCTCCCCGGCCAGCGCGAAGCCGAGGAAGACGATGTTGCCCGTCATGTTGGCGGCGAAGACGCCGTGCAGGCCGAGGAAGCTGACGGCATCCACGATGCCGGTCACGACGGTCAGCAGGACCAGCAGGGCGGGCACGGTGTCGTGCGGGTTCGCGCCAGGAGGGAAGAGCCGGTCGGCGAACCACCGCAGGCCTCTCCTCACCCGCCCTCCCCGGCCGGCCGGTCGGGCGCCACTACCGTGCCCGCCGCCGGCGCGGGATCTCTCGCCTCCGTCACAGTCGGATACTCCCCGTGACCGTGCGGCTCCCGCAAACCCGACACGCTCAGGAGCGTGACGGCGCCGTGCGGTAGAGGTCGTCGACGGCCGCCAGGACACGTTCGCGGGCCGCGTCCGCTGGGATGACGTCGATGAGCACGTACGCGGCCAGCCCTTCGGCCAGCGCCACCAGGGCGGGCGCGGACCGGGCGGGATCCACGGCGGCGGCGATGCGCCCGGCCCGCTGGTCGGCGCGGATGAGGCCGGCCATCTGGCGGTGGAAGTCGTCGTACAGCACCCGCAGCCGGGCCGCGATGCCCTCCTCGGCGAACGCGAGCGCGTGGAAGGACTGCCGCACGCGCATGTGGGCCTCGGTCGCGGGGTCGTGGGGGATGAGCTCGGTGAGCACGGTGGTGAGCACGACGCGCGGCTCGGCCACGTCAAGGTCCTGGCCGACCCGCTGCCTGATGCGGGCGCTGCTCTGCTCGTTGCCGCGCTCGAAGGCGGCCTCGACGAGCTGCCGCTTGGCGGGGAAGTAGTGCTGGACGCGGCCGGGTGAGATGCCGGCCTGGGCCGCCACCTCGCTGAGCGACACGGCGGCGAGGCCGCGGTCGGCGACGATCGCGAGGACGGCGTCGGCGATCTGCCGGCGCCGCTCCTCGTGCTGAGCTCCCGGTCCACGGGTGCGCCGGTTCGCCACGCCATCCCTCTTCTCGATGTGATCACATTGGTTTGACCGGTTCAGTGTAGCCGGGTTACGGTCTTTCCCATGGCAGATCAATGTGATCGCATTGGATTGACGTGAGTCCGGTCCGGCTCGCCCGCCTGCTGCCGCTGGCCGGTTCCCGCCGCCTGCTCTTGTTGGGGGTGCTCGGCGCGGGCGCGGCGGTGCTCGGACCGCTCAGCACGATCCCGCTCGGCCGGCTGATCGACCACGGCGGCGCGGCGCCGGTGGTCGCACTGCTGCTCCTGCTGCTGGGGCAGGAGCTCTGCACGGCGCTGCGCGAACCGGCCGGAGCCGCCGCCGCCCGGCGCATCGACGGCGTGCTGCGCGCCAGGGTGCGGGCCGCCGCGACGGCCATGCCGCTGGCGCGCCTGGAGAACCCGCAGGTGCAGGCCGACGTACGGATGGCGCTGACCGGGCACCGCGGGCGGACGGCGGGCATGGCGGCGGTGGCCCTGGCCGGCGAGGCGAGCCGGGCGGCGTCGGCGCTGTTCGGCGCCGTGGTGCTGGCCGTGCACGTGTGGTGGCTGGCCCCGGTCGCGCTGGCGCTGTCGGTCGCGCAGAGCCGGCGCATCGCCGCGATGCTGGTCGGCCCGGGCGGTGCGGAGTCGCTGGCCGACAGCCCCGAGCAGGTCATGCGCCTGCGCCGGGCCGGCTACCTGGCCGAGCTCACCGGCGGTCCCGGCGCCGCCAAGGAGATCCGCGTCTTCGGCGTGGACGGGTTCCTCATCGGCCGGTACGCGGCGGCCATGCGCGCGTTCCTGACCCCGCAGGCGCGCGGGCGCCGCGCCGTCGTGCGCGGGTACGCGGCCGTGCTGGGGCTGCAACTGGCCGGGGCCGCCGGCACGTTCGGGACGCTGGCCTGGCTGACCGCCGCGGGCGCGCTGGGGGCCGCCGCCCTGGCGCAGAGCGTGCTGGCGGCCCTGCTGGTCTTCGCGTACGGGGCGGGCGGCTACCAGATGTTCGAGATCGCCCACGGCTGCAAGCCGTACCAGGCGACCATGCGCCTGCTCCACCCGCCTGCCACCACCACCTCGGACTCCGCGACGGCGCATGCCGGGGTCGCCGCCCGCGACGGCGAGGGGCCCGGGCTGGTCAGGGTGACGTTCACCTACCCCGGACGCGCGGAACCGGTGCTCAAGGAGCTCGACCTGCGGGTGCGGCCGGGGGAGCGGCTGGCCGTGGTCGGGCTGAACGGAGCGGGCAAGACCACCCTGGTCAAGCTGCTCACCGGCCTGTACACGCCCCAGAGCGGCACCGTCAGCACCGCCGAGGACGCCGCCGTGGTCTTCCAGGACTTCGCCCGCCACCCGCTGCCGCTGCGCGACAACATCCGGCTGGGCGCGCCCGCGTACGAGGGGACGGACGCCGACGTGCTGGCCGCGCTGGCCGCCGTCGACGCGCTCGACCTGCTGGAGGGACTTCCCCGCGGGCTGGACACGCCGCTGTCGCGGTCGTACACCGGGGGCCGTGACCTGTCCGGAGGGCAGTGGCAGAAGGTGGCGCTGGCCCGGGCGGTGTACGCGCTCGACGCGGGCCGGCGGATCCTGATCGTCGACGAGCCCACCGCCCACCTGGACGCGCGGGCCGAGCAGGAGGTGTTCGAGCGGCTGCTGGACCGTACGCGCGGACGCACCTTGGTGCTCATCTCGCACCGGTTCGCCACCGTACGGCGGGCGGATCGGATCGTCGTCCTCGACGGCGGCGCCGTCGCCGAGGAAGGCGGTCACGCCGAGCTGCTGGCTCTGGGCGGCCGCTACGCGCGCTGGCACCGGCTCCAGACCGCCCTGATCGCGGAGGCGGGCCGGTGACCCCGCACCTCCCGCCTCGGCTCCGGGCCGTCGCGATCGCGGAGGCGGGCCGGTGACCGCGACCCTCCGTACGCTGCTGACCCTGGCCTGGCGCACCGACCGGCGGGCCTTCCTCGCTCTGGTCGCCTTCCTCGCCCTCGGCGCCGTCAGCCAGGGACTGGTCGGCGTCTTCCTGCGGGCGCTCACCGACACCGCCACCGCCGGCCACGGCGTCCAGGCGTCCCTGTGGGGCCTGGCAGCCGGGGCCGCGCTGGCCACCGGCGTGGCGCTCGGCCGCGCGGAGCTGGCGCTGATGGAGGAACTGGCCGAACGTATGGGCCTGTCCGTGCAGGAGGAGATCCTCACCCTCACCTCTGGCGTGCCGACCATTGAGCACCTGGAGCGGCCCGCGTACCTGGACAAGCTGGCGACGTTGCGCGACGAGAGCCGTCAGCTGTACTTCGCGGTGTGGGCGCTCGCGCTGGTCGCCGAGCACGCCGTGCAGATCGGGCTCGGCGTCGTGCTGATCGCCGCCGTGCACCCGCTGGTGACGCTGCTGCTGGGCGGCGCCGTGCTGCCGTCGCTGCTGGTACGCGGCCGCGCGGCCCGCCACGTCGACGCGGCCACCGAGGGCACCGCCGAGACGGCCAGGCTGGAGCAGCACCTGTCCGAGTCCGTCACCACGCCGCGGACGGCCAAGGAGATACGGCTCAGCCGTGCCGCGCCCGCCCTGGAGGCGATGGCCGCGCAGCGGTGGGAGGAGGTGTCGGCGGGGTTGTCGCGGGCCAGGGTCCGCGCCGCGCTGCTCACGTTCGCCGGGTCCGGCACGTTCCTGGCGGGGTACGTGTCGGCGCTCGGCTGCACGGCCTGGCTGGCGGCCCAGGGTCGGGCCACGGCGGGCGACGTGGTCCTGGTGGCCACGGTCGGGGTGCAGTTCGTCACCCAGGCGTCACGGCTGGCCTTCCACGTCGGGTCGGTGGCCGCGGGCCTGCGCGCCGCCGCGCGGCTCACGTGGCTCCGCGCCTACGCCCGTACCCACGATTCGGCCCTGGCAGAGTCCGGCGACGACGCGCCCCGCGCCAGGGCGAGGGCGGCCACGAGGAGCCACGGCCGGGACCACGGCCGGGAGCGCGGCCGGGAGCGCGGCCGGGAGCGCGCCGCCGGCGGGGTCGAGCCGCCTGAGAGCTTCGCGCAGGGCATCACGCTGCGGAACGTGTCGTTCACCTACCCCGGCACCACCCTGCCCGTGCTGCGCGGGATCGACCTGAGCCTGCCCGCCGGCGCGACCGTCGCGCTGGTCGGATCGCACCGCTCGGGCAAGACCACCCTGGCCAAGCTGCTGTGCGGCCTCTACCAGCCCTCCGGCGGCGAGATCCTGCTGGACGGCGTCCCGCTGCGGGACATGCCGGCCGTGCGCTGGCGGCGCCGGATCAGTGCCGTGTTCCAGGACTGGGTCCCGTTCGAGCTCACCGCCGCAGAGACCGTCGGCATCGGTGACCTGCCCCGCATGGACGACCGCGCCGCCGTGAAGCAGGCGCTGGAGCGGGCCGGCGCCACGGAGGTGGTGGCCGGTCTGCCCAGAGGGCCGGACACCGAGCTGGGCGACAGCTTCGAAGGTGGTGTGAAGTTGTCCGGCGGGCAGTGGCAGAGGCTGGCGCTGGCGCGCGCCTCGATGCGGGAGGAGCCGCTGCTGCTCGTGCTGGACGAGCCGACCGCCTCCCTGGACGCCCCCGCCGAGAGCGCCGTCTTCGCCCGGTACGCGCAGGCCGCCCGCCGCCACCGTGCCGCCATCACCCTCCTGATCACCCACCGCTTCCCGACGGTGCGCATGGCCGACCTGATCGTGGTGCTGGACGGCGGGCGGATCGTCGAGCAGGGCGGTCACGGCGAGCTCATGGCCCGCGCGGGCGTCTACGCCGAGCTGCACGCCATCCAGCGGGCGGCGGCGGACGGCTAGGTCGCCGGCCGCGCGGGTGACCGGGGCGGAACGCGAGCGAGCGCGCGTCCCGCACGGGACGCGCGCTCGTCACGCGGCAGCCGGGGGTCAGACATCCCTGGAGCCGGGATGTCAAGCAGCGAGATCGTTTTGTCGGTGCGGCCAAGCGGTTGCCTGGTCGTAGCGAGTGTGTGTTCTAAGGCAGCCGTGGAGGATGCCGACGAGGCGGTTGCCGACCTGGCGCAGGGCGGCGTTGTGGCTGACGTCGCGGGCTTTGAGCTGGTCGTAGTAGGCGCGGACGGCCGGGTCGTGCAAGATGGCGGCGCTGGCCTGCATGTGCAGGGCATCGATGAGCCGGTCGTTGTGGATGAACCGGGCGTGGACGGTCTTGGACTTGCCGGACTGCCGGGTGATGGGTGAGGTTCCGGCGTAGTTCTTGCGGGCCTTGGCGCTGGCGTAGCGGTCTTTCGCGTCGCCGAACTCTGCGAGCACCCGGGCGCCGAGGATGGCGCCGATACCGGGCTGGCTGAGCAGGATCTCAGCGTCCGGGTGCCGGCCAAAATGGGCCTCAACCTGCCCTTCGAGGGTGGCGATTTGGGTGTTGAGGGTTTGCAGGACGGCGACGGTCGCCGCCACGGTGGCCGCGTAGGCGGACGCGACCAGGTCGCTCTGGGCGAGGTGCTCGGCGCGCAGCTCGGCCTGGATCGCGGCGGCCTTGGCGCTCTTGTCGCGGTAGCCCTTGAGCGCTGTGGTGATCTGGGTGACGGTCAGCCTGGCCGCCGCCCGCGGGGTGGCAGCCTTGGCCAGCAGGGCGAGCGCGGCCGTGCTGGTGAGGCCGAGCGGCTGGTAGGCCGCGAGCGCGGCGGGGAAGTAGTCCCGCAGCGCCGAGCGCAGCCGCAGCATGTGCCGGGTCCGTTCCCAGATCATCGTCTGATGCGCGCGGGCGACGACCTTGACCGCCTCGGCCTCATCGGAGTCGGCGGCGATCTGCCGGAGCTGGTGGCGGCGGGTGCGTACCATGTCGGCCAGCGCGTGCGCGTCGGCCTTGTCGCTCTTGGCCCCGGAGTTGCCCATCACCTCCCGGTGCCGAGCGGCCTGCCTGGGATTCACCCCGAACACCTGGTAGCCGGCCGCGACCAGCGCCCGCACCCATGGCCCTCGGTCGGTCTCGATGCACACCAGCACCTCGACCGGCTCGGCGTCCTCGGGCAGGAACGAGGCGACCACTTCGTGGAAGCGGGCGACCCCGGCCGCGCCCTCGGGCAGCCGAGCCCGTTTGACCGCCCGGCCCTGCTCGTCCTGCACCTCCACATCGTGATGGTCCTCAGCCCAGTCATCACCGACGAACAGCACCCGACCCTCCAACCCTCGACTCCACGCTCCAGCAGCCTGCAGGAGCGGTCGACGTGCTAATGGACCAGTACTCACGCCATCAACGGCGGGCACGACATCCCATCAGTGATCAAAACTCCTGACCACCGGTGAGGGCACGGTCTGACCCCAGGACTCGAACATCGGTCCAGCCGACGAAAGTGCTCACTCACCAGCGGCTACCAGGCACCGAGTCTGCCCGATCAACCGACCCGGTAGCTCCCATTAGCCGGCGTACTCGGGGTAGCCGTAGCCGACGACCTGGGACTTCGGACGGGTACGCTCCTCGACCTTGCCGTTGCCGGTGTTGCCTTCGATCGTGGAGAGGGTGCCGTCGCCGTTGTCCTTCACGACGAAGCCGACGTGCTGGATGTCGGTGATGTCCTTGCCGCCGTCCCAGGAGAAGAACACCACGGCGCCGGGCTTGGCCTCGGTGCCGAAGCGGTCGTTGGCGGCGAACCACTTGGCGTGGGCGACGGTGTAGGCGTCCCAGCCGACCTGCGGGCGGGCGCCGGTCTGCTCGCCGACCCAGGAGACGAACATCGCGCACCAGGCGGCGTTCAGGTACGCGGCCCGGTTGCCGCCGTCGCGGGCGATGGTCTCGGCGGCGCGCTGCGAGCCGGCGTACCACTTCTGGTACGGGGTGCCGCCGCCGGCGGCGTTCTCGGAGGTGCCGACCTGGGACTTGGCGAAGTCCAGGACCTGGGAGGCGGTCACGTTGACCTTGGTCTCCTTGGCCGCGCGCTGCTTGGAGTCGGTCACCGGCGAGACGGCGGCCGGCTTTTCCACGGGCGGGGTGTCGGCGTTGGCCGCGGCGACGTTGACGCCGAAGGCCGAGGCAAGGACGGAGGCGCCGAGTGCGGCGCAGGTGATGGTTCGCTTGGAAACTGCGGTAAGTCGGAACGTGGCCATCGAGGGGGTAACTCCTTGCTTCCATGCCGCTTACCGGGTTAGCTGACGGGTTCGGGCGTGGAAGCTGCCCTACGGCACCGGAGTGCCGATTCACCCCAAAGGACGTGGGTCCCCGGTTCCGCGCGATGCGGATTCAGCGGTCACAGGACGATCCTGTGATCTTTCGTGCGATGGTCAGACATAGCCGGACAAACCGGACGTATGCCGTAAGATGCCCCACAAGGTAATACATGAGGCAAGAGGATTACAACTCCATAAAGCTCAGCTAAGCGAGTTGCCTGCGAGCGTCGGCCAGAAGCCCTGACATGGCAAGGGATTCGTCAAGGGGCATGATCGAGGATTCGGTCCTGCCCTCGGCCGTGGCGGCGCGGACCTCGCGGAGCTCACCGGCGTATCCGTTGTCGGCCGGATCGAGCACATGCTCTTCCGGCTCCATGGAGGGGCCGGTGAGGACGATCCGCTCCGGCGCCCAGAACGGCGCAAGGATGTCCGCCCGCATCCGCGTACCTACAACACAGGCCTGGTTCGGGTAATTCCCAGCAAGGAGGTCTCCACGAAAGCCCGCCTGCCGCCGGGATAGAGCAACACCCCGCCCGCTTCCGCGTCAACTCCGCTCGGCGCCAGGGTGCCCGTGATGCGCAGGCCGGTGGGCATGCCCAGAAGCAGCTGGGCCAGGCCGAACGGGTAGACCCCCAGGTCGAGCAGCGAGCCTCCGCCCAGCTCCGGGGCCCACAGCCGGTGCGCCGGGTCGTACGGCATGGCGAAGCCGAAACTGGCCTGCACCGACCGGATGTCGCCGAACCGCGAATCGGCGGCGATGAGGCGGATCAGCGGGTTGAACCGCATCCACATGGCTTCCATCAGGAACACGCCGGCCTCACGCGCCAGGCGTACCATCTTCTCCGCGTCGTCCACGGTCGCGGCCAGCGGCTTCTCGCACAGCACGGCCTTGCCCGCGGCGATGGCGGCCTCCGCGACCTGCAGGTGCTCGGTGTGCGGCGTCGCCACGTAGATCGCGTCCACCGCCGGGTCGGCGCACAGCCGCTCATAGGAGCCGTACGCCGACTCCGCGCCCAGCGCGGTCGCCAGGGCCTGCGCCCGTTCCAGGTTCCTGGAGCCGACGGCGCCCACCCGCATGCCGGGCTCGGCCACGATGGCCGCCCCTACGGTCCGCGCTATGACGCCCGTCGCCGCGATGCCCCACGTGAAATCCCGCACGCGGAAGATGCTAGACGCAATCAGATCAAGTTGAACGTGTCAGGGTCGCCTCCCATGCGAAGGCCCCTGTTGAGCGCGCCGATGGCGGCCATGCTCTCCGGGTCGAGGATGAAGTCGAACACGTCGATGTTCCCGGCGATCCTCGACGGCGTCACGGACTTGGGGATGACGACGTTGCCGAGCTGCAGGTGCCAGCGGAGCACGATCTGCGCGGGGGTCTTGCCGTGCTTGTCCGCCAGCAGCGCGAGCGCCGGATCATCGAGCAGCCCCCTGCCCTGGCCGAGCGGGCTCCACGCCTCGGTGAGGATGCCGTTGGCCTCGTGGAAGGCCCGCATCTCCCGCTGCTGGAAGTACGGGTGGAGCTCGATCTGGTTGATGGAGGGGGTGATGTCGGTCTCGTTCATGAGCCGGGTGAGCGTGCCGACGGTGAAGTTGGACACGCCGATGGCCCTGGCCCGCCCGTCACGGTAGATCTTCTCGATCGCCTTCCACGCCTGTACGTACTTGTCCTGCTTCGGCACCGGCCAGTGGATGAGATAGAGATCGACGTAGTCGAGCCCCAGCCGGGCCAGGCTCTCGTCGAAGGCCTCCTCCGCGCGGGCGTGGTCGGCGTTGGGCAGCTTGGTGGTGACGAACACCTTCTCGCGGGGCAGGCCGGATGCGCGCACGGCACGCCCCACGCCCTCCTCGTTCTCGTAGGCGGCGGCGGTGTCGATGTGCCGGTAACCGGCGCCCAGCGCCGTCGCCACCACCTGCTCGGCCTCGTCGGCAGGCACCTGCCAGACGCCGAAGCCGAGTTGCGGGATCTGCACGCCGTCCGTGTTGAGCATGAGCGAGTTCATGGTCTCCATTGTTCACGCACCGTTTCTGGCCGCTTAAGGCGGCCGGGCTAGCTTGAAGCGGTCGTGAACGCCCCATCACCCGGCTGGGAGGGCAGGAGTGGTCGAACAGGCGTCGGCCTGGGTGGAGTCCCCGCTCCAGATGCTGTGCGCCGTCGAGGCCCACCACGCCGGGCTCCTCGGGACCGCCACGGCCGTCGTGCCGCGGGCGGGCCTGCGCCCGCTGAAGGCGACCCGCCGGGAGCTGGGCACCCTCGGGCTGCCCGACGGGCTCGAACTGGCCGAGCCGCGCGACAGCATGCCGAGGCGCCTGCACGCCGTCGGCGACGCCTTCTCCGGCAAGGTCCAGCTGCGCTGGCTCACCTCCGGCACCGGGCTCACCTCGGGACGCATCGTCATCGTCGACGACGGTCTGGCCACGCTCCGGCTGCTGGAACTGCTGGCCGCCGGGCCCTCGCGGCCGCTGCTGCGGGCCCGCGCCAGGCCCACCGTGCTGCGCTCGGCGCTCGGCCTGGCGGCCGCGCTGCGGCTGCGCACGAGCGACGTCTCCGTCTTCACCGCGCTGCCCGTGACCGACGGGCTCGCCGCCGCCGTCCGCCGTGCCGGGGTAGACCTCGTACGCCACGACTTCGCCTGGTTGCGCGCCCAGCCGCCCAGCGCGGAAGGGCCGGCCGAGCGCACGGTCGTGCTCGGCACCTCGCTCGTCAGGAACGGCCTCGTGCACCGCGACCACTACCTGCGCTGGCTGACCGAGCTGGCCGCGCGGGAGCCGCTCGCCTACTACCCGCACCGCCGCGAGGACCCCGTGGACGTGGCACTGATCCGGGAGCGTCCCGGCATCACCGTGCACGACGCGGGCGTGCCCGCCGAGCTGACGTTGCGCGGCCTGGACGCGGGCCAGCGCGTCCTCAGCCTCCCCTCGACGGCGATCACCTCGCTGCGGGTGCTGCTCAGCCCGCGCGGTGTCGCCGTCGAGCCGGTGAACGTTCCCGATGACTGGTGGACCAGCAGGGCGGAACCCGCCCTGCGCTCGCATTTGACTGGAGTGTCTGGGTGAGAGTGCTGGCGGTTGCCGACTCCGACTCGTACCTGAAGTGGGCGGCCTGCCTGCTCGCCGACCTGCCCGCCGGGAGCGTGACGGAGCTGGCGGTGGTGCGCACGCCGATCGCGCCCTCGCCCGAGCAGATCGCCGCGGCGGTGAGCGGGTCGGTGAGCGGGCACGAGGGCGGTCACGAG
>NZ_SMKO01000153.1 GCF_004348685.1 Nonomuraea deserti | reverse complement strand
CCCGCCACCCGCTGCCCGCCATGCCGGCCGACAACTGCACGATCCAGCTCGGCGTGCCCGGCCCGTGGCACGATCGGCTGCCGCACTTCCGCGCCGACCATCCGCCGAGCGGCGCGGGCGACGAGCTGCAGTCGGAGCTGGTGCTGCCCAGGGAACACGCGGTCAAGGCGCTGCGCGAGCTGTTCACGATCGGCGACCGGATCCGGCCCGTCCTGCAGATCTCGGAGGTGCGCACGGTCGCCGCCGACGACCTGTGGCTCAGCCCGTTCCACGGCCGTGACAGCGTGGGCATCCACTTCACCTGGGTGCGCGACGTCGCCGCGGTGCTGCCGGTGCTGGAGCTGGTGGAGGAGACGCTGGCGCCGTTCGGGCCGCGGCCTCACTGGGGCAAGCTGTTCACCGTGTGGCCGCCCTGCCCCGAGAGGTTCCGCACGCTGGTGGGGCGGCTCGACCCGGAGGGCAAGTTCGCCAACGACTTCACCCGGATACTGCTGCGGGAGTAGGAAGCCCCCGGAGCTTGCGCCCCCTGATGTAGCGGATCACGGGTCCGGGGGACGATGCGCCAGGCCCGGCCGTCCACGATCGTTGGACCATGAACGATCTCCCGTTCCGCTTCGGCGCGGTCGCCGGACAAGCGCCCGACGCCGCCTCGTGGAGCGGCCTGGCCTGCCGGGCGGAGAGCCTGGGCTACGCCACGCTGCTGGTGCCCGACACGATCGCCACGCTCTCGCCCTTCACCGCCGCCGCCGTCGCCGCCACGGTCACGACGACCCTGCGCGTCGGCACGTACGTCGTGAGCGCCCCGTACCGGACGCCGGAGACCGTCGCGTGGGAGACCGCGACCCTCCACACGCTCACCGGCGGCCGGTTCGAGCTGGGCCTCGGGGCCGGCCGGCCGGGCGCCGAGCAGGACGCCGCCGCGCTCGGCGTCAGGTTCGGCACGCCGAGCCAGCGCATCGAGCGGATCGCCAGGACCATCGACGCGGTCAAGAACGTGCGCGTCCTGGTGGCCGCGGCCGGGACGAAGCTGCTCAGGCTGGCCGCCAGGAAGGCCGACACGGTCGCGATCGGCGTGCCGCCGCACTACCCGGAGGAGCAGGTGGCGGCGAAGCTGGACGAGCTGTACGAGCTGGCCGGCGACCGCTACGGCGAGCTGGAGCTCAGCATGAACCTCGCGGTCGCCGGCGGCGAGCCGCCCGGCCGGCTGCTCGGCCGCTTCGGCCGCACCGGCAGCGGGATCCTCACGGGCACGGCCGACGAGATGGCCGACGTCCTGCGGCGCCGCCGCGACAGGCTCGGGATCTCGTACGTGACGGTGAACGCCCAGTGCATGGACGCCTTCGCGCCCGTGGTCGAAAGGCTCGCCGGTACCTGACGGGAGCTGGCAGGTATGACCGGCACGATGAGCCCATGACCGCCAAGGGAACCTTCGACACCGCCGGCTGGGACGCCGAGCCGCCCTTCGACGAGCGTGACGGCGTCTCGCTCGGGCTCGTGACCCTGACCAAGACCTTCCACGGAGACCTGACCGGCACCAGCGTGGTCACCATGATGGTGGCCACCACCCCCGTGGAGGACTCGCGTTCGTACGTGGCGCTGGAACGCATCGAGGGCACCCTGCACGGGCGCTCGGGCACTTTCGTCGTCCAGCACGACGCCGTCAGCGACGCGGGCGAGCAGTCGCTGCGCATCACGGTCGTGCCCGATTCGGCGACGGGGGAGCTGCGCGGCCTCAGGGGTGAACTGGCCGTCGTCATCGCTCCCGACGGCGGTCACTCCTACACCTTCGACTACCGGCTCTGATCCGCCCGGCGCACCCCCGGTTTCCCGTCCAGGACGGCACCCGCCCGGGCGGGCGGGAGGACCGCCGCCGACGAGCCGGACTCCCGATCGCCCGGTTCACCGCAGGCTGAGGCGGCGGGGCGGGGTGTGGATGTCGAAGTGCAGGTGGGGCTGGGCCAGGACCGAGTGGGGACGCGTGCCGGGGGTGATCAGGCCGAGGCGTTCGAAGACGGGGAACCTCGCCGAGGTGGCGGCGAGGTGGCGGGGCCGCATGACCGGGTGCCAGATGCTGTAGGCGCCGATCCTCCCGTCCCTGCGGAGATACCAGCCTTGGGTGGGGTGGGTCAGGCGCTCCAGCCAGTCGGATTCGCCGTCGAAGCCGTCGAGCAGGGCGGGCGGCTCCGGTGACTCGGCGGCCTCGCAGTGGGCGCCTCCCGCCTCCAGCCGCCAGCGGGCCGGGGCGGCGCCCCAGTCGGCCTCGATGCGGATGCGGTCGCGGCGCCACGGCATGCCCCACACGTGCTGCGGGATGGCGACCACCGGGTGGTCGAGGCTGGTGCCGAAGAACCAGACGCCCGGCTTGCCGTACGCGGTGACGTAGGTGCGGTAGTTGATCTGCCCGCAGTTGATGGCGGCCGGCGGCAGGAAACGGAAGTGGAAGTCGCGGTCGCGGAAGGCCACGGCCGAGACGAGGGCGCCGGGGCCGTCCGCGAAGGTCGTCTTCATCGGCTCGAAGCCGTCAGGCAGATGCCGGGCCAGCGCGTCGGCGTCCACGGAGTAGCTGATGATCGCGAAGTCGTCGAGCTCGGTCTGCGCGTGGTACCAGCGCGGGCGCGGCCGGGGCGTGCCGGTGAAGCTCATGCTCAAACAGTACGATCACCGGGCCGGACCGCGAGAAGCCGGGACATCCCGCCGATCTTCGCACGAAGCGGCCCAGGCGGACGGTGATCCGGCCCCGTGATCTCAGCAGGGAGGCGAGCCTGGTCTCGTGGTAGGGAGCGTCAGGGGGCGGCGGCGATGGGGCCCACATGGACGCCCCGGCCGGCGAGCGTCTCGGCCAGGGACAGGGCGTAGTTGCGCAGGCCCGCCGCCGCGATCCCGATGTTGCCCAGCAACGCCGGCGGGTGCACGGCCGAGATGCCCGAGCTGAACAGCAGGGTGCCGGAGCCGCGCTCCAGCATCGCCGGCAGGACGGCGCGCCCCGCCGCCACCGCGCCGAGCACCGCGCCGTCGAAGGCGTCCTGGGCGCCTGCCTGGTCACGTCGAGGACGGGCGTGTGGGCCCTGGCCGTGCCCCCGCCGTTGGAGACGAGGACGTCGACCGGGCCGATCCGGCCGAGGGCGGTCCGCAGCGCGCTCTCGTCGGTGAGGTCGCCCGGGTGGGCAGTGACCTGGACGCCCTCGGTCTCCTGCCGTCAGGACAGGACCGCCGGGTCGGCCTGGCTCCTGGCCACGAGGGACACCTCGCCCGCTCCGCCGCGACGCGCAACGCAACCGCGACGCTCTCCTCGCCGCGGCCAGGCACGTGCTGGCCGAGCGCGGGATCGACGCGCCGCTGGAGGCCGTGGCCAAGCAGGCCGGTGTCGCGATCGGCACGCTCTGTCGACACTTTCCCGAGCGCGGCGACCTGATCGACGCGATCCTCGACGAGAAGACGGCGGGCTGGGCCGAGCTGGCCAGGCAGGCCCTGTCGGCGGACGACGCCTGGGAGGGGCTGGTGCGCTTCCTCGAGCGCACGTGCGGCTGCAGGCGCGAGACCGGGCCTTCACCGGGTTGGCGTGCCTGTCGCACCGGAGGGATCAGGCCGAGGTCAACCGGCTGATCGTGCAGCTGGTGGAGCGGGCGCATCGGGCCGGGGCGCTGCGGGCCGACGTCGGACCGGTTGATCTGGCGTTCTTCGTGATGGCCAACTCCCGGGTGGCGGAGGCGGACCCCGGGCAGTGGCGCCGCCATTTCACCGCCACGCCCGCCCCGCCGGGATAGGCGTCAGCCGGCCCGGCCCGGCCCGGTTTCCGGCCGGAGCTGCCCGAGGAGCCACGCGACCGGATCGTCCGGCACCACACCCCGGGCGAGATCACCGGGCGAAGGCGCAAAGATGGGAGCATGACGTACAGGGACCGGGTGCTCGCCGAGCTGGACGCGCGGGAGTTCCCCCGGCCCGGCGAGAGGGGCGGCCGGTGGGCCGGGCCGACCGCGCGCGACACGTACGAGCAAGGGCTGGGCGCGCTGGTGAGAGGACCTGTGCTGCGAAGCGGTGGCCGCGCGGGCGCGGTCCGTGAGACGGGCGGGTTCTGTTGATTCACTGGATCGAGGCGGGGCAGGAACGATCGGCGCCGTGGCGCACGGCGCTGGGCGCGCCGCCGCCGGCAAGCGTGGTGACGGCCGACGACCGCATGAAGGCCGACACCGCCTACCGGCTGGCCTGCGAGGGCACCGCGCTGCTGTGGCGGGGCGACTTCCAGAACGCCCGGCAGCTCCTGCGCGCCATGGGCCGCCGCTGCAAGCCGGCCGCGCCCGGCAGCGGCTTCCACCGCTACCGCCAGGCGCAGTCCCAGCGCGCCCGCACGCTCGGGATGTTGCTCATCCCGTACGCCGCCGGCCACGTGGTGCCGCTGCGCCGGGCGCCCGACGTGCGGGAGGCGTGCACCGAGGCCTACGGCCCCGACGCCCCTCCCGCGGTCGGCCAGCTGCGCGAGCTGCTCGGCGTGATCGGCGCCCACGAATGGCGGAAGAAGGGCGTGTACGTCCCGGCGCTCGGCGCGCGCATCCACCCCCACCACGGGGTCTTCTCCCCGATCAGGGGCGAATATGTCGATCTCGTTGCCGAGGCGCCGCTGCCCGGCGACCGGCTGGCGTTCGACGTCGGCACGGGCACGGGCGTGCTGGCGGCCGTGCTGGCCAGGCGCGGCGTCCGCCACGTCGTCGCCACCGACCTCGACGAGCGGGCCGTCGCGTGCGCGGGCGCCAACATGGCGCGGCTGGGCCTGGCCGAGCAGGTCGAGGTCGTGCGCACCGACCTGTTCCCTCCCGGACGCGCCCCGCTCGTCGTCTGCAACCCGCCGTGGTTGCCCGCCAAGCCGGTCTCCCCGCTCGACCAGGCCGTCTACGACCCCGGCGGGCGGATGTTGCACGGGTTCCTCGACGGCCTGGCCGAGCATCTGGAGCCGGCGGGCGAGGGCTGGCTCGTCCTGTCCGACCTCGCCGAGCACCTGGGCCTGCGCACGCGCGCCGCCCTGCTGGCCGGGTTCGAGGAGGCGGGGCTGCGCGTGGTGGACCGCATGGACGTCGCGCCGCGGCACGACCGGCCGAGGGACGAGAACGACCCGCTGCACGCGGCCCGCGCCGCCGAGGTGACCTCCCTGTGGCGGCTGACTCCGCTGACCTGAGGGAGGTGGCGGGAGCGGGCCGGCATGTTAGCCAGGGCCGTTCAGCGGCAGGAGATATCCATGCATATTTCGGGGGTACAGATCGTTTTCCCTGATCACCGCTACGAGCAGGCGGAGATCACCGAGGCGTTCTCCCGGCTGACGGAGTGCGATGAGGACCTGCTGCGGCGTTTCCACACCGCGACCGGTGTGGAGGGTCGCAATCTCGCGCTTCCGCTGGCCGACTATCCCAAGCTCGACTCCTTCTCCCGCGCGAACGACGCGTACGTCGAGGCCGCCCTCGATCTCGGAGAGCAGGCGATGCGGGCCGCGCTGAAGAAGGCCGACGTGCGCCCGGAGAAGATCGACCACCTGCTGTTCTGCTCGACCACCGGCCTGGCCACCCCCTCGCTCGACGCGAAGCTGGCCCAGCGGGTGGGCCTGCGGCCGGACGTCAAGCGGACGCCGGTGTTCGGGCTCGGCTGCGCGGCGGGCGCGTCCGGCCTGTCCCGCCTGTACGACTACCTGCGCGGCTGGCCCGACCACGTCGCGATGCTGGTCTGCGTGGAGCTGTGCTCGCTGACGATCCAGCGCGACGACATCTCGATCGCGAATCTGGTCGCGAGCGGCCTGTTCGGCGACGGCGCGGCGGCCGTCGTGGCGACGGGACGCGGGCAGGGCCCCGAGGTCGTCGCCACCCGCAGCAGGCTCTATCCCGGCACCGAGCACCTCATGGGCTGGACCGTCGGCGACCACGGCTTCCGGATCATGCTGGACCCCGAGCTGACCGGGTTCGTCGAGCAGGTGCTGGCCGCCGACATCAAGGCCTTCCTGGCCGACTACGGCCTGACCCCCGAGCAGGTCGCCACCTGGGTCTGCCACCCGGGCGGTCCGAGGGTCATCGACAAGATCGTGGAAACACTCGGCCTGCCGCCCAGGGCGCTCGACGTGACGTGGCGGTCGCTGCGCGAGCACGGCAACCTGTCGTCGGTGTCGGTGCTCCACGTCCTCCAGGAGACGCGCGGCCGGCCCGGCACGCCCGCCGTGCTCATGGCGCTGGGCCCGGGGTTCTCCGCCGAGCTGCTCCTGCTGCACTGGTGATCGCGTAAACGCCGCAGCGCCCGCACGATCAGCGAAGACTAGTATGAATGTTCGATATCGTGGTCCGTCTGACGGCGAATCGCCTACCCCTGTCCTGCTCCGGAGGTCCCGATGAACGAGACGCTGACGATGCTGCGTGGTGCGGCCGGCCGTACGTCGAAGCTGGTCACCGAGATCGGCGAGGACGAGTTCCCGCTGCCCACCCCCTGCGCCGACTACGACGTGAAAGCGCTGATCAACCATCTGGAGTGGGGCGCCACCCTGTTCGAGTCGCTGGCTCAGGACGGCGAGTTCCTCCCGGAGAAGGAATACACCGGCGACTTCCCCGACCGGGTCGAGCGGATGCTGGCCGTCTGGGCGCGGCCGGAGTCGTGGGAGGGCGTCAGCCAGGGGCTGGGCCTGCCGAAGAGCGTGCTGGCCAATATGGCGCTGACCGACCTGGTGGCCCACGGGTGGGACCTCGCCCGCGCGACGGGGAGGACCTACGAGGTGGAGGAGGAGACGGCGGCCGCGCTGCTGGCCTTCGCCGAGCAGATGGCGCCGACGGGCCGCGAGCGCGGTGCGTTCGGCCCGGAGGTGTCGGTGCCGGAGGGCGCGCCCGCGCTCGACCGTTTCCTCGGGGTCATCGGGCGGGATCCGGCCTGGAAACCGTGATCTGCTCCAGCCCTTCGGGCCCCTTGCCGGGATAGAGGCCGGTGAGCAGGGTGCTGACCGTGTAGAGGTGCCAGGCCTGGGCCGGTTTCCTGACCACGGGGTCGGCGAACAACGCGCGCACCTCGTCCGGGTTCACGACGGGAGTCAGGGCGTCCAAGTTGCCGAGCACCTGCCTGCGCAGGATGTCCGTCAGCGCGGGTCCGGGGCTGGTGCGCCAGCTCCACCCGCCGCCGGTCTTCGCGGTGGGCATGTGCCCGGCGGGCAGGCGGGACCAGAACCACCGCTTGGTCATGCCCGCCGCGAACCGCCAAGGTTTCCCCTCGATCGGCACGTCGCGCAGCTGAGGGGCGAATCGCAGGATGAGGTCATAGATCACTTCTTCGGACAGGCGCCAGCCCTGGTCCAGGCTCAGCGCCGCGCGCACCACCCGGTTGTCCAGGAACGGCCGCACCGGGTCGCCGCGCCGCAGCGACCCCGCGCGGGCGCTGGCCTGCCAGCGGCCCACTTTGTACCAGATGTAGATGTGGTCGAGGGCCTCCAGCCGGTCCGGCCGGGCCAGCCACGGCCTGGCCAGCTCGCGCGCGTGCTCGTTGGCCTCCGCCGTGAACATCTTCTCGTCCTTGGCGAAGGTGTTGGTGATCCGCCGCAGCAGCGCCTTGTCGCCGAGGTCGGTCTGGAGCAGGTTCAGGCTGCCCGCGCGCAGCGTCTCGCCGCTCTGCCCTGACATGGTGGGCCTGCCGGAGTACGGCAGGTAGCTCACGATCGACTCGTACGCCGACGTCATGCCCTCGCACGTGCGCAGCGTCTCCCAGGCCCGGCTCAGCGGGTGCTCCACCAGCACGGCGTCCTTCTGGGCGGTCTGCTGGGGCGCGATGACGGTGTGCTCGACCTTCAGCCGGGCCGCGATCCGCCGCGCGATGATCACATCGGGGTGGGTGTCGAGCCCGTTCGTCGTCACCCGGAACGGCACCCGCGCCGCGTGCAGCAGCGCCGCCAGGATCCGGGTGTCGCGCCCGCCGGTCAGCGCCAGGTTGACCGGCTCGCTGAGGTCGCGCAGCGGCGCGACGGTGGCCAGCAGCGCCTCCGCCAGCTCGCCGATCGCCGCCCGCTTGGCCCGCGCCGACGTGGGCGGCGGCGCCGCCTCCGGCAGCGGGGTCTCGGAGATGGTGCGCCGCCCGTCCCGGACGTCGAGCCGCGCGTTCGGCCGCAGCGCCGTGACCCCCTTGTACGGCGTCTCGTCCGACAGGAAGAACCCCTGCCTGATCATGGTCTGCAGGGCGAGCACGTCGTGTTCGATCCGGTCGACCGGCTGGGCCGCCAGGTGCACGAGCAGGGCACGGCTGCCGACGACGTGCAGGTCGGGCGTCTCGGCGTAGAAGACGGGGCACACCCGGTTGACGGCGGTGCTCGCGGTCACCTCGCCGTCGCGGGCGATCCACGCGGAGAAGCAGCCGCCCACGGAGTCGCCGGGCAGCCTGGTCACGTCGGCCGGGTCGGCCAGGTGGCCGTTGAGCCCGATGACCCGGCCGCCGTGCTCGGAGATCAGCGGCGGCTGCCGCGTGTCGTCGGGTTCGTTCGTCCACGCGAGCAGCGACACGCCTCTGCCGTGCCATTCCCGCGCGCGGATGACGTCGGCGGGCACCGGGAAGGCCGTTTCGATAAGGGTTCGGGCTCTGCTCAGGACATCAGCGGGAACGTCATGTCGCTTCGCGGCCAGAGCCACATACACGCGCACGGCGTCATGCCTACCTCAAATGCACCATTTGTCACAACTGATCACGCGACGGTCGCGGTTTGCGCTCGCTTACGTCACCGGCCCGGCCACGGCCTGATCGATTCCGTCGTACGGGGCGGAGGTGGAAGTGATGAAGTTTCGTCCCTTGGTGGTCGGCGTAGGGCTTGTGACCGTGCTGACGCTCGCCGCCTGCGGTGGCCCAGGCGGTTCGGCGGACGGAGAGCGAGCGGCGCAACCGGCGATCGGCGCCGACCGGCGGCCGGTCCCGTCGGCGACACAGACGGCGAACGCCGAGGAGGACGGCGACAAGGACACCACCACGGCGCAGATCTCCACGTTCGCCCTGGACGTGGACACCGCGTCGTACGGCTACGCCCGCCGTACCCTTCAGGAGGGCCGCTGGCCCGCGCCCGCCGAGATTCGTCCCGAGGAATGGGTCAACGCGTTCAGGCAGGACTACGCGCAGCCGTCGGGCGACGGCTTCGCCGTGCACGTGGACGGCGCGAAGCTGCCGTCCCGCGACGAGGCGGTCATGCGCGTGGGGCTGCAGACGCGCGGCACCGACGCCGCCCAGCGGCGGCCCGCCAACCTCACGTTCGTCGTGGACGTGTCCGGCTCGATGGCCGAACCGGGCAGGCTCGACCTCGTCAAGTCGGCCCTGAACAAGCTGCTCGACCAGCTCGCGCCCGGCGACCAGGTGTCGATCGTGGCGTTCAGCGACGAGGCCACCGTGCTGGCCTCGATGACCCCGCTGACCGCCAGGGAGGAGCTGCGGAGCGCCGTGGACGAGCTGGTCGTCGACGGCGGCACCAACCTGGAGAGCGGCCTGGTCGCCGGCTACGAGGAGGCGTCCAAGGCGTTCAGGACCGCCGCCACGAACCGGGTCATCCTGCTCTCCGACGGCCTGGCCAACCAGGGCAGCACCGAGTGGCAGGCCATTCTCGACCGGGTCGAGGAACACGCGGGCAAGCGCGTCACGCTGCTCACCGTCGGAGTCGGCAGGGACTACGGCGACGAGCTCATGGAGCAGCTCGCCGACAACGGCGACGGCATGGCCGTCTACGTCAGCTCCCAGGAGGAGGCCGACAGGATCTTCGCCACGCAGCTGCCCGCCACCATCGAGCTGCGGGCGCGCGACGCCAAGGCGCAGGTCGTCTTCAACCCGTCCGTGGTGGAGAGCTACCAGCTCGTCGGGTACGAGAACCGCGCGCTGGACGCCGAGGAGTTCCGCGACGACACCCGCGACGGCGGCGAGATCGGGCCGGGCCACTCCGTGACCGCGCTGTACGCGCTGCGGCTCAAGCCCGGCGCCGAGGGCCAGCTCGCCCAGGCCACCGTGCGCTGGCAGGACCCCGACACCAGGGCCGCGTCCGAGGAGAGCGCGTCGTTGCGGGCGGACGATCTGGCCGGGTCGGTGTGGGACGAGGCGCCGGTCCGGCTCCAGGTGGACGTGGTCGTCGCCGCGTTCGCCGGCTACATGCGGGACAAGAAGGCGTTCGGCCTGGACCTGTCCACGCTCGGGGAGCACGCCTCCCGGCTGGCCACCGACTCCGAGGACCCGATGGTGGCGGAGCTGGCCACGCTCATCGACAAGGCCAGGTCGGTCGGCTGACCACCCGGGCCGGCTCGGCGTCACGGGCGCGCGCCGAGCCGGCCCCGGTTCTGCCGGATGTATGCGTGCTTGGGCGGTCGGGAAGTCGGCTACACTCGTACACGCGACAAGGGGCTATGGCGCAGTTGGTAGCGCGCCTCCATGGCATGGAGGAGGTCTGGGGTTCGAATCCCCATAGCTCCACCCACATCGTCTGAGACGGGGGCTGCGAGCGCGTCCTCGTCGGCGCAACGGTCGGCATTGATCACATTCGGCGCGAACTTCGATCTGATCTGATCATCAGTCATGAGAGGGCTGCCGGGTGCCAGCCTCAGATATTCATCGATGAGCTGGCCTCGCAGGTCGGCGAGCCAGTCGTTGCTCCTGACATATTTGTCGATGGCGCTGACCAGGCGCCGGCACGCTTCGCCGTGATTTTTGTGCAGCGCTATGGAGATGTGCTGGTCCCTTCCCAATCCCAGGTCGGGCACCCGGAAAAACGACTTTCCTGTCTCCTTGCTGACGTTTTTGCTCTGGGTGGTGAATCCCATGAGTACGATCCGGTCGGTGCTGTAGGCGAAGGCTTCTTTCTTCCGGACCTTCTCGATGCACACTTCCGGGGTCGAGACGGTCAGGAGACTCAGGGCAGTGGACTTCCGCTCCGCCTTCATCGTTTCGTCGGCCGTGGTCCCCTCCACCGTGCAGATGGTCTCGCCGGCGAGATCTTTGACATCGTGGACCGGCCTGGCGTCGGCAAGGGTCAGCAGCCCGATGTCGGTCCGCAAATAGGAGCGGGCAAGCCGGAATTTGCCTGCCCTGAGGTCGCTGTCGGAAATCATCCCCATCACCATATGGACGTCTCCGTTGCTCAGCACGGTCTCCCAACTGCTCGTCCATATAGGAGTGGGTGCGGACTTCCGGACGCCCGCGTACTGCAGGATCTTGCTTCGAGCCTGCGCCTCGAAGCCCACCGGAAGGTGGCTGTTCACCGGAGACAGCCCTGGATACAGTTTGACGCCCACCGAGACGATGTCAGTGTCCAGGGGTGGAGGAAGCTCCGCAGACCCGCAGGCCGTCACGAGGAGAAGCGCCGCCGCGAGAATGCTGACACTCCGTGAGGGCTTACTCAACTTCATCTCGACCTCTGACTACCGATAGAGTGTGACATCTTTATTGTTGATGGATATCGAGCAACCCTGCGTGGAGATCAGCTCCATGGCCAGGGTGACACGGCTTGTGTTCCCGTCGATCTCGAACTCGGCGAAATCCCCATTGGTGAAGTCGTCCTTCTTCTCGTTCGGCTGACGGCCGTCCATCAGAACATTGACTCGGTTGTGCGGGCAGGACCCCAACCCCTTCGCGGGGTCCGTGTACGACACGGGAACACGCAGCCGTGTATACCCGGGTTCGATGCGAACCTCCGCCTTGGCCGTGCGACCAGGGCCAACGGGGTTGGGAGACCAGTTCACGGCCACGGCGCGGCCCTCCGCGCCGGCGACGGCCTGGAAGATCCCGTGGGCTGTCAGGCCGGCCAGGGCCGGGGTGACGACAGTGAAGATCACGATGGCCAGGGTCGCGGGAGGCGGGTCCAGCAACGGTTTACGAATAATGACGAGCACGGCGGCGGCCAGTGCGGCATATCCGACAAACAGGGCGGCCAGGTCCAAATCCAGCCAACCGGGACCGGCCGCTATGCCGAGGAGAACTGCAAGGAGATGAACCACTCCGACGATGAGGGTGTCTCTCCGCTTTACGCCACCCTCGGCCGGTTGGTGGGCGTCCATGCAGAGATGCTAAGTCCTCATCTCTCACGCCGCGCGGACGACAATGTCGGGACTCAATAAGGAGCGGCGTTATGCACGATTCCAGTGCGCACATATTGTCGGAGGGATGACGGGCCCCGGGCATCACCGACGGCCGTTGACCGCCGGCTCATGGCCATCCGAAAGCCCTTGCACGCCGGCCGCAGAACCGGTCGCGGGCACGCCCCGCTCACGCCAGGGCAGGGCGTATACCAGCGCGGCGATGACGGCAAGCGACGAGAACACCCACACCCGCTGGGACGTTCCCCATTCCATGCCCGTCAGGAAGTAGATCAGGTGCAGGTAGCCGACCGCCACCCACAGGCTCGTGAGCGTGATGACGCTCCAGGCCCCGCGCGGCGGCCGGGCGAGGAGATAGGGCAGCGGCCAGAGCAGATACTGGGCGCCCAGCCGGTAGGTCACGATGAGGAAGACCAGGAGCAGGGCGAGGGTCAGCACCTCGGGCTCGGCCCGCCGCCACCACCAGAGCGCGGCCAGGAGCGCGGCGGCCAGGACGACCAGGCCGGCCCGGCCGAAGGCGGGCGAGACGATCTGCTCCCCGCCGGTCGCCACGGCCGTCCAGCCCCAGTCGCCGACCACCGGGCGGGTCGACATGATGGCGCGCACCAGGGCGGGCAGCTCGCTGACCGCGGTGTCGAGGAAGACCGCGCTGCTGGCCAGCATGACGAGGGGCGCCAGCGCGGTCCAGACGAGCACCGTGACCCGCCGGCGCAGGCCGGGCACCGCCAGCACGACACCCGGCACGAGCAGCAGCGACCAGTGGGTGCACGACACCGACAGGCCGATGAGCAGCCCCGCGAGCTGGACGCGACCCCGGCGGGCGGCCAGGAGCGCCGCCACGCCGAACAGCAGCGTGATCGGCGGGAACTGCCCGTGCAGCCCGCTCACCAGGACGCCGACGGGCAGGCACGCGTACTGGAAGCCCCGCAGCGCACCGCGCTCGGTCGCGAGCCTGCTGATGAGGGGGATGAGCGCGAGGTCGGCGACGACCGGCACGATCCGGCCGGCGACGGCCCACGACAGCCCCAGCGTCTCTCCCAGCTCCTGCTGCCCGGCGAGCACGTAGGCGAGCAGCGGCAGGAAGTGCCAGCCCCCCTCGCGCAGGTGCGTCGTCGGGTTGAGCCCGTCGAGCACCGCGTTGGCGGCGTCGCGGAAGTCGTGCTCGAAGTCGTAGGGCTGGACGGCCATCCGGGGGGCCAGCAACATGGCGACCACGCGCAGCGCTGCTCCGGCGCAGAGCGCCAGCCACAGCGGCGGCGCCCAGCCCTTGCGCTGGGCGAGCACCGCCAGTGCGAAACCGACGGCCAACGGCGGCCCCATCATCACCTCGGGGGTCACCGGCACTCCATGGGGTGGCTCCGATCTGCGGCTGTCACGATCAGGATGGTGAAACCGTAGCCTACGTGAAGTGCGCGACAGCCTACGCGATGTGGCCGTCTGCTCCGTGTGATGCGTCTGAACACCCCGAACGTGGGCAGCCGGATTGAGCGAATCTACAGGTTGCGCCGGTAGGGTCTCCAGGACGTCAAGCGAAAGGAGCGGCGAATGTCGGAGTTCGCCGGAGCTCGTGTGCTGGTCACGGGAGGGTCAGGCTTCATCGGCAGACGCCTGGTCACGGCTCTGCTCGCAGAAGGCGCCGAGGTCGTGGTGGCCGATCTGAACGCCCATCCCGACCCCGCGGTGCGCTCTGTGGTGGGAGATCTGCGCGACCCCGTGGTCCGCGGTGAGGCCGTGTCCGCGGGGCTCGACGGCGTGGTGCATCTCGCGGCGGTCACGTCGGTGTTGCGCTCGGTCGAGGACCCCGCGGGAACCTATGAGGTGAACGTCGCGGCGACCGCGGGGCTGCTCGAACTCGCCCGCGAGCGGGAGGTGCCCAGATTCACGTTCGCCTCCACCAACGCCGTGACGGGCGACGTGGGCAGCGCGCCCATCACCGAATGGCAGGCGCTGCGCCCGCTCACCCCCTACGGCGCGACCAAGGCCGCGGGTGAGATGCTGCTGAGCGCCTACTCCGGCGTGTACGGCATGCAGACCTGCGCGCTGCGTTTCGCCAACGTCTACGGCCAGGGGATGCGTCATAAGGACAGCTTCGTGCCCCGGCTGATGCGCGCCGCCGCCGAGGGCACCGGCGTCCAGGTGTACGGCGACGGCACCCAGTTGCGCGACTACGTCCACGTGGACGACATCGTCCAGGCCGTCCAGGTGGCCTGGCGCACGGGCCACAACGGCCCTCTGGTGGTCGGCTCGGGGCGTTCGGTGAGCGTGAACGAGCTGATCGAGGCGGCCCGCGAGGTCACCGGGGCGCCGATCCCGGTCGAGCACGTCGCCGCCAAGCAAGGAGAGATGCCGGCGGTCGTGCTCGACACGTCGCTGGCCAAGACACTCGGGTACGAACCGCGGCACGATCTGACCACCGGCCTGCCGACCGTGTGGCCGGACTTCGTGCCTGGTGGTGTGGAGGGCCTGGCATGACCGCCGATCACATGGCGAACACCGACGCGCGGATCGACGCCGCCGCGATGGCGGAGTTCACCGCCGAGCACGGCGGCGACCTTCCCCCCATCGCGATCGTCATCGCCGCCTACAACGAAGAACGCGGCATCGGCGACGTGGTCAGCGCGATCCCGGCCGTCATCGCCGGGCACGAGACGGCGACCGTCGTGGTCGTCGACGGCGCCTCCGACGACACGGCGGCCGTGGCCCGCAAGGCCGGCGCGCTGGTGTGCGACGTCCCCGTCAACCGGGGGCAGGGAGCGGCCCTGCGGCTCGGCTACCGCATCGCCAGGGCGGGCGGCGCCCGCTACATCGTGACCACCGACGCCGACGGGCAGTACGACCCGGCCGACATCGAGCGCATCCTCGCGCCCGTGGTGCGGGGGGAGGCCGACTTCGTCACCGGCTCGCGGGTGCTGGGGCGCCAGGAGACCTACGACCGCGTGCGCCGCCTGGGCGTGCACGTCTTCGCCCGGATGATCAGCCTGCTGACCGGGCAGCGCATCACCGACACCTCCTTCGGCATGCGCGCGATGCGCGCCGAGGTCACCGGGGCCGTCACGCTGAAGCAGCCTCAGTACCAGTCGTCCGAGCTGCTCATCGGGGTCATCTCGCGGGGCTACAAGGTGCTGGAGGTGCCGGCGACGATGCGGTTGCGGGTCGCCGGCACCACCAAGAAGGGCGGCAACCTGGTCTACGGTTACCGCTATTTGCGCGTGGTGCTCGGCACCTGGCTCCGGGAGCGCCGCGGCACCGCGCCGTCAGGGTCCTCCGCGCCGTCCGCGTCCGCCTCGCCTTCTTCGTCCGCCTCGCCGGCGGAGCCCGCGCGGGGGTCGGCGAAGACGAAGTAGTGGAAGAAGCAGAACTTCGCCATGAACAGAACGCCGTAAACCCCGAGGAAGACCGCGCCCACGAACAGCACGCGCGCCCCGTCGGTGGCGAACAGCCGGGGCCCGACATCGTGGGCGACCCCGGTCGCCCACGTGGTGAGCAGCAGCCCCGTCACCGACGTCAGCCAGAACGGCAGCAGCTCGCGCAGCACTCTGGGGCGTCCCCTGCGCCGCCACGCCCAGCGGCGGGCGAGCACGTAGTTGGTCACCGCGCCCAGGGCCCAGGCGGCCACCGCGGCCGCCTGGGCTCCCAGCAGCTCCTGACCGTAGGCCACCAGCAGCGTCACCTCGCTCACCACGGCCGCGACCACGGAGCCGAGCGTGTAGCGCGTGAAGATGCGTGGCAGCGCGCCACGGAGGAAGCGGCGGAGGTCAATCACGGCCGGCGCGCTCCCCGTCGTGCGGCACGCGGAGCACCCCGAGCACCGACTGGCCGAAGGGGATCGGAAGCACCCGGTCGAGCACCCGGGTGACCGGCACGATGACCTTGTCGTACAGGCCGACCGCGCCCGCCTTGGGCGAGCCCGCCTTGCCCATGCGCACCGCGGCCCACCAGGCGAGCCCGCCCAGCAGGTTGACCGGCCTGGCCAGCGTCACGCCCAGGCCGGCGCGGCGGGCGGCGTCGCGCAGGGTGGCGGGCGTGTAGCGGCGGAAGTGGCCGACCTTGCGGTCGAACTCTCCGTACAGGCTCATGTAGGCGGGCACCCAGAGCACGATCGTGCCCCCGGGCGCGACGGAGCCGGCCAGCCGGGTGAGGATCGCGGCGTCGTCCTCGAAATGTTCGAGCACGTTGATGGCGATTACCGTCTCGACCGGGTGCTCCAGCTGCGCGCCGGTGGAGAGGTCGAACTGCATGGCCTCGACCTCGGCGGCGCTCGCGAAGCGCTCCTTCAGCAGCGCCACCGCGTCGGGGTCGACGTCGGTGACGACCAGCCGGTCGAGGCCGGTGAACTGCGCGGCGAACTCGCCCAGCCCGGCGCCGACCTCCAGCACGCTGCGCCCGCAATGGGGGGCGATCAGGTCGTACTGGTAGCGGCGGTAACGGGGCTTGTCAGGGCCGCCGTCCTCGCGCTCCGCCGTACGGCCGGTGGCGCGGGCGAAGGCTCCCTCCTCAGCGCTCACTGGTCCGCTCCGCCCCAGGGCTGCGCCAGTTGACGCCCGGCATGAGTGCCTCCTCGCGGACCCGGTCGACGTGGCGCTTGGCCACGTCGAACAGCGACGTGATGAGCGTGTCGGACAGCAGGTGCGGAACCAGGCCCAGCTCCACCAGGCCCGTGTGGGTCACCTTGTAGTAGTGCTCCTCCTTCTCGACGCGGGGGTTGTCGAGGTTGTCGACGGTCACCTCGCCGGGGAAGGACTCGGAGATCGTGGCGGCGATGTCTCTCACCGACATGGACTCCGTCATCTGGTTGAACACCCGGAACTCACCGCGCTCCGCAGGGGTCTCGCAGGCGAGCTGGATGCAGCGGACCGTGTCGCGGATGTCGATGATGCCCCGGGTCTGGGTGCCGGAGCCGTAGACCGTCAGGGGATGGCCGAGCACGGCCTGGATGACGAACCGGTTGAGCACGGTGCCGAAGACGGCGTCGTAGTCGAACCGGGTGGCCAGCCGGTCGTCGAGCGTGGTCTCGGGCGTCTCCTGGCCGTAGACCACGCCCTGGTTGAGGTCGGTGGCGCGCAGGCCCCAGATGCGGCAGGCGAACTCCATGTTGTGGCTGTCGTGCACCTTGGACAGGTGGTAGAACGAGCCGGGCCGCTTGGGGTAGAGCACACGGTCCTTGCGCCCCTTGTGCTCCAGATCCAGCCAGCCCTCCTCGATGTCGATGTTGGGCGTGCCGTATTCGCCCATCGTGCCGAGCTTGACCAGGTGGATCTCCGGGTCGATCTCGGCGATCGCGTAGAGCAGGTTGAGCGTGCCGACGACGTTGTTGGTCTGCGTGTAGACCGCGTGCTTGCGGTCGATCATCGAGTAGGGGGCGGCTCGCTGCTCGGCGAAGTGGACCACGGCGTCGGGGCGGAACTCGCGGATCATCCCGTACGTGAAGTCGGCGTCGGTGAGGTCGCCGATGAACATCTCGATGGTCTTGCCGGTCCGCTCCTGCCACGCGGTGACGCGCGTGTGCAGGGACTCGATCGGAACGAGGCTGTCCACGCCGAGCTCGAGGTCGTACTGGCGGCGTACGAAGTTGTCGGCGACCGCCACCTCGTGGCCGCATTGCGACAGGTGGAGAGCCGTCGGCCATCCGAGGTATCCGTCGCCGCCGAGGACCAAGATCCGCATAAATCCATCCTGACTTGTTGTAGACGCATCCGCATCCCGCGGCCCTGCGTCGGTGTGTCGCCTACGGGGTGTCCGCAGCTTGCAGCTAACCAGCCTTACCACACGCTAAACGGGTTCTCATTAATTGAGCATGACTTCTCAGGCTGACATTGATGGTCCGACGATGTTATGTGTTCTGCGCACCGTACCGGGTTCTGGAGGGACGTTGTGCTGAACGTGGGGAGTGTCTCCTAGGGTTGTCGAACACAGTTTCGTATAATGGTCGGCATGGATCTCAGCCCCGAAGAACTTCCCGAGCTCTGGAGGCCGCCCATCGTGGAGCATGCCGTGACGATCCGCGCCGGTGAGGCGCGCTATCTGCTGGCCTGGGGCGACGACGCCAGGGGTGCGCGCTGGGGCTTTCTGCTGGAGCCCCCGCAGTCGCGCGGCCGCCGGGCCCGATGGGTCCACTGGGCCGAGATCCGCCCGGTCGCGGGCGAGGACTACAGCGCGGTCCCCCTCACGGACCCGATGTTGTGAGACTCGTCTCTCCATATGTTGTGAGACTCGTCTCTCCATGATTCGTGCGGGATCAGCAAATTTGCGCATTCCGCACCTTTGTCTAGGCTGCTCTCATGAGCGGGCTGAGGGAGCGGAAGAAGCGTGCCACACGTGAGGCGCTGATGGCGGCCGCGCTCCGGCTCGCACTGGAGCGCGGCCTGGAGGGCGTCCGCGTCGACGACATCGCCGCCGAGGCCGGCGTCTCGCCCCGGACGTTCAACAACTACTTCGCCGGCAAGTACGAAGCGATCGCCGCCCGCCACACCGACCGGATCGAGCGGTCGGCGGCGGTGCTGCGCGCGCGGCCCCCCGAGGAGCCCCTGTGGGAGGCGCTGACGGAGGCCATGGTCGAGCCGTGGGAGCAGCACGCGGGCGACGCGCACTCGCCGCCGCCCCCAGAGTTGCTGGCGAGCATCCGGATGTTGTCGAGGGAGCCCGCGCTGCGGGCCGAGTCGCTGCGGGTCGCCTTCGCCGCCGACGGCGCCCTGGCCGCGGCCATCGCCGAGCGCACCGGCACCGACTGCTCCCGTGACCTCTACCCCCACCTCGTCTCCGGCGCCGCGACCGCGGCCGTCCAGGTGGCCGTGGGCCACTGGCTGCGCGCCGACCCGCCGATCCCGCTCGCACCGCTGCTGCGCGACGCCCTGCGCGCGCTGGCGGCCGGACTGCCCGCCCCGCCCATCTGAGGAGCCCGTGACATGGACAGCGACATCGAGTTCGACATCGTCATCGCCGGCGGCGGCCCCAACGGGCTGATGCTGGCCTGCGAGCTGAGCCTGGCCGGGGTCCGGCCGCTCGTCGTCGAACGCCTGCCGCACCGCAGCGACCAGCCCAAGGCCAACGGCATCATCGGCCAGGTCGTGCGGCTGCTGCGCCGGCGTGGCCTCGCCGCTGAGGAGGCCCCGGTGCCCGCGTTCGTGTTCGGCGCGCTGCCGCTCGACCTGTCGGGCCTGGACGACAACCCGCTCCACGGGATGGGGATCAAGCAGCCCGAGCTGGAGGAGCTGTTCGAGAAGCGGGCGCTCGAGCTGGGCGCGGAGATCCGGCGCGGGCACGAGCTGGCCGGCTTCGACCAGGATGCCGCGGGCGTCACGTTGCGCCTCGAAGGGCCCGCGGGCCCCTACGTTCTGCGCACCCGCTACCTCGTCGGCTGCGACGGCGCGCACAGCACGGTGCGCAAGCTCGCCGGCATCGGCTTCCCCGGGGTGGTCACGGCCGGCGTCGTGAGCCGCGCCGCCCACGTCAGCGTTCCGGGGGCGGTGCTGCGGATGGAGCGGGCCGAGATGGAGGTGCCGGGCGCGGGCACCTTCGGGCTCTACGCCTGGCACCGCACCGAGCGCGGCGCGTACGCGATCATGCCGGCGGGCCCGGGGACGCTGGTGGTCAGCGCGATGGAGTGGGAGTCCGGCGCGCCCGGCGACGACGTGCCCATGACCGTCGCGGAACTGCGCGCGAGCCTCGCCCGCGTGACCGGCGCCGACCTGCCGCTGGCCGGTCCCGCCAGTGCGGGCCCTCACCTGCTCAGGCGGCTGAACGGGCGCAACACGCGGGTGGCGGAGCGTTACCGCGCGGGCAGGGTGTTCGTGGCGGGCGACGCCGCGCACGTCCACTCGGCCATGGGCGCGCCCGGGCTCAACCTGGGCCTGCAGGATTGCGTGAACCTGGCCTGGAAGCTCGCGGCCGAGGTGCGCGGATGGGCGCCGCCGCGGCTGCTCGACAGCTACGAGGCCGAGCGGCGCCCGGCCGCCGAGCGGGTCGCCCTGCACACGCGGGCCCAGCTCGCGCTGGCCGCTCCCGGCGCCGAGGTCACGGCGCTGCGCGCGGTGTTCGGCGAGCTGCTGGACGACGAGGCGGCCCGGCGCCGCATCGCCTCCCTGCTGGCCGGCTCTGACGTGATCTATCCGATGCCCGCGCCGCCGCATCCGCTGCTCGGGCGCTTCCTGCCCGACCTGCCTGCCGGGCCCGCCGCCCGCGCCAGGCCGGTCCTGCTCGATCCGGCAGGGCGGCTGCGGGTGCGTCACGGGCGGGTCGACGTGGTGGCGTCCGACGGCCCCGACACCGTGCTCGTGCGTCCCGACGGCTACGTGGCCTGGGCCGGCACGCCCGGCGAGCGGCTCGACGAGTCGCTGGACGGGGCGCTAAGGGCGTGGTTCGGCGAGCGCCTGGAGGTGGCGGCGTAGCGCGTCGCGCATCAGCTCGGGCGTCATCCGCTCGGGGTGGAGCACGCCCGCAAGGGTGAGCCCGTCGATCAATGCGGCCAGCCGCTCGGTCTCCACCCCGGCGTCCGCGCCCAGCGGCCGGTGCCGGGCGATGCCGTCGACGATCCGCCTGACGAGCCTGCGCATGCCGTCGTACGCCTCCCGCGCCAGCGGCTGGAGCTCGGGCCGGGTGCGGGCCGCCGTCGTGAACGCCAGCCACACGGCCGCCTCGTCGCGCCGGGCCTCGTCCAGCGGCAGCAGCTCCGACAGCATCAGCTCCACGTTGCCTGCCCCCCGGTCGCGGCCGGTCGCGGCCAGCAGCGGGCCGAGCCGCTCCACGAGCCGCGCGCTCACCCGGTCGATCGACGCGCGCATCGCGAACGTCATCAGATCGGTGTGGCTGTCGAAATAGTGCCGGACCGAGCCGATGGCCAGCCCTGCCTCCTCGGCCACGTTGCGCAGCGACGCCTGCTCGAAGCCCGCGCGCCGCACGACGCGGAACACCGCGTCCACCACTTCGTCCCGGCGGGCGGCCGGGTCGACGACTTTCGGCATGTTGTTCTTTATAGCACGGTCCTGCTACTTTATTTGGCATGGATGTGCTAAAAATTGGCCTGCTCATCGGCCTGGTGGTCTACGTCGTGGTCAGGCGGATGGCCGGCCAGCCGCTCGTCGCCAAGGACGTCTATGTGCCGCCGGTCATCCTGGTGGGGATCGGGATCCACGGGCTGCGCGCGATCGACCTGTCGGCGACGGACCTCCTGTGGCTCGCCGTCACGGCCTAGCTCGGCGTCGTCTTCGGGGCCGTGCGCGCCGCCACCACCGAGGTGTTCCCCAAGGGCGGCGTCCTGTGGCAGCGCTACACGGGGAAGACGCTGGTGGTCTGGGCGCTGACGCTCGTGGCCGGCTTCGGCGTGGGCGCGCTGGCGGTGGCGGCCGGCATGAACGCCGAGGCCAGGTCCATGCCGATGTCGATCGGCGTCGGCCTGCTGGGCGAGGCGCTGGTTATTCTGCTCAGGTCGAGGAGCGCGGGCGTGCCCTACGCGCAGGAACGGCGCTGAGCGACCCGGATCAGGCGCGGCCGACGCCGGCGAGGATGCCCGGCCTGACGTAGTCGTACGGGCCGTCGGGGGAGGCGTCGGGCGTCCACTCGGCGACCGGGACGACGCCGGGGCCGATCAGGTCGAGACCGTCGAAATAGGCGGCGATCTGGCCGTGATCGCGGCCGGCCAGGCCGCCGGCGGTGGTGCCGCGGTAGACCGACCGGCCCGCGTCGGTCACGTCGGCCGCGGCGTTGCCCGCGTACAGGTGCGAGAGCACCAGATGGCCGCCGGGCCGCAGCCGCTCCCTGACGCGGGCGACGATCCTGGCGGCCTCGTCGTCGTCGGGCACGAAGTGCAGCACCGCGACGAGCAGGACCGCGTACGGCTCGGCCGTGTCGATGCGCCCGGTGACGCGCGGGTCGTCCAGGATCGCGTCGGGGTCCCTGAGGTCGCCCTCCACCGCGATGACGTCGGGGTCCCTGGCCAGCAGCGCGCGGGCGTGGGACAACACGATCGGGTCGTTGTCGACGTAGACGACGCGGGAGCCGGGGGCGTGCCGGTGGGCCACCTGGTGCACGTTGTCCTGGGTGGGCAGCCCGGCGCCGATGTCGACGAACTGGCGCACGCCGGCCTCGGCGATCACGCGCACCGCCTGTCGCAGGAATGCGCGGTTGGCCAGCGCGATCTGCCGGGTGTCGTTGCCCATCCGGCGGCCGATCTCGATCATCTTCTCGGCCGCCTCGCGGTCGGCGGGGAAGTTGTCGCGGCCGCCGAGATAGTAGTCGTACATGCGGGCGACGCTGGGGACGTGAGGGTTGATCTCTGAAGGTAAGCGGTCAACCTCGGACATGTCACGACCCTTCGGACGTCGATCGTTGGCGCCGATTCTAGGCGGGGAACGGCCCGGGATCTCGAGGCCCTGCGGCGAGCGGCCGATCAGGTGCGCCGGAAGGTACGCCGGTAGGCCAGCGGCGCGACGCCCACGGCCGCGTGCAGGTGCTGGCGGAGCGAGACCGCCGTGCCGAAGCCGGCCCGCCTGGCCACCTCCTCGACCCCCAGATCCGTCGTCTCCAGCAGGTGCCTGGCGTGCTGCACGCGCTGCCGGGTGAGCCACTTGGCCGGGCTCACGCCGCTTTCCTCGCGGAAGCGCCGGGTGAACGTGCGCACGCTCATCCTCGCGTGCGCGGCCAGCGCGTTGAGATCGAGCGGGGAGTCGAGGTTGGCCAGCATCCAGGCGCGGGTGGCCGCCGTGCCGTCGCCGTCGCCGTCCGGGAGCGGCCGGTCGACGTACTGCGCCTGGCCGCCCTCCCGCCAGGGCGGCATGACGCAGCGGCGGGCGACGCGGTTGGCCACCTCGCTGCCGTGGTCGCGCCTGATCACGTGCAGGCACAGGTCCATCCCCGCCGCCACCCCGGCCGAGGTCAGCAGGTCGCCGTCGTCCACGTAGAGCACGTCGGGATCCAGCTTCACCTGCGGGAACAGCGCGCCGAAGCGCTCCGCCCAGAGCCAGTGCGTGGTGGCCCGCCGCCCGTCGAGCAGGCCCGCGGCCGCCAGCACGAACGCGCCCGTGCAGATCGACATCGTGCGCGGCCGCCCTCGCAGAGCCGCCGACAGCCGCTCCGAGATCATGCCCTGCGCCAGGGCCCGGCCTCCGTGGATGCCCGGCACCAGGACCGTGCCGGCCGTGTCGAGCACGTCGAGGTCGTGGTCGGGCTGCACGGTGTAGCCGGCCGAGCAGCGCACCGGCATGCGACCCTCGGAGCAGGTCACCACCTCGTAGAGCCGCTCGCCGTCCGCGTCGCGGGCACTCCCGAACACCTGGCCGGGCACGCCGAGGTCGAGCGGGGCGAAGTGGTCCAGCACCACCACCGCGATCCGATGAGTCATGGCTCGATTCTTTCACATATTGGCTTTTCGGCCACTCGTGGCCGCGCGAGGAGGTCGACCAGGATGGGCGCATGACCTTGAGCACCACCCCCACCCGTCGCGGGCTGCACCGGGCCTGGTACGTCGCGGCCGTGGCCTTCGTGACGATCCTGGGCGCGGCCGGGTTCCGCGCCACCCCCGGGGTGCTGATCACCCCGCTGCGGGAGGAGTTCGGCTGGTCGGCCGGCACGATCTCGCTGGCCGTCTCGATCAACCTGGTGCTCTACGGCCTGACCGCGCCCTTCGCCGCCGCCCTGATGGACCGTTTCGGCATGCGCCGCGTGGTCGCCGTGGCGCTGCTGCTGATCGCCTGCGGCAGCGGGCTCACCGTGCTGATGACGGCGAGCTGGCACCTCCTGCTGCTCTGGGGCGTGCTGGTCGGGCTCGGCACGGGGTCGATGGCGCTGGTGTTCGCCGCGACGGTGGTGGACCGCTGGTTCGTACGCCACCGCGGGCTGGTCATCGGCGTGCTGACCGCGGCCGGCGCCACCGGGCAGCTCGTCTTCCTGCCCGTGCTCGCGCATCTCGCGCAGGGCCCGGGATGGCGGTTCGCCTCGCTGACCGTGGCCGCGGCCGCGCTGGCCGTGGTGCCGTTCGTGTGGTGGCTGCTGCGCGACCGGCCCGAGGACGTCGGCACCACGGCGCTGGGCGCGCAGCCCGGCGCGGTGCGTGCGGCGCCCAGCACGGCCAACGCCGCCGTCAGGGCCGTCACCGTGCTCGCCGCGGCGGCGCGGACCCGGCCGTTCTGGTTGCTGGCGGGCGGTTTCGCGATCTGCGGAGCCAGCACGAACGGCCTCGTCGGCACCCACTTCATCCCCGCCGCCCACGACCACGGCATGGCCGAGCCCGTCGCCGCGAGCCTCCTGGCGGTCATCGGGATCTTCGACATCGTCGGCACGGTCGCCTCCGGCTGGCTGAGCGACAAGATGGACCCGAAGGTGCTGCTGGGGGTCTACTACGGGCTGCGCGGGCTCTCCCTGATGGTGCTGCCCGGCCTGTTCGCGGCCACGACCGAGCCGAGCATGCTGATCTTCATCATCTTCTACGGCCTGGACTGGGTGGCGACCGTGCCGCCCACGGTCGCCCTGTGCCGGCGCGTCTACGGAGCCGACGGAGCCGTCGTGTTCGGCTGGGTGTTCGGCGCGCACCAGGTCGGGGCCGCGATCGCCGCGTTCGGAGCCGGCCTCACCCGCGACCACCTGGGCGCCTACGACCTCGCCTGGTACGCCGCCGGCGCCCTCTGCCTGGTGGCCGCCGGCATGTCCCTGGTGATCGGGCATGCTAGGGAGCGACGAACCCCAGCAAGCGACGAACCCGAGCAAGCGACGAACCCGAGCAAGCGATGAACCTCAGAGAGCGATGAACACCGAGCTGTACGTCCTGCCCCTGGTCGTCAGGATCGAGCGGGCCGCGCCCCCCGAGCGTACCGACGCCCTGGAAGCCGCCGCCATGGCCGTGCTGAGCCTGCTGGCCGACCCGGGCGAGTGGGCCGCCGAGCTGCACGCCTGGCAGTCCACCGGCAAGATCCGCAAGGTCGTGCGCCGGGCGCGGGGCGCCGAGTGGCGGCGTACGCTCGCGCTGCCGGGGCGCACGATCGGGCACCGCACGGCAGAGGTGCGCGTGCATCCGCCGGTGCCGCGTCCGCGTCGCAGGCCCACCACGCGAGCTGGGCGGCGTGCCCGGCCTGCGCCATGGCCTTGCCCGCGGACATCTCCAGCTTCGGGTTCTCCCACAGGGTCGGGGGCTCGGCGGGAGGG